>CADCAD010000033.1:7058-25173 GCA_902799325.1 uncultured Ruminococcus sp. | reverse complement strand
ACAAGGTGCTGCCTGTAGTCAATCCCGACGGAAGCGACTCGGCAAGGCTTGACAACACTCTGGAATTTCTTGTTATGAGCGGTATGGACCTGCCTTTGGCGGTTATGATAACCATTCCCGAGCCGTGGGACAACAACCACGCCATGCCGCAGAAGGAGCGCGATTTCTATCAATATTACGCTACGATGATGGAGCCGTGGGACGGCCCCGCTTCGATCCTCTTTTCCGACGGCGACGTGATGGGCGCTGTGCTCGACCGCAACGGCTTGCGCCCGTCGCGCTACTACATCACCGACGACGATAATCTGATTCTTTCCTCAGAGGTCGGCGCGCTGCCGGTGCCGCCGGAAAAAATCGTCAAAAAGGAGCGCCTGCACCCCGGCAAAATGCTGCTGGTGGACACCGTGCAGGGACGGCTGATTGACGATGAGGAAATCAAAATGCATTACGCCTCGCGCAAGCCCTACGGCGAGTGGCTGGACGCGAATTTGATTCGCTTAAAATATCTGAAAATTCCGAATGCCAAGGTGGAAGAACACCCGCGCCCCGAAAAGCGCAGGCTGCAAAAGGCGTTCGGCTACACCTATGAGGACGTGATGACCACCATTCTGCCGATGGCGCAGACAGGCGCGGAGCCGATTGCCGCCATGGGCAGCGACAAGCCGCTCGCGGTGCTGTCCAAGCAGCCGCAGCCGCTGTTTGACTATTTTAAGCAGAGCTTTGCGCAGGTCACCAATCCGCCGATTGACGCCATCCGCGAGGAGATCGTCACCTCCACTACCATCTATATCGGCGAGGACGGCAAACTGCTGGAGGAAAAGCCCGAAAACTGCCGCGTGCTGAAGGTCGTCAATCCGATTTTGACCTCCACGGGTATGCTCAAGCTTAAAAAGATGAACATTTCGGGGTTCAAGGTCGCCGTCATTCCGATACTGTATTATAAGAATACCAAGCTCAGCAAGGCGATTAACCGTCTGTTTATCGAGGCGGACAAGGCGGTGCACAACGGCGCCAATATTCTGATTCTGTCCGACAGGGGTGTGGACGAAAATCGCTTGGCGATTCCGTCGCTGCTCGCAGTGTCGGCGCTGCACCGGCACTTGGTCGTCACCAAGCGCCGCACCTCGCTGTCAATTGTATTGGAAAGCGGCGAGCCGCGCGAGGTGCACCATTTTGCCACCCTGCTCGCCTACGGTGCGAGCGCCGTGAATCCGTATTTGGTGCACGAAACCATTCACGAGCTGATTCACGACGATTTGCTCGACAAGGACTATTACGCGGCGGTGGAGGACTACAACGACGCGGTGCTGCATGGTATTGTCAAAATTGCGTCCAAAATGGGCATTTCCACCCTGCAATCCTATCAGGGGTCAAAGAATTTTGAAGCAATCGGACTCGGCAAGGAGTTGATTGACGCTTACTTCACCGGCACGGTCAGCCGTATCGGCGGCATCACTCTGGAGGATATCGAGCAGACCAACGACCGCCTGCACACCGCCGCCTTTGATCCGCTGGGGCTGTCCGTCAACGCGGATTTACCCTCGCGCGGCAGCCACAAAATCCGCAGCGGAAAAGAGGAGCACCTTTACAATCCTCAAACTATTCACGCGCTTCAAGCTGCGACAAAGACGAATAACTACGACCGATATAAGGAATATTCCAAGCTGCTGACGGAGGAAATGGAGCCCGTCAGCCTTCGCGGACTGCTTGATTTTAACTACGCAGAAAACCCGGTTCCGCTTGACGAGGTAGAAAGCGTGGACAGCATTGTGAGGCGCTTCAAAACCGGCGCCATGAGTTACGGCTCCATTTCACAGGAAGCGCATGAAGCCTTGGCAATCGCCATGAACAAGCTCGGCGGCAAGTCCAATTCCGGCGAGGGCGGCGAAAGCCCTGAGCGCATTGCGACTAAAGGCACAGAAGAAAACCGCTGCTCCGCGATTAAGCAGGTGGCGTCGGGACGCTTCGGCGTGACCTCGGCGTATCTCAATTCCGCCGACGAAATCCAAATCAAAATGGCGCAGGGCGCCAAGCCCGGCGAGGGCGGTCATCTGCCCGGCAACAAGTCCGTGGATTGCCAAAACGCGCCATTCCACGCCCGGTGTGTCGCTGATTTCACCGCCGCCGCACCACGATATTTATTCGATTGAGGATTTGGCGCAGCTCATTTACGACCTCAAAAAAGCCAACAAAAGGGCGCGGATTTCCGTTAAGCTTGTTTCCGAAGCAGGCGTCGGCACCGTGGCGGCAGGCGTAGCCAAGGCAGGCGCGGAGGTCATTTTGATTTCCGGCTACGACGGCGGCACCGGCGCTGCGCCGCGCAGCTCCATCTACAATGCCGGTTTGCCGTGGGAGCTGGGACTCGCGGAAGCGCACCAGACCTTGCTGCTCAACGGCTTGCGCGACAAGGTTGTAATCGAAGCCGACGGCAAGCTGATGACCGGCAGAGATGTGGCGGTTGCTGCCATTCTCGGCGCGGAGGAATTCGGCTTTGCAACGGCGCCGCTGGTCACGCTCGGCTGTGCCATGATGCGCGTATGCAATCTGGATTCCTGTCCCTTCGGCGTCGCAACCCAGAACCCCGAGCTGCGCAAGCGCTTCAAGGGCAAGCCGGAATATGTGATGAACTTCATGCTGTTTATCGCGCAGGAGCTGCGCGAATACATGTCCATGCTCGGCGTGCGCACGGTGGACGAATTGGTCGGCAGAACCGACTTGCTGAAGCAGAAGATTGGCGCAAACAAAATTGATTTGTCGCTGTTGCTCAACACCGATTTTGCCGATGAAAAAATCAGCTATACAAATAAAAATAAATACGATTTCAAGCTTTCCGAAACGCTTGACGAGCGCGTTATTGCGAAAAAGCTGAAAAAGGCAAAGACCATTGAAATCGACATCAAAAACACCGACCGCTCTCTCGGCACCGCGTTTGGCTCGGAAATCACCCGAAAATACGGCGACACTTTGCCCGACGATACCTACAAAATTCTCTGCAACGGCGCAGGCGGTCAAAGCTTCGGCGCGTTCATTCCGAACGGCTTGACCATGGAGCTGCGCGGCGACAGCAACGACTACTTTGGCAAGGGACTCTCGGGCGGCAAGCTGATTGTCTATCCGCCCAAGGGCAGCCGCTTTAAAGCCGAGGAAAACATCATCATCGGCAACGTTGCTCTCTATGGTGCCACAAGCGGCAAGGCGTTCATCAACGGCGTGGCAGGCGAGCGCTTTTGCGTGCGCAATTCGGGTGCCGTGGCGGTGGTGGAAGGCGTCGGCGAGCACGGCTGCGAGTATATGACCGGCGGCAAGGTCGTCATCCTCGGCAGAACCGGCAAAAATTTTGCCGCCGGTATGTCGGGCGGTGTGGCGTATGTGCTTGACGAGCACCATCACCTGTACAAGCGCCTGAACAAGGAGCTGGTCGAGTGCGGCGAGCTGAGCGAGCAGCGCGATATCGACGACCTGAAAGCCTTGATAGAGGAACACGTCGCCGTGACAAACAGCGAAAAGGGCAGGCGGATTCTCGACAATTTCACCGACTATCTGCCGCTTTTCAAGAAGATTATTCCGCACGACTATAAAAGCATTACCGCAGCCATCGAGCAAAACGAGCGCAGCGGCATGGATCGTGAAACGTCCAAAATCGAAGCCTTTTATCAGCTGATTCATCAAAGACAGGAGGAGAGCTAAATGGGAAATCCCTTTGGATTTATGGAATACGAACGACAGGACGCGCCGGCTGTGAGCGCCTTGGAGCGTATTCGGCACTACAACGAATTTCACACACCGCTCTCCGAGCAGGAGCAAAAGCGACAGGGCGAGCGGTGCATGCACTGCGGCGTGCCGTTTTGTCAGTCGGGCTTGCCGATAAACGGCATGCTTTCCGGCTGTCCGCTCAATAACCTGATTCCCGAGTGGAACCATCTGGTCAGTCTCGGCGCTTGGAAGCAGGCGTATCAAAGACTTAGCTTAACCAATCCCTTCCCTGAATTCACTTCACGCGTTTGTCCTGCGCTGTGCGAAAAAGCCTGCACCTGCGGGGCAAACGGTGATGCCGTCACCGTCAGGGCGAATGAATACAGCATTATCGAAAACGCCTACTCGGAGGGCTTAGTCCGTCCGCAGCCGCCGCAGGTGCGCACCGGCAAGCGCGTTGCCGTCGTTGGCTCGGGACCGGCAGGCTTGGCGGCAGCGCAGCTTTTGAACCGCCGCGGTCACAGTGTGACGGTTTTTGAACGCAGCGACAGAATCGGCGGTTTGCTGATGTACGGTATTCCCAATATGAAGCTCGAAAAGCATATCGTCGAGCGCCGCGTCCATTTAATGAAGGCGGAGGGCGTGGATTTTAAAACAAACACCAATGTCGGCACAGATGTGTCCGCGCAGGAGCTGAAAGAGAATTTTGATTGTGTGATTCTCGCCTGCGGCGCGTCCCAGCCGCGCGATATCAACGTAAACGGACGGGAAGCAGAGGGGGTAACCTTCGCGGTGGATTTTCTGCAATCAACCACGAAGGCGCTGCTTGATAATGGGTTAAAAGAAGGAGCGTTTCTATCCGCGAAGGACAAAAGCGTCGTCGTCATCGGCGGCGGCGACACAGGCAACGACTGCGTGGGCACCTGCGTCCGGCATGGTGCCAAGAGTATCCTACAGCTTGAGATGATGCCCAAGCTGCCCGACGAACGGGCGGAGAACAATCCGTGGCCGGAGTGGCCGCGCGTTTGCAAAACCGATTACGGTCAGGAGGAAGCGGCGGCGGTCTACGGCAGCGATCCGCGTCTGTATCAGACAACCGTCAAAGAGTTTTTGAAGGACGAAAACGGCAGGCTGAGGACAGTGGTTCTTGTCAGGCTGGAACGCGGCAAAAACGGCAGAATGGTGCCGGTTGAGGGCAGCGAAACCGAGGTGGAAGCGCAGCTTGTGCTGATTGCCGCAGGCTTCCTCGGCAGCGAAAGCTATGTCACGGAAGCCTTCGGCGTAGAGGTGGACGCGCGGACAAATGTCACGGCAAACGGACACCGCACCAACGTGAAAAATGTTTACGTCGCGGGAGATATGCACCTCGGTCAGTCGCTGGTTGTCCGCGCGATTCGCGAGGGCATCGACTGCGCACGCGAGGTGGACAAAGACTTGATGGGTTACACGAATCTGTGAGGTGAAAAATGACAAAATATATATTTGTAACCGGCGGCGTGGTGTCGGGGCTGGGCAAGGGTATCACCGCAGCATCCCTCGGACGGCTGCTGAAGGCGCGCGGTCTAAAGGTCGCGGCGCAGAAGCTTGACCCTTACATCAATGTCGATCCCGGCACCATGAGCCCGTATCAGCACGGTGAGGTGTATGTCACCGAGGATGGCGCAGAAACCGACCTCGACCTCGGGCATTACGAGCGCTTCATCGACGAGAATTTGAACCAGTTTTCCAACCTCACCACCGGCAAGGTGTATTCCAACGTGCTTGCCAAGGAGCGCAGGGGAGAGTACCTCGGCAAAACCGTGCAGGTCATTCCGCACATCACCGACGAAATCAAGCGGTTTATCTATTCTGTCGGCAAAAAGTCCGACGCGGACGTGGTGATTACCGAAATCGGCGGCACCATCGGCGACATTGAAAGTCAGCCTTTTTTGGAAGCCATCCGTCAAGCGTCCGGCGAGCACAAAAGCAAGCCGACCCAACATTCCGTCAAGGAATTGCAGGGCTTGGGCGTGTCGCCCGACATCATCATTCTGCGCACGGACGAGCCGATTACCGACGAAAGCATCTTTGACAAGGTGGCGCATTTTTGTAATGTGCGCCGCGATTGTGTGATGGAAAACCTGACGCTCCCGGTGCTGTATGAAGCGCCGCTGATGCTCGAAAAAGCGCATCTGTCCGACATTGTCTGCCGCGAATTGAAGCTCGATTGCCCACAGCCCGATTTGTCCGATTGGATGCAAATGGTGGCGCGTATCAAGAGCCGCAAAAAGCAGGTGACCATCGGCTTGGTGGGCAAATATGTGGAGCTGCACGACGCGTACCTTTCCGTTGCCGAGGCGCTGCGCCATGCAGGCTACTATCAGGACGCGGAGGTTTTGATTGAATGGATTGATTCCGAAACCATCACGCCCGAAAATGTATCGGACATTCTCGGCGGTGTGGACGGCGTCATTGTTCCCGGCGGTTTCGGCAAGCGCGGCATTGAGGGCATGATTACCGCCGCGCAGTTTGCGCGCGAAAATCGCCTGCCGTATTTCGGCATTTGCCTTGGCATGCAGGTGGCGGTCATTGAGTTTGCGCGGCATGTTGCCGGAATGTCAAATGCCCACTCCGGCGAGTTTGCGCAGGACGTGCCGAAGGTGATTGACTTCCTGCCCGACCAAAGCGATCAAACCGACAAGGGCGGCACCTTACGTCTGGGTGCGTATCCCTGTGTTTTGCAGGAGAACACCGTCATAAAAGCGGCTTACGGCAAAGCGCGCATCAGCGAGCGCCACCGTCACCGCTACGAATTTAACAACCAATACCGCGAGAGGCTGCAAAGCAGCGGCTTGCGGCTATCCGGCTTGTCTCCCGACAAAAGTCTGGTAGAGACAATTGAAATAAGCGACCACGCGTTTTATGTCGGTGTGCAGTATCATCCCGAATTTAAGAGCCGCCCCAACAAGCCGCACCCGCTGTTTGCGGCGTTTATCAGGGCGGCGCTGAGAGGTTAACGCTATGAAAATCAATGACAACTTTGACAGGCTGGTGCCCAACTATCTTTTTGCCGATGTGGCGCGCAAAACCAATGAATTTGCCGCCGCGCACCCGGAAAAGGAAATCATACGCTTGGGCATCGGCGACGTCACCCTGCCGCTCGCGCCCATTGTGGTAGAAGCCATGAAAAAGGGCTGCGAGGATTTGAAATACAAGGAAACCTTCAAAGGTTATCCCGAATACGAGGGCTACGATTTTGTCCGCGAGGCAATTGCAGGCTACTACAAAAGCTTTGGTGTAAGCGTGGCTGCGGATGAGATTTTTGTGTCCGACGGCGCCAAGTCCGACTGCGGCAACCTGCCCGATATTTTCTCCAAGGACAACACCGTGCTTGTCACCGATCCTGTCTATCCCGTTTATGTGGACGCGAACATCATGGCAGGGCGGAGGATTATCTATGCCTCCTCCAACCGCGACAACCACTTCCTCGCCATGCCCGACAAAAGCGTCAAGGCAGATATCATCTACCTCTGCTCGCCCAACAATCCGACCGGCGCCGTCTACAGCGCGGCGCAGCTGAAGGAATGGGTGGACTACGCGCTGGAGAATAACGCCGTGATTCTCTACGATGCGGCTTACGAGGCGTTTATCAAGGACGACAGCCCGCGCTCTGTTTTTGCGATAGACGGCGCAAGAGAATGTGCCATTGAATTGTGCTCTCTCTCCAAAACCGCCGGATTTACCGGCACGCGCTGCGGCTACACCGTAATCCCAAAGGAGCTCAAGCGCGACGGGCACAGCCTGCACGCGCTTTGGTATCGCCGCCAGGCGACCAAGTTCAACGGCGTTTCGTGGCCGGTGCAGTGCGCCGCGGCGGAGGTGTTCAGCCGCGAGGGACAGCAGCAAATTCAGGAAAACCTTAACTATTACAAGCAAAACGCCGCCATCATTTCCGCCGCGCTCGACGAGCTGGGCGTCTACTACACCGGCGGCAAAAACGCGCCGTACATCTGGCTGCGCTGCCCCGATGACATGAGCGGCTGGGCGTTCTTTGACTATCTGCTCGAAAACGCCGCCGTTGTCGGTACGCCCGGCGAGGGCTTCGGCAAAAACGGCAGCGGCTATTTCCGCCTGACCTCCTTCAATTCAAGGGAAAACACGCTGGAAGCGGTGGAAAGAATACGGCGCTTGATAAAATAATCTGTGCATAACAAAATTTCGCATAACTGCGTTGTCGCCCTCGGAATCCTTGAGAAATAAAAATGACTCTTGACAAAAATGAGCGCAATCGCTATAATGACAGTAAGGCTGGGCTAACTGCCCAACCGTTCTGTTTTGTAATATAGTTAGCAAAGGCTAACTTTCGCGGAGAGGGAAAACAATGGGCACAAATCAAAAAGTCGAAGACTATATGAAGGCGATATACCGCCTGCGTGAAAAGGGCGTGGTGCGCGGCGCATATATCGCGCGCGAGCTGGGCGTCACCAAGCCGACGGTTTCGGTGTCGCTGAAGGAGATGGAGGAGGCAGGC
Organism: uncultured Ruminococcus sp.; assembly: GCA_902799325.1. Taxonomy (GTDB): domain Bacteria; phylum Bacillota; class Clostridia; order Oscillospirales; family Acutalibacteraceae; genus Ruminococcoides. The sequence goes on along the minus strand of CADCAD010000033.1, from coordinate 16,970 downwards.
TATCTTGCCATTCTGCCTAACCGCACGGTGGAGCTGACGCCCAAGGGCGAGGAAATTGCCGCGCAAATTATGACGCGCAACCAAATCATCTACGGGCTGCTGACGGATTTAGGCGTCAATAAGGCGATTGCCGAAAAGGACGCCTGCAGCATTGAGCACAGCATCAGCGACGAAAGCCTGCAGGCGTTGATTAAGCTGCGTGAGTATCTTGTTTTTATCCGCACAACGCCCTTCGGCAAAAAAGACGAGGATTTTCAATTTCCGAAAGTTAGCCAAAACTAATCTTCTGGGAGGAAACATATGAAATTAAAACGTCATATTCCGAATATCATTTTACTTATTTTCAGCTTGGCGCTCTGCATCGGTTCGTTCACCTTCTTTTCCGCCTGTGCCGGGCACGGCGTCACTGTTATGGCTTGTCACTGGGCACAAAACGCCGTCACCGCGCTCGGAGCGCTGCTGACGGGAATGTCGCTTGCCGCTATTATTATTCCCGACCGAAAGGTAAAGGCGGGACTGGAGCTGGCGGCTGTTCTCACGGCAGTTTTAACGGCAATTGTCCCGGGCGTTGTCATCAGCCTTTGCATGATGAATTCCATGCGCTGCGTCAGCGTTTTCCGCCCGTTTACCATTCTGTTCGCGTCCTTGACGGCGCTGGCGGCATTGGCAAGCGCTGTCATCCACCTCAAAAAGAAAGAGCAATAATATGAAGTCAATCAACGGATTATCCCTCAAAAATATCATCAAAAAACCCGTCCGAAGCGTTGCGCTGCTTGTCATCGCAGCGTTTCTGGCGTTTTCGGCGTTTGGCGGTTCGCTGATGGTTTCAAGCCTTTCCAACGGACTCGACAGCCTTTCGGCACGCTTGGGAGCAGACATTGTGGTGGTGCCGTACGCGGCGACCTCCAAGGTCAGCTATGACTCCATCATCATTCAGGGCAAGCCCGGACAGTTTTATATGGACGCCAAATACTACGACAAAATCAAAAATGAAATCGAGGGGATTGATAAAATCACGGCGCAGTGTTTCCTTGCTTCCGCAAAGGCGTCCTGCTGCTCTACCCGGCTGCAAATCATCGGTTTTGATCCGAAAACCGATTTTTCGGTGCAGCCTTGGGTGGAAAAAAGCTACTCCGACGACTTGCAGCTGTACGATGCGGTCATTGGCAGCGACGTCACGCCCAACAGCGATATGACGGTGGTCATCTTCGGCGAAACGCTCCGGGTGCAGGCAGTGCTCGACAAAACCGGCACCGAGTTGGACAGCGCCATGTATGTCAACGCCGATACAATGAAGCAGCTGATAAAGGCGCATAACGAAAAAAATCCCAATCAGGAGCGCGTGGTTGACCCGGACAGGGTGGTGTCCTCCGTGCTGATTAAGGTGCAGGACGGCTATGACATTGACGATGTGGTGGGCGATATCAACCTCCATGTGCGGCAGGTCAAGGCAATCCGTACGCAAAATATGATTTCCGATGTCGCGTCAAGTCTGTCGGGCGTTTCGGGCATGATCGGCGTGCTGATGGTGCTGATGGTGGTGATGTGGGTGTTGTCCGCCGTGCTGATGGCGGTCGCCTTTACTATGATAATGAACGAGCGCAAAAAGGAATTTGCCGTGCTGCGTGTTTTGGGCGCGTCGCGCGCAAGGCTTGCCGGCTTTGTCTTTCAGGAGAACGCGCTGCTCACGCTTGCCGGCGGCTTGCTCGGCGTGTTGATTACGCTGGCGCTCGCGGCGCTGTTTGCGCCGCTGATTGCCCAAAGCATCGGCTTGCCGTTTTTGTTGCCCTCGCCGCTGATGATGGCGGCAGCGGCGGCGGTTACCGTGCTGCTCACCGTGGCGGCAGGCGCGCTGACCGCGGCGGTTTCGGCGTATAAAATCAGCAAAATTGACACGGGATTGATTCTCAGGGGTGATAACGGATGAAGCTGACGGCAGAGAAAGTCAGTAAAAAATACAACCGCAAAACAGGCGGCGCAGGTTATTTTTACGCTGTCGGCGAAACGGATTTCGCGTTGGAGGAAAATGCCCTCACCGCCGTATTCGGCAGGTCGGGCAGCGGCAAAACAACGCTGCTGCATATGCTCGGCGGCTTGCTGGCGCCCGACAGCGGCAGGGTGTTGGCTGACGGCAGGGATATCTATGCGCTGTCCGACAAGGCGCTGTCGGCGTTCCGCAACCGTCACATCGGCGTCATTCCGCAGGGCAGCACGCCGATAGCGAGCTTAACCGTGCTGGAAAACGTGCTGCTGCCGTCGCTGATGGCAGGCGAACGCGCAGAAGCGTATGCCTTGGAGCTGTTGGAAACCGTCGGCATCGCCGCGCTGCGGGACGCTATGCCGGGCGAGCTGTCGGGAGGAGAGCTGCGCCGCATGGCGATTGCGCGCGCGCTGATTAACAAGCCCTCGATTGTGCTTGCCGATGAGCCGACAGGCGACCTCGACGACGAAAACACCGCCAAGGTGCTTTCTCTGCTGCGCGACACGGCAGCGGGGGGCGCAGCCGTGCTGCTGGTCACGCACGAAAGCGAAGCCGCAAACTATGCGGATATTGTCCTGAAAATGGATGGCGGAAAGCTGACAAATACACTGTGAAACAAGAATTGCATTGACACAAGGGCGGCAAACTGCCGCCCTTGTGTGTTTTTGAAAAACTTTTTAAAACTTAAAAAAACCGCTTGACAAAGGCGTTTTCGTGTGATATAGTATCTATCGGAAAAAATCCTTTATTTTTTTGTACGCTGGTTAGCGTGCGGTAACTGATAGTAAAGTCGCTTAACGAATAAAAGCAAGATAATATCAAAGCCGACAGAAAGCGGCTTTATTTCAACAAAAATAGTTAGCCTAAACTAACTATGCAATTTCAGGAGGTGTTCTGTGTGACAGCCAAGGCTTCATCACACAAAAGGTTTTTTGCCGCGCTTCTCGTTGTGTTTGCCGCGCTGACGGCAATTGCGTCGCTGCAGGCGTTTGCCGCCGCGGAAACGGAGCATTACGCCACTTGGAAGGAAGCGCAGCCGGCGTATTTTCCGGACAGTGACAAAACAAACATGAACGAGGTAGCCTACGCCATCGACAAGGTGGTCGCCGCGGGACGTGAAAATCTCGAAAACGGCAACACCGACGCCGCATATAAATGCGCGCAGGACGCGTACTACGGCTACTATGAGGTGTGCGGATTTGAACGGCAGACCATGGCGCGCATTTCGGGCGCACGCAAAAACGAGGTCGAGTTTTACTACCGTGACCTGCGTCAGGCGGCGAAGTCCAATTCGCTTTCCGACTATGACGAGGCGGCGGACAATTTGATGAAATGTCTTTACACCGATGCGCCGCTGCTGAGCAACGTCAGCGAAACGTTTGTGCAAAAATATGCTGATGATAAACCCTTTGCCGACAATTACACCCGTCTGACGGGTACGGTGCTGGCGGAGGACAAGGTCACCGACAACGTGGGCGGCGCAGGAAGCGCCGGCGCGGTGTTCGTTCAGGCGTTTATTATTCTGCTGCGCGAGGGCATCGAAGCGATTCTCGTCATCGGCGGCATTATCGCCTATCTGATTAAATCGGGCAACAAAAAGCATGTCCGCGCGGTTTACATCGGTTCGCTGGTCGCCATTGCGCTCAGCTTCGGCGCGGCGATGCTGTTGAACGCCATCAAAAATGCCAACGCCACCAACGGCGGCGCCAATCAGGAATTGATTGAGGGCATTACGGCGCTGATTGCGGTTGCGGTGCTGTTTTACGTCAGCAACTGGATGCTGCACAAATCCGAGTCCGAGGTTTGGCAGAGCTATCTGGACAAAAAGGTCGAAAGCTCCGTCTCGCGCGGCAGCATGATTGCGCTGGGCTTCACCGCGTTTCTGGCGGTGTTCCGCGAGGGCGCCGAGGTAATTCTGTTCTATCAGCAGATTATCACCGACGCGCAGGAGGGCGACGGCGTAGGCTGGCTTTGGCTGGGCGTTGTTGTCGCCGCGGTAGTGCTGGCAGCGATTTTTATCGCTATCCGCTTCTTCTCTGTCAAGCTGCCGCTGAAGCCGTTCTTCCTTGCCACGAGCATTTTGATGTCGATTATGGCGATTTCGTTCCTCGGCGCCGGTATCAAGGAGCTGATGGAGGGTTCGTTCGAGCTGGTGCTCAAGATTCAGGGCGTGACGCCGCTGATTGAAACCATTCCCGTCAACGACTTCCTTGACGTCTTCGGCATTTATCCGCACACCGAAACCATTGTGCCGCAGGTTATCCTGCTGTGCATCACTGTGTATCTGTTTATCAGACAGCACTTTGAAAACAAGAAAATGCGGGCGCAGCTTGCCGCCGGCAAATAAACAGGTGAATAGATGCTCACACGAGTATTGTTCAAAATAAACATCATATAAAGGAGTAATGTAAACATGAAGAAGATTCTTGCAATCCTCTGTGCCGCGGCAATCGCGGTGACCGCTACCGCCGCTCTTTCCGGCTGCGGCAACAACAGTTCTTCCAAGGCTGACAGCAGCGCTGCCGAAGAAAAGAAGGACACCAAGGACGCCAAGACAGAAGAAACCAAGGCAGCGGAGGACAACGCGGAAGACGCAGGCTTTACCGAGTATCCCATCTTTGAGGACGAAGAGGTTGGCTTTATGAACGTTTCCGCCGTATTCTTCCAGGCTGTTCCCATGACCGCAGGCGCGACCATCAAGAAGCAGAAGGCAGAGGATTACGACATTCACCTCGAGGCGGACATCTCTGCACTGGAGAACACCCTCGGCTATGAAAAGGGCTCTTGGGTTCCTTACCTCACCGTTGACTACAAAATAACCGCAGGCAGCGAGGTAAAGGCAGAGGGTACCTTTATGGAAATGGCGGCTTCCGACGGCCCGCACTACGGCGCCAACATCAAGCTGCCCGACGCAGGTACCTACGAGCTGACCATCACCATCCACAGCCCGGCTGACAATGACTACCTCATTCACAGCGACGCGCTGACCGGCCCCGGCGGCACCTTCGACGATTACTTCAAGAACGGCGAGCCCCTGTCTGTTACCAAGACATGGGAGTACACCGGCCCTGTTACCGTTTAATCACCTTTTATCCTTTTAAGAGTTTGTCTTCAGGCAGCCCTCTTTTTGAGGGCTGCCAATCCCCGTTTTTGAGAGATTATACTATTTTCTGAAAAAACACTTTTAAACTGACGCTTTTATACGTCAGACAGGAAAGCGTTTTATCAGAAGATAGTATGAGAGCGCAGAGCTGCGCCGCGTGCCGCGCACGCGGATAAAACTCTCAATAATCAGAACTGACGAGGAATGTTTATGCTAAAATATTTTGTTCAGCTGACCGAGGATTTGGCGATGGCCGCCGTTTTCTTCGGCATGCTTTATGCTTTTGTAAAATTCAGGTTCAACAAAATCTGCCGTGTCGTATTTTTGGCAGGCAGCGCGCTGTCGGTGGCGGCGTCGGTGTTTGTGTCGGTGCAGAAGAACACCAACACCACCCTCAAGCTGCCGTATTGGAACCGCTTTACCTATCATTTGCTGACCGTGCTGCTGATCGCGTCCGTCGCCTTGGCGCTGCTCGCGGTGCTGTGGCTGGCGGTCAAAAAATGGCGCTTTGTCACGCAGTATTTCGTCACCGCGGCAGGCTTGTGCGTGCTGTTTACCACGGCGGTGTATGTGCTGCCCGACGTGCTTGCCTATCCGTTCAAGTTCGATTTGCAGGGCAAGTCCGTGTTTTCCACGGACTTCCTCTACCGTATCATCGGCATGGTCCTTGGATTCCTGCTGGTGCTGCTCACGGGTATCGCGGCGTTCAAGCTGACAAAGCATGCACACCATGCCACAGCGGTTGTCTTTTTCGATATTGCGGTGCTGGTGTCGGGCTTCAGCGTCATGGGCAGATATATCCAGCTTTTAACGCAGCTGCAAATTATCCGTCAAAACCGTGACAGGGAGCTGTTCCGTTTTTTGTTCCCGATTCTGCAATTTGTCAATAATAACAAGGATTTGTTCATTTTCGGCGTGCTGGCATGTATACTGGCGGTTGCGTTGATTCAGTTTGTCCGCAGCTGCCGCGTGCGCGAGGAATACGACAATCCGGCGCAGCTGCGCAAAATCAGGGCAGGCATGCGCAACCGGCGCCGCTGGGCAATTGTGCTGGCGCTTTGCGTGGCGATGTCGGTGGTCAACCTCACGGCAATCGACGCCTACAACAACAAAAAGCCGGTCGAGGCGCCGGTGGAGCAGTGTGATATGGACAGCCAAAATATGTACGTCAGCTTTTCGCAGGTAGACGACGGCCATCTCCACCGCTTTGCCTACACCACCGAAAATGGAACGGAAATCCGCTTTATCGTCATCAAAAAGCCGAATTCAAGCTCCTACGGCGTAGGGCTTGACGCCTGCGACATCTGCGGCGAGGCAGGCTATTTTGAGCGCAGCGGTCAAATCGTCTGTAAGCGCTGCGATGTTGTCATGAACGTCAACACCATCGGCTTCAAGGGCGGCTGCAATCCGATTGTCATCGATTACACCGTCCGCGACGGACAGATCATCGTGCCGATTGAGGGCTTGATTCTGCACGAGCGCAAGTTTAAGTAAGGGGATTGTTATGTTTTTCAGAATGATAAAGGGAGCGCTGTTCCGGCAAAAATCCAAGATGATTATGATCGCCGTCACCATCGCTCTGGGCGCGTCGCTGGCAACGGCGATGCTCAATATTATGCTGGACGTCGGCGACAAGGTCAATCAGGAGCTGAAGGCATACGGCGCCAACATCACCGTTGTGCCGAAGGAGAGCTCGGTGCTCAACGACCTCTATGCGCTCGACGAAGGCGAGGACGCTTCGGCGCACCTCAAGGAAGAGGACTTGGGAAAAATCAAAACCATCTTTTGGGGCTTTAATATCATCGACTTTTCACCGTTCATCAGCACCACTGTCACCGCTGCCGACGGCGAAGCCGTCAAGCTCAACGGCGCGTGGTTCAACCATCATCTTTCGCTCAACACGGGCGAGGAGCTCGACGCCGGCATCCACAGCCTGCGCTCGTGGTGGGATGTGCGCAGCGGACAGTGGATTGACGAGCAAAAGGACGGCAACGAAAACGCCGTCATGGTCGGAGCGGTGTACGCCGAGCGTCACCGTCTTGCGACGGGCGACACCATCACCGTTTCCACCGCCAACGGTTCCAAAGCCCTCACCGTCACCGGCATTTTTGACGCCGGCGGCGACGAGGATGAACAGCTTTTTACCACGGTCGGCAACGTGCAGGCGCTTTCAAACAACGCAGGGCTGATTGACAGCATCGAGGTCAGCGCCATCACCACGCCGGACAACGAGCTGGCGCGCAAGGCGGCGACAAAAGGTCCTGCCTCGCTTTCTCCGGCGGACTATGAAACGTGGTACTGCACGGCGTATGTCAGCTCCATCTGCTACCAAATTCAGGAGGCAATCCCCGATTCCGTGGCGTCGCCTGTGCGGCAGGTCGCGGAGTCAGAGGGCAACATTCTGGACAAAACCCAACTGCTGATGGTGCTCATCACCATTCTCAGCCTGTTCGGCTCGGCGCTCGGCATCTCCAACTTGGTGACCGCAAGCGTCATGGAGCGCAGCAACGAAATAGGTTTGCTGAAGGCAATCGGCGCGCGCGACTACAGTATTTCGGGCATCGTGCTGACCGAAATCATCATCACTGCCATCGTCGGCGGCGTGGCGGGCTACTTTATGGGCTACGGCTTTGCGCAGATTATCGGTCAAACCGTGTTTAACGCTTCTATTGAAATGAAGCCGATGGTCATTCCGCTGGTGGCGGTGCTCATTGTCATTGTCACCCTTGCCGGCAGTATTCCCGCCATCCGCATGTTACTCAGGCTCCGCCCCGCAGAAGTGCTGCACGGACGATAACGGGGGAAAGGAGAACCATTATGAAAAAGCAAACCATGTTTTTGCGCATGATCACCGCGTCGCTTTTGCGCCGCCGGTCGCGCATGCTGGTCGCGCTGCTCGCCATCGCGGTGGGCGCGACGATACTTTCGGGCTTGGTCACTATCTATTACGATGTGCCGCGCCAAATGGGCGAGCAGTTCCGCAGCTACGGCGCCAATATGATCTTCACCTCGTCCGATTCCGGCAAGCTTACCAAAAGCGCTATCGACAAGGCGGTCGGCAGCATCAAAAGCAGCCGGGTCGTCGGCGTGGCGCCCTACCGCTATGAATCCGTAACCGTCTTTGAACGCCCTGTCATGGCGGCAGGCACCGACTTTGAAGGCGTGCAAAAAACCAGTCCCTACTGGCGTATCAGCGGCGAATGGCCGTCCGCAAACGGACAGGCGCTCGTCGGCAAGGAAACCGCCGAAACCCTCGCCCTGAAGGCAGGAGACACGGTGACGCTTGTGTACGATTTGGAGGGCCTGCCTGCCACCGCTGACGAAGCAAGCGGCGGCGAGCGCAAGCAAAATACGCGCGATTTCACCGTTGCAGGTGTGCTCGACACGGGCGGCAACGAGGAAAAATATATCTTTATTTCCATCGGCGACATGGACGCGCTGACGGGAAAGTCCGATGTTTACGACATGGCGGAGCTGAGTGTTTCCGCCGCGCAGGATCAGCTGAAAAGCTATGTCAGCACTATTTCCGCAAAGGTGGACGGGCTTTCCGCGCGAATGGTCAAGCGCGTGACGCAAAGCGAAAACACCGTGCTTTCCAAGCTGCAGGCGCTGGTGCTGCTCGTCACGGTCGTCGTGCTGCTGCTCACCATGATTTGCGTCGCCACTACCATGATGGCGGTTGTTACCGAACGCCGCAGGGAGGTCGGCTTGCGCAAGGCGCTGGGCGCGTCAAACCGCAGCATCATCTATGAATTTATGGGCGAGGGCTTGCTGCTCGGCGGCATCGGCGGCTTGATCGGTTCTGTCTGCGGCTTCATCTTTGCGCAGGCGGTCAGCATGAACGTGTTCAACAGCTCCATCCAATTTCACTGGCTGCTGATTCCCGTCACCATACTTGTTTCGGTTTTGGTGACAGGCTTGTCCTGTCTGCTGCCTGTGCGCAGCGCAACGGAGGTCGATCCGGCTTTGGTATTAAAAGGAGAATAACAATGAGTTTACTTGAAATAAAAAACGTATCAAAAATCTACGGTCCTCTTAAAGCGCTCGACAATGTGAACCTCACCGTTGAAAACGGCGAGTGGCTTGCCATCATGGGTCCCTCCGGTTCCGGCAAATCCACTATGATGAACATTATCGGCTGCATGGATAAGCCCTCCTTGGGCGAGGTCATTCTCGACGGCGTGGACATCGCCAAGCAAAGCAGCAAAAAGCTGACGGAAATCCGCCGCGACAAAATCGGCTTGATATTCCAGCAGTTCCATCTGGTCAATTATCTGACCGCCGTGGAAAACGTCATGGTGTCGCAGTATTACCACAGCATGCCCGATGAAAAGGAGGCGCTGGAGGCGCTGGAGCGCGTCGGTCTTGCCGACCGCGCCAAGCATCTGCCCAGCCAGCTTTCGGGCGGCGAGCAGCAGCGTGTCTGTATTGCGCGCGCGCTGATAAACCATCCCGAAATCATTCTCGCCGACGAGCCGACCGGCAACCTTGACGAAGCCAACGAGAACATCGTCATCGACATCTTCAAGCAGCTTCACCGTCAGGGCACCACCCTGATTGTCGTCACTCACGACCCCGAGGTCGCCGAGGTGGCGCAGCGCACTGTGGCGCTCGAGCACGGCAGACTGGTCAAGGAAATTATCAACAACAATTTTGAGGAGTAAAGCTATGAAAAAACTATTTGCAACGCTTGCCTGCTCGCTTTTGCTCGCAGCCTCCTTCGCCGGCTGCGGCGGCAGCGATAACCGCGCCTACAAGGACGGCGTCTACACCGGCAAAAGCAGCGTCTACACCGGCGACGAGGAGGGCAACGGCAACGGCTACGGCG
>CADCAD010000033.1:0-6997 GCA_902799325.1 uncultured Ruminococcus sp. | reverse complement strand
CGAGGTGACCATCACCGTCAAGGACAACGCCATCACTGCCTGCGAGTTCAAAACCTATGAGGAAAACGGCACCCTCAAGGGCGACGACTACGGCAAGATCGACGGTGAGATTAAAAATCAGGATTATTACAACAAGGCGCAAAAGGCAATTAAGGGCAGCGAGGAATATGCTAAAAGGATAATCGGCAAAATCAACCCCGCCGACGTGGACAGCATTTCGGGCGCGACCTTTTCCTATAATCAGTTTGTTGACGCCGTGAACGACGCCCTTGACAAGGCGGCGGAATAATCGTATGATAATGGTGATTAGCGTATACTGATCGCCATTTTCTGTTATATAATACCAATCTTCATTAAAGACGGCAATTGCGCTTTTGCGCAATTGGAAAACGCGCCAAGCGTTTTCTCTCTGATAGAAAGTTGTCTACTTTCTATCAGAGAATAGTATTAAAGGAAGATGTGAATGAAAACGGTATTACGCTATGCGCTGCGGCTGCTGTCGGTGTTGCTGACAGCGGCAGCGGTGTTCGGGCTTTTGTATGCAGGCGGCGCGGTTTCGCTCGGTCAGGGCAGCGCCGATGCTGTTTCGGCGGCAACGGCACAAAACATTTCCGCCGAGGATATGAACGGCAAATGGGTGGTGCTGCTGAACCGCACCCTTCACGACAGGGCAGGCACCTCCAACGACTGGAAAAGGTTTTTCTCCTTTGATGAAAACGTGCCGCTGATTATGGAGGACATCACCTGCAAGGTCGCGCAATTTGACGCGCAGGGACTGGACACCGCGCGGCAGTATCAGGCGCGGCTGCCCGAAAACCAGATGACCATCCGGGAGGAGCCCGGCGTTATGCTGCTCTCCAAGGCAGAGCTGGGGCATTTTGACGTGATTATCCTCAGCGAAGCGGCGGCAAACGCCTATGCGGCGCAGACGCTGTATGACCGCGCCGACGTATTGACCATTCGGTTGTAAACGGAGATTGCTTATGAGAAAGCTTAACGGCATCATTGCCATGATTGTGTTAGCGCTGTTTGTCGTGCACGGTGTGCTCGGCGCGCTGAATATGATGAATATTGCCACGGTGATTGTCAAGGCGCTGTCCCATACCATGCTCAGCCTGATTATCGTTCATGCGCTGATCAGTATCGGCTTGACCGTCAGCTCGGTCAGGACAGCCGTCAAAACGCACGCGCCGTATGTCAGGCAGAACCGCTTGTTTTGGGCAAGGCGCATCAGCGGCGTGCTGATTTTGGCGCTGATCTTTTTCCACACCACCGCGTTTGGCTACACCTCGGGCGGCGTGTTTCGCTTGGTGCCGTTTGATATATTCAGGCTGATGACGCAAATTCTCTTTTTGCTGAGTATTGCCGTGCACATCATCACCAACGTCAAGCCGATGCTCATCACCTTCGGCGTCAAAAAGCTCCGCCCCAAGGCAGGCGACATTCTGTTTTTTGTTTCGGCGGCGCTTTTGCTGATGGCGGCGGCGTTTATCATTTATTACATCAGGTGGCAGCTATGAGTATAACCATTATCGGCGCGGGACTAGCCGGACTGTCTGCCGCGCATACCCTCGCGCAAAACGGCATTGCCTGTACCCTTGTTTCGGCGCAGGCGTCGGAGCGCGCACAGTCTGTCATGGCGGAGGGCGGCATTAACGCCTGCCTTGACACCATGGGCGAAAACGACAGTATAGACAACCATATAGAGGATACGCTCCGCGGCGGCGTCGGTCTTGCCGACAGAAGGTCTGTCCGCGGACTTTGCGAAAGCGCCCCTGCCATTGTCAGGGAGTTCCACGCGCTGGGCGTTCCGTTTCCGACCAATGAAAACGGCATTGTACAGCGCCATTTCGGCGGACAAAAGAAAAAGCGTACTGCCTTTGTCAAAAGCAGTACGGGCAAAATGCTGATGACCGCGCTGATTGACGCGGTGCGCCGCTTTGAAGCCGAGGGGCTTGTCAGGCGCTATCCGCATCACATGCTGCAGCAGCTCCATATTCGTGAAAACCGCTGTCAGGGCGCGACTGTTTTTGATACCTACACAGGGGAGAGCCTCACCCTCGGCGGAAGCGTCATTCTCGCCTCGGGCGGCATGAACGGACTGTTTTGGGGACTGACAACCGGCACCACACAGAACACCGCCGACGTGACCGCCATGTGTCTTGAAAGCGGCGTAGAGCTTGCCAATCTCGAGTTTATCCAGTATCACCCCACAACTATTGCCATTCCCGGCAAACGCCTGCTGATCAGCGAGGCGGCAAGGGGAGAGGGCGGCAGGCTGTTTGTCCGCAAAAACGGCAAGCCGTGGTACTTTATGGAAGAAAAATATCCCGAGCTGAAAAATCTGATGCCGCGCGACGTGGTTTCGGCGGAAATGGTGGAGGTGACCGCCATGCCGGAATGTGAAGCGCAGGTTTACCTTGATATGACGGGGATTGATAAAACGGCATGGAAAAGCCGCCTTTCCGATTTGCGTGAGCAGGTGCTTCATTATCTTGCGCTTGACCCGGTGAAAACACCGGTTCCCGTGTCGCCCGGTATTCACTATTTTATGGGCGGCATTTGGGTGGACGCACAGCATCGCACCTCGGCGGAAAACCTGTACGCCGCAGGCGAGTGCGCCTGCCGGTATCACGGCGCCAACCGCTTGGGCGGCAACTCGCTTTTGGGCGCGGTGTACGGCGGCAAAATCGCCGCGATGACCGCCCTGAAGGAAGCGGATTTAAAAAATCTCCCGGCAGCGCCAAAGGGAGCGCAGCCATATTCCGAGGTTTCACCCGCGTTTCGGGCGGCGGTCAGCCGGATTCTCGGCGACCGTTTGAAAATCCTGCGCTGTGAAAACGACTTGCGACAGGCGCTGACGGAATTGGCTTCACTGGAAAGCAAAGCGGCTAACCCTGCCGAAACACGGCTTTTATCGCTTGCCAAAGCGACGATAAGCTGCGCCCTGTTCCGCAAAGAGAGCCGCGGCGCGCACCGCCGGACAGATTATCCGGCAACCGATTCCGCCTGCCGAAAGCAGACGGTAGTGCAGCGTACAAACGTATTTTTCAGAGAAATAGATGAGTTATGAAGCTGACAATTGACATTTTAAGGCAGAAGGACAGCGCGTCCGCGCCGTACCGACAAAAAATTGAATACGACGCCTTGCCGGACGATACCGTCGCCACCTTGCTGCACCAACTCAACGCCGAAGAAAACCTAAAGGACGTCGAGGGGAATCCCGTGGGGCAGATTCACTGGCAGTGCAGCTGCCTGCAAAAAAAGTGCGGCGCGTGCGCCATGCGCATCAACGGAGTTCCGGCGCTTGCGTGCGATACTAAGCTCAATACCTGCAAGCGCGGACAGCTGGTGCTGGAACCGCTGAAAAAATTTCCCACCGTCCGCGATTTAATTGTTGACAGAAGCCTGATGATGGATAACCTGATAGCCATTCACAACTGGCTCGAGCAGGCTGCGCATCACACCGGCAAGGCAGCGGAGCTCTGCTATGACGCTTCGCGTTGCCTCCAATGCGGCTGCTGTTTGGAGGTTTGTCCCAATTTTATGCCCGGCGGCGATTTTTACGGCGCGGCGGCGTTTGTGCCTGCCGCAAGAATCCTGTCGCAGTTGGAAAAAGACCATCCGCAGGCATTGGCGGACTGCTACCAAAAGAACATCTACAGCGGCTGCGGCAAGTCGCTGTCCTGTCACCACATTTGCCCTGCCGGCATTGATGTGGAGCAAAAGCTGTCCAACGCCAACGCCGCAGCGGTATGGAAACGGTTTTTCAAATAGCAGATATAGTCCTCGGAATCCGTCAGGATTCCTGCGTCCTCCGCCTTGTTCTGCGGAATTTTCCATCGACATCTGTTTTAAAGTCTTTTATCAGAGAATAGTATAAACAGCCACCGACGCATAGCCGGTGGCTGTTCAATTTTGGACGTTTGTTATTTTCCCGTTTTTTCGGTGTTTTCTGTCATCTGCCGCAAAAGCTGTACAAAATCCTGCATAAAACGTTCCCTTGTTTCTTCGTCCAACTCAAGCAGTGAAAGATATGGATTCAGGTCCTCCAGCTCCACCAGCAGCAGTTGACCGGATTTCGTTCTGCAAGCGTCTACACGCTGAATACCGTTCTCGATTGTATTCCAGTCAATAAACTGTTTGGCAAAAGCAATATCGTCTTTACTGTAAGAATACGGCTTTAAATTCCATCTTTGAGATTTATCCGGCGCATACAATGCGTATTCCAATTTATCGTTGATAAAATAAAAGGAAACCTCGTACACAAAGTCAATTGCCGGCTGAATAAGCATGGTGCCGTCTGCAAACTGCCTGCTTTCAAGCTCCTGCTCGGTCAGAAACTCCAAACCTATCGAATCTGCGCCGTCCTTCGGCTTGATAACGTACCGGCTTGCTTTGGGAAGCGTGTTGAGCTGACGAAGAGAATCCACTGTAGGAATCACAGGATAGTGCTGTTTTGTTAAATCCAATAAATATTGCTTGCCCTGCATATCCGCCTTGCCGGTAAAGGTGTTAAGGGTGGAAATTCCGTTGCTTTTGACACGCTTGACAAACGCGTTGTAAAGCGTCGTAAAGCCGCTGACGCCGCCGGTGTTTCGGAATACGACCAAATCCGTATCCTTTTCAAAGCTTTCGGCGCATTGAGGATGACACAAAGCAACATCAAAATCCTCCTTCAGCCGCGAGGTGATATAGATATCTTCCTCGCAATAGTTTCTTCCCTTTGCCTGATAAGATAAATCCGTTAAATACAGCAGTTTTTTCATTATGCACAACCTCTTTTATGATAGTCTATCAATCCCTATAATACCAGATTTTATGCCGCTTGTCCAGACCGCCTATTTCGCGTTCGGGCTTTTTATTTCGCGTTCGGGCTTTTTACAAAGCCAAGCTCGGCGGCTCTCTCTCGGCTCATCAGGTGGAAATTACATTCATCGTCGCCGTAGCCGAGTGTTTTGGTTCTGTTCAAAACAGCGCCCTGCAGCTCAAAGGTGTAGTAGTCCATCATGCAAAGGTGTTTGGTGATTTCTTCGCAGCGCTCCTGCTTTGCCTTCACCATCAGCGGACAATACGACAGGGCATAAATCAAGCCCTTCAACTTTTCTTCATTCAGCCTTCCGTCCGCTTCCCCTTAAAGCGCAATTGGAAAACGCGTCAAGCGTTTTCTCTCTGATAGAAAGTTGTCTACTTTCTATCAGAGAATAGTATTAGCCTGTCACCGTCACGGTTGTGCCGCAGCTGCCGTAGCCGGAGGTGTATTCCGCAAGATATATCTGCACGCAGGTGGCGTCATTGACGTCAACCACGCCGTCGCCGTTGACGTCAGCTGCCGTCAGGGCGTTGCCGGTGAGCAGTTCAAATTCCGCGGCGTGACGCTGAATGACAGTGACGTCCCGCACGGTCAGCTTTCCGTCGAGATTAGCGTCGCCCATCAGCACCTGCTCGGTCACAGGCGTTTCGCTCGTTTCCGTTGTTATCGTCACGGTCAGCGCGCCCGTTACCTTTGTGACGCGGTAGGTGTTTTCGACGCCGGTGTCCTTCAGGTTTTTGTAAGCGCCCGAAGCGGTCACGTCGCCGAGCGTGTAGCCGTTCTTGAGAACGACAACAAAGTCGATCTGTCCGTAGCCGGTGACAACCGGGTTGCCGGAATCGCTGTCGCGCGCGATGGCAGTGGTGACGTTTTCTTCATCGGCGGCAGTGTAGTCCTGCGTGTAGTAAACGTTGATGGATTCTACGCCTTCATCGCAGTTGAAGGTCGCTGTGAAGGGGGCGGCGGTTTTGGTGTCGGTGTATTCCGTCGAGCCGATGGTCGCCTTTGCCGTAAAGGTGATTAAATCGGAAGAAGTCAGCACGCTTGTCACGGTGCCGTCAACATTGACGGTGTTGCCGCAGTCGGCGCAGGTGTAGGAAAGCGTTGCCGTGCCGTAACCGTCGCTCCACGTCCATGTGGGCGTTGTGCCGGAGGCGATGGTGCCGTGCTCGCACTGCACAGTGGTGATGGTGATGGTGGTGTCGCCGGAAATTTTCGTAATGCGGTAAGTGTTGGCAAGTCCTGTGTCGGTGGGACCTTTGATGTTCTTGTAAGTGCCTGCGGTCACTGAAACGCTGTCGAGCGCATAGCCGTCATTGAGAACAATCGTAAAATTCACCTGACCGTCGCCGGTAGAATCAGGCTCGCCGGTGGCGCTGCTGCGCGATACGGTGGTGCCGGTCGCCGATATAGATTCACTTGCGCCGGAGTAGTCCTGTGTGTTATAAACCGTGACGGCGTTGACGCCGCTGTCGCCTGCAAAGGTCACGGTATAGCCTTCGTCCGCAACGGCTTCCTGATCCACAGAATGGTCGCACGCATCAACCGTAACAGCTGCGGGAACGGTCTGCCTTTCGGTGTCGCCGCATTTTGTGCAGGTGTAGGTTGTAACGCCGTTGGAGGTGACGCCGGCATTCCAGCTATGGCTCCATGAACCGCCCTTGCACGCGGTCACGCTTGTCGCGGTTGCAAAGAAAGGCGTGTTGGAAGAAACAGTTGACGGATAGGAAGCCATGATATAGTTGACATTCTTCGGAAGCGCATAGCTGAACACCACGCTGCCGCTGCTGCCTGCCTTGGTATTGATGATTTTTCCGGCGGAATAGCTCGTGGTAGAGGAAGCATATTTTTGGTTGCTGCCGAACCAGCTCGACTGCGCGGAGCCGTCCATGCCGGCGGTGCCTGCGATAAAGACGGAAGCGCCCTGAATGGAAACAGTGCCGTCCGCGTCTATCGGCGAATTGTCGCCGCCGGATTTCATGCTGAACACCGCCTGTGTGCCGCCGTGGAGATACAGTCCGCCGTTGGAGTCCAGACCGTCGCCGTCGCAGTTGACGTACAAATCGCCGCCGTAGATATAGATATGGCAACCTCTAAAAATCCAGTTTCTTTTTCTTAATATCATTCTTAATTCCAAATCAGAAAAAACATATAGAAATATAACCTTTTATATCATTATCAATA
>CADCAD010000032.1:9870-22516 GCA_902799325.1 uncultured Ruminococcus sp. | reverse complement strand
GTGATGGTGACGGTCGCGGTCCCCACCTTGGTGTTGTTCTTGTACGCCACCTTGTAGTCAGTGCCCGACTTAAGCGTCTTGCTCCCGTCCTTCACGGTCGGCGCCGGCTTGATGGCGCCTCCGGTGTAGGCCTTGTTCGCAATGGCAGCCACCTTCGCCGAGGAGATGGCCTTCGGATTGATGGTGAACGTTACGTCCCTGCTGCCTGAGTAGTTTCCCGCGCCCGTGATGGTGACGCAAACCCGCACCGACGCCCTGCCGCGCCCCGACAGCCGCCGCGTCAGGGAGGGCATCGCGGTGGCGGACAGCAGCGAGCTGCGGCGGCTGCTGGAGGATTTTTGTTCGTAAGCGCGGCGCGTTTTGTGCCGCGCTTATTCTTCGGGCGGAAATGATTGACTTTTTATCCGTTTTGAGGTATGATAGTATCAATAATGTGTTACTATGCGTAAAATGTACCATTCAAAGTTATATCATGGCAACGTGTAATACTATTTTGCTTTAGGCGAAAAAGGAGACAGTACATATGATTTCGACAATTATCGACCAATCCTTAGGACTGGAATTCCCGATTTTTCAAGGAGGAATGGCTTGGGTAGCCGACGCCTCGCTCGCGGCAGGCGTTTCCAACGCCGGCGGCTTGGGCATTATTGCGGCGATGAATTCCAACGGCGAGCAGCTGCGTGATGAAATCCGCAAGTGCAAACAGCTGACCGACAAGCCCTTCGGCGTCAACATTATGCTGATGAGTCCCTTTGCCGACGAGGTGGCGGATGTTGTGGTAGAGGAAGGCATAACCGTCGTCACCACCGGCGCAGGCAACCCCGGCAAATATATGGAAAAATGGCAGGCGGCAGGCATGAAGGTTATCCCCGTGGTGCCCTCTGTGGCGCTTGCCAAGCGCATGGAAAAGCTCGGCGCATTTGCGCTGATTGCCGAGGGCGGCGAAAGCGGCGGTCATGTCGGCGAGCTGACCACCATGGCGCTTGTGCCGCAAATTGTGGACGCGGTCAAGATTCCTGTCATCGCGGCAGGCGGCATCGCCGACGGACGGCAGGTCGCGGCGGCGTTTATGCTGGGCGCGGTCGGCATTCAGGTCGGCACACGCTTTTTGGTTGCCAAGGAGTGCACCATCGCGCAGGCGTATAAGGATAAGGTGTTAAAGGCAAAGGATATCGACTCGGTTGTCACCGGCAAGCGTCTGGGACATCCCGTGCGCTCCATCCGCAACCAGTTCACCAGAGAATACGCCAAGGCGGAATACGACGCTTCCTCGGTTTCGGACGAGGAGCTTGAAAAGATGGCGTCGGGCGTGCTGCGCCTTGCGGCGCGTGAGGGCGACGTCAAAAACGGCTGTGTGCTGGCAGGTCAGGTGGCTTCTATGGTCACCCGCGAGCAGACCGCCCGTGAAATTATCACCGAGATGTTCGGCGAAGCCGAAGCGGTGCTGAACGGAGCGACAAAATGGGTAAAATAGCATTTGTTTTTTCGGGACAGGGCGCGCAGTACAGCGGCATGGGCAAGGCGCTGTATGACGCATCTCCCGCCGCGAAAGCGGTTTTTGATATGGCGGACAGCGTCCGTCCGGGCACCTCAAAGCAGTGCTTTGAGGGCACCGCGGAGGAGCTGACACAGACCGTCAACACCCAGCCCTGCGTGTTTGCCGCGGATTTGGCGGCGGCACGCGCGCTGGAGGAAAAGGGAATTCATCCCGACTGCGTGGCGGGCTTTTCGCTGGGCGAAATCGCGGCGCTGGCGTTTGCCGGCGTGCTCTCCGACGAGGAGGCGTTTCGGCTTGTCTGCAAGCGCGGCGAGCTGATGGACAAGGCGGCAAAGGAAAATCCCGGCGCGATGGCGGCGGTTATGAAGCTTTCCCCCGAACAGGTGGAGGCAATCTGCGCCGAATTCGACAAGACCTATCCCGTCAACTATAATTCACCTGCCCAGACGGTAGTTGCCACCACCACGGACAACGCCGACGCGTTCTGCGCGGCGGTCAAGGAGGCAGGCGGCAAAGCCAAGGTGCTCCCTGTCAGCGGCGCGTTCCATTCGCCGTTTATGGCGGACGCGGCGGCAGGCTTGGCGGCGTACATGGAAAACATCGCGTTTGCCGAACCGAAAATCACGCTTTATTCCAATTATACGGCAAAGCCCTACGAGGGCGATTACAAGGAGCTGGTCAGGGCGCAGGTGGAAAATCCCGTGCGCTGGCAGAGCATCACCGAAAACATGCGCGCGCAGGGCGTCGATACGCTGATTGAAACCGGCGTCGGCAAAACCCTGCAAAACCTCTGCAAACGCACCTTTGACGACATCAAGCCGTTCAAGGCGGAAACCCCAGAGGATATTGAAAAACTGATCACGGAATTAAAAAACTGACGAGGTACAGCTATGAATTTTGAAAACAAAACCGCCGTCATCACAGGCGGCTCGCGCGGAATCGGACTTGCCATCGCGAAAAAGCTCGCCGAGGGCGGCGCGAACATCGCGGTTTTATACGTCGGAGACGAAGCCGAGGGCAAGGCGGCTGTGGAAAAGCTGCGGCAGTACGGCACCAAGGTGGCGCAGTATTTCTGCGACGTTTCCGACTTTGAAGGCTCCAAAAAGGCGGTTGACGCCGTGCTGGAGGACTTCGGCGGCATTGATATTTTGATTAACAACGCAGGCATCACCCGCGACAAGCTGGTGCTCAACATGGACGAAAAGGACTTTGACGCGGTTATCAACGTCAACCTCAAGGGCACCTTTAATATGATTAAGCACACCTACAAGCACTTCATGAAGAAGCGTGCCGGCAGAATCGTCAGCACCTCCTCCATCGTCGGCATGATCGGCAACGCCGGACAGGCGAACTATTCCGCCTCCAAGGCAGGCATCATCGGCTTGACCAAATCCGTCGCGCGCGAGCTCGCCGGCAGAGGCGTCACCGTCAACGCCGTGGCGCCGGGCTATATCGGCACCGATATGACCAACGTCCTCTCCGACAAGGTGAAGGAAACCATGAAGGCGCAGATTCCTGCCAAGCGCATCGGCACCCCCGAGGACGTGGCAAACGTCGTGGCGTTTTTGTGCAGCGACGAAGCCGCCTATGTCACGGGCGAGGTCATCCGCGTAGACGGCGGCTTGGCGATTTAATCGCGCGCGGAGGCACAACCGCATAAAATATTGAAATAACAGGATGTGAAAATATGAGCAGACGAGTAGTTGTCACCGGTTTGGGCGCCGTCAGCCCTGTGGGCAACGACGTTCCCACCATGTGGAAAAACATGGTGGACGGCGTATGCGGTATCGAGGAGATCACCGCCTTTGACACCTCTGATTTAAAGGTACATATCGCGGGTACGGTCAAGGACTTTGAACCCGAAAAATATTTTGAAAAGCGTGAAGCCAAAAAGCTCGACATCTACTGCCAGTACGCCATCGCGGCGGCACAGCAGGCGGTGGACGACAGCGGTATTCTCGGCACGGTTGACGAAAACCGTCTCGGCGTCTACATCGGCGCCGGCATCGGCGGACTCAACACCTTTGTGGACAACACCGTCGGCTTGGAAAACGGCGGTCCGCGCAAGGTCAGCCCGTTCTTTATCCCGATGATGATCGGCAACATCGCCACCGGCAACGTCGCCATCCGCTTTCACGCGAAGGGCGTGTCGCTGTCCGTGATGAGCGCTTGCGCCACCGGCACCAACTCCATCGGCGAGGCGTTCCACGCTGTCAAGGACGGCTATGCCGACGCGGTCATCGCAGGCGGCGCGGAAGCGGTTGTCGCGCGGTTGACCATCGCCGGTTTCCAGAATATGAAGGCGCTTTCCACCAATCCCGATCCAAAAACCGCTTCGCGCCCGTTTGACAAGGACAGAAACGGCTTTGTCATGGGCGAGGGCGCCGGTATGCTCGTGCTCGAGGAATACGAGCACGCCAAGGCGCGCGGCGCAAAGATTTACGCCGAATTTGCCGGCTACGGCAACACCTGCGACGCCCACCACGTCACCGCTCCCGATCCCGAGGGCGCAGGCTTGGCGCGCGCCATCGAAATCGCCTTTGCCGAGGCGAATGTGCCCGAGGACGCGCAGATTTACATCAACGCGCACGGCACCAGCACCCACCTCAACGACCTCACCGAAACCATGGCGATCAAAAAGGCGCTGGGCGACAAGGCGTATGACGCCAGCATCAGCTCCACCAAGTCCATGACCGGCCACATGCTGGGCGCCACCGGCGCTATCGAGGCGATTGCCGCCGTCAAGGCGATTGAGGAGGGCGTCATTCCGCCGACCATCAACCTCGACGAGCCGGACGAGGGGCTCGACCTCGACTACACCCCCAAAACTGCCAAAAAGCGCGACGTCACCGTTGCCGCCTCCACCAATCTCGGCTTCGGCGGTCATGACGCGTGCGTCGTATTCAAGAAGATATAACGGAGGATTCTCATGATTGATATTGCAACGCTCAAGGAATATATCAAGGTCTTGGAGGACAGCACGCTGCAGGCGATGGAGCTCTCCGACGAAACCGATACCATCCGTTTGGAAAAGGCGTGTGAAGCGCCTGCCGTCAGCACCGTTGCGGTAGCTGCGCCGCCTGTGACAGCGGCAGCGCCCAAAGCGGACGCGCCTGCGGCAACGCCTGTTGCCGAGCTGTCTGCCGACAGCGGCAAAACCATCAACGCGCCCATCGTCGGCGTGTTCTACGCCGCGCCCTCGCCCGACAGCGAGCCCTACGCGCCTGTCGGCAAGCGCGTCAAAAAGGGAGACACCGTCTGCATTATCGAGGCGATGAAGTGCATGAACGAAATCCAGGCGGAAACCGACGGCGAAATCGTCGAGGTTCTCGTCAATAACGGCGAGCTGGTGGAGTATGACCAGCCGCTGTTCAAAGTAAAAAGCTGAGGACGGAGAGCTGAAAAACGGTTTTCCGAAGGAGATATCCGAAGGAGATAATGATGAATCAACAAGAGATTATGCAAATTCTGCCCCACCGCGACAACATGCTGCTTGTCGAGGAATCCGAAATGCTCGACGAAAACACCGCAAAGGGCAAATATACCGTCAAGGGCGACGAATTCTTTTTGCAGGGACATTTTCCGGGCAACCCCGTTGTGCCGGGCGTCATCCTCTGCGAAATGATGGGGCAGGCAAGCTGCTGTCTGCTGGCGGACAAGGTCAGCGACTGCACGCCCTACTTTACCAAAATGGACAAGGTAAAGTTCAAAAATCCCGTCAAGCCCGGCGACACGCTGGAAAGCGTGTGCACCCTCACCAAAAACCGCGGCGCGTTCTATTTCATTGACGCCAAGGGCTATGTGGACGGCAAGCTGTGCGTCAGCGCCGAGCTGTCGTTTGCGCTTGTTCCCAACGAAAAATAATCCTGAACCACATTTGGATGTGATAGTATGTTTTCTAAAATCTTAATTGCCAACCGCGGCGAAATCGCGGTGCGCATCATCCGCGCCTGCCGCGAAATGGGCATCTCCACGGTTGCCATCTATTCCAAGGCGGACAAGGACGCCATGCACGTCCAGCTTGCGGATGAAAGCTACTGCGTGGGCGGCAACCGCGTCGCCGACAGCTACCTCAACATCCCTGCCATCCTCACGGTGGCGGTGGAAAGCGGCGCGCAGGCAATCCATCCCGGCTACGGTCTGCTCAGCGAAAACGCCAAGTTTGTGTCGCTGTGCGAGCAGTGCAACATCAACTTCATCGGTCCCACGTCCGACATGATTGCCATGCTCGGCGACAAGGACATGGCGCGCAAAACCATGCGCGCGGCAGGCGTGCCCGTCACGCCAGGCTGCGACGTGGTGGAGGATTTGGAAATCGCCCGCGAGGAAGCCGACCGCATCGGCTTTCCGCTCCTGATTAAGGCGCGCTCCGGCGGCGGCGGCAAGGGCATCCGCAAGGTCGAGGTGCCCGAGCAGTTCGAGGAAGCCTTTCTGTCGGCAAGCGCCGAGGCAAGGGCGGCGTTCGGCGACGGCGCGTGCTACATAGAAAAATTCATTCATCCCGTCAAGCATATCGAAATGCAGCTGCTTTGCGATAAATACGACAACATCATCTGCTTGGGCGAGCGCGAATGTTCCGTGCAGCGCAAAAACCAAAAGATGATTGAAGAAAGCCCCAGCCCTGCGCTGGATGAAAAAACGCGCAAAAAAATGATGGCGGCGGCTGTCAAGGCGGCAAAGGCGGTGCACTATGTCAACGCCGGCACCGTGGAATTTTTGCTCGACCAAAACAACAACTTCTACTTTATGGAGATGAACACCCGTTTGCAGGTGGAACACGGCGTCACCGAAATGGTCACGGGACTCGACATTGTGCAGTGGCAAATCCGCATCGCGGCAGGCGCGCGCCTGACGCGCACGCAGGACAGCATCTTTACGCACGGCAACGTCATCGAGTGCCGCATCAACGCCGAAAATCCTGCCAAGGACTTCCGCCCCAGCTGCGGCAAAATCAAGCGGCTCCACACCCCGGGCGGCTCCTTTGTGCGGTTTGACACCGCGATCTATCAGGACTACTTTGTGCCGCCCTATTACGATTCCATGATCGGCAAGCTGATTGTGCAGGCGCGCAGCCGCGCCGAGGCAATTCGCAAAATGAAGATGGCGCTCTCCGAGCTGACCATCGACGGCATCGACATCAACCGCGACATCCTCGCGGAAATTCTTTCCGACGACCGCTTTGTCAGCGGCGAATACACCACTGATTTTATGGCGCAGTTTGAGGAGGAGCACCGCGACAAAGCGGAGAGCTGAGATTGAAGAACGGAATGAAGCCATCGCGGCTTTTGCGTATAGACAGAAAGGGTTTTTATGGATTTTTTTGCCTTTGTAAAACCGAAAAATGAGTTGGAATCCGCACCCGATTCCAAGCAGAACGTGCCGTTTGTGCCCGAGGAAATGTGGATAAAATGCCCCAAGTGCAACACGCTGCTGCTCACTACCGACATGGAGGAAAACCTCCGCGTCTGCACCAAATGCGGGCATCACTTCCGCATGGACGCCAAGCAGCGCATCGAAATGCTGGCGGACTGCGACACCTTTGTCGAGCACGACGCAGAACTGACAAGCTCGAATATTCTCGACTTCCCGGGCTATGACAAGAAGCTCGAGAAGGCGCGCGAAAAGGCAAACGAATCCGTCATCTGCGGCGAATGTCTGATGGACGGCGTCAAAACCGTTCTGTGTGTCATGGAAGCCGGATTTATGATGGGCAGCATGGGCACCGCAACGGGCGAAAAAATCACCCGCGCGTTTGAATATGCCACCGAAAACCGCTTGCCGGTCATCGTCTGCACCGTTTCCGGCGGCGCGCGCATGCAGGAGGGCATCCTTTCGCTTATGCAAATGGCAAAAACCTCCGGCGCGGTCAAGCGTCACAGCGACGCCGGACTGCTCTATATCACGGTGCTCACCGATCCCACCACGGGCGGCGTCACCGCGTCCTTCGCCATGGAGGGCGACATCATTCTTGCAGAGCCCAACACGCTGGTTGCCTTTGCCGGTCCGCGCGTCATCGAGCAGACCATGCGGCAAAAGCTGCCAAGGGATTTTCAAACCTCCGAGTTTGTGCTGCAAAAGGGCTTTATCGACGCGGTTGTCAGCCGCGATATGCTCAAAAAGACACTGGTAAAGCTGCTGAAAATGCACGGCTGTAAGGAGGCGGCACAATGACGGCTTATGAAAAGGTAATGGCGGCGCGCGACGCGAACAAGCTGACCGCCGTTGACTATATTGCGCATATGTTCGGCGACAGCTTCATCGAGCTGCACGGCGACAGGCGCTTTGCCGACGACAAGGCGATTGTGGCAGGGCTTTGCATGCTCTATGACACGCCGCTGACCGTCATCGGCATTGAAAAGGGACGCAACACCAAGGAGCGCATGGAGCACAACTTCGGACAGGCACAGCCCGAGGGCTACCGCAAGGCGCTGCGCCTGATGAAGCAGGCGGAAAAATTCCACCGCCCCGTTTTGTGCCTGGTGGACACCAGCGGTGCATATCCCGGCATCGGCGCCGAGGAGCGCGGACAGGGACAGGCAATTGCCGAAAACCTGATGGAAATGATGACGCTCAAAACCCCGATTCTCACCATCTTAATCGGCGAGGGCGGCAGCGGCGGCGCACTGGCGCTGGCGGTGTCGGATGAGGTCTGGATGATGGAAAACGCCGTTTACTCTGTCATTTCGCCCGAGGGCTGTGCGTCCATTCTCTGGAAGGACAGCACCAAGGCGCCGGACGCGGCAGAGGCGCTGAAAATGACCGCGCAGGATCTGTTTTCGCTTGGCGTGGTGGAGCGTATTATCCGCCAGCCCAAGGCAGAGGACGGCGCGATGTTCGAAAGCCTGAAGCTGCTGATCAGCCGCACACTGGAAAAGAACCTTTCGCTGCCCGTGGAAACGCTGACCGAGCAGCGCTATGCCCGCTTCCGCAAAATCGGAACGGCGCACCTCCGTTAACAATTGCTTCAATGATATATAACCCGGCACCGGCGCACCGCATTGGCGGTGTGCCGGTGCCGGCGTATCTGTCAAAAAATGCTTGCAAGTCGGGGAGGTTTGTGCTATTATAGTATACGTATAACTATGCAACCTGAAATTTGCAACGAAAAAGAGGTTTCCTTATGTCGTCAACAAACGCTATCGGCGTGTTTGATTCCGGCTTAGGCGGATTGAGCGCGGTCAAGGAATTTATGCATGTGTTGCCCAATGAAAAAATTGTCTACTTCGGCGACACCGGCCGCGTGCCCTACGGTCCACGCAGCCGCGAAATCATCCGCAAATACGCCATGCAGGACGCTAACTTTCTCTTGACGCACAACGTCAAAATGGTGGTCGCCGCCTGCGGCACGGTCAGCTCCGTTGCCGGCGGCATGCTGGAGGAAAAGCTGCCGGTGCCCTACACGGGCGTTGTCAACCCCACCGCTTACACCGCCGTGCGCAAAACCAAAAACGGCAAAATCGGCGTCATCGGCACCGCCGCCACCGTCAACAGCCACAGCTACAAGCTGCGCATGGAAAAGCTCAGCCCCGGCGTGAAGGTGTTTGAACAGGCGTGTCCGCTGTTTGTTTCACTGGTGGAAAACGGCGTCATCCACCGCGACGACCAAATCACGCGATTGGTGGTGCGCCGCTACATGGCAGAGCTCAAGGACAACGGCGTGGACACGGTCATTTTGGGCTGTACCCATTTTCCGCTTCTCCGCGAGGCGATCTCCGACTACATGGGCGAGGGCGTCACGCTGGTGGATTCCGGCTTCGAAACCGCCAACTACGCCGCCAAGGTGCTGCGCGAGCAGGGGCTGCTCACGGACGACGCTACCGCCAAAACACCCGAATTCTTTGTCAGCGACACGCCCGACGGTTTTGAAAGCGTGGCAGGGCTGTTCCTCGGCAGAGATATGGAGCATACCGTGACACAGATTGATATTGAACAATACTGAGGATAGGCTATGGATAAGGAAAAATATTTGATTTCCATTCTCGGCGAACAAACGCTGGACGGCGAGACCGATAAAATCGAGGTGCTCACCGCCGGCAACTTTATGAAGAAAAAGGATCATTTCTACATCGGCTACAAGGAATACGACGATGACAATCCCGCAACCTGTTACAACAACCTGATAAAGGTCGAAGGTGACCGCGTCACCATCAACCGCAAGGGACCGATGCGCTCACAGCTTTTGCTGGAAAAGGGCAGACGCCACCAGTGCATCTATCAGACCATCGCAGGCGATTTAAACATCGGCGTGTTCACCAAGACGCTCAACAACCAGCTCGGCGCCAAGGGCGGCAGACTGGAGGTCAGCTACACGCTCGACTTCAACACGGATTTGGTGAGCGAGAACCGTTTTGTGATTCAAATAGAGGAAAAACACATAGAGCAGTGAGGTAAAAATATGGACATCTATGCGCAGGCTGTCGCGGGACTGAAGGAAGCGGTCACGGCGGCATTAAACAACGCAATTGCGGCAGGCGACCTTCCCGAAGCGCCGCTGCCCGGCTTTATTATCGAAATCCCCGCCGACAACAAAAACGGCGACTTTGCCACCAACGCGGCAATGGCGGGCGCCAAAAGCTTCCGCATGCCGCCGTTCAAAATCGCGCAGGCAATCACCGCCCATCTCGATTTGAGCGGCACGTTCTGCGAGCGCTTCGAAACCGCAGGACCGGGCTTTATCAACTTCTTTCTCGGCAGCGACTTCTACAGCGCCGTGGTAAAAAATATTCTCAGCGATCCCGAAGGCTACGGCTCGTCTTCCTTCGGCAACGGCGAAAAGGTCAATGTGGAATTTGTTTCCGCCAACCCGACCGGTCCTATGCACATGGGCAACGCGCGCGGCGGCGCGCTGGGCGACTGCCTGGCGGCGGTGCTCAACAAGGCAGGTTATAACGCAAGCCGCGAGTTTTACGTCAACGACGCCGGCAATCAAATCGAAAAATTTGCCTGCTCGCTGGAGGCGCGCTACCTGCAAATCTACAAGGGCGACGCCGTCGTGTTCCCCGAGGACGGCTATCAGGGCGCGGATATCACCGATTTGGCGCGTGAATTTGCCGACATCCACGGCGACAGCTTTGTGGAGCAGGGCAGCGAAACACGCAAAAAGGCGCTGGTGGACTACGCGCTGCCCAAGAATATCCAAAAAATGCAGGAGGACATGGCGACCTACAAAATCACCTATGACAAGTGGTTCTTCGAGAGCGAGCTGCATCAAAGCGGCGCGGTCAAGGCGGTTGTTGACCTGCTGTGCGACAGGGGCTTGACCTATGAGCAGGACGGCGCTGTTTGGTATAAAAACAAACAGGTTGTCACCGAAAAGCTGCTCAAGGAGGGCAAAACCCAACAATACATCGACAATCTGGAGCTGAAGGACGACGTCCTGATTCGCAAAAACGGCAACCCCACCTACTTTGCGGCGGATATCGCCTACCATAAAAATAAATTTGACCGCGGCTTTGTCACCCTGATTGACATCTGGGGCGCCGACCACCACGGTCACGTCATGCGCATGAAGGGCGCCATGGACGCCATCGGCTGCGACGGCAGCAGGCTCCACGTGGTGCTCATGCAGCTGGTCAAGCTGGTGCGCGGCGGCGAGCTGGTTAAGATGAGCAAGCGCACCGGCAAGGCGATTCAGCTCCGCGACCTGCTGGAGGAGGTGCCCGTTGACAGCGCGCGCTTCCTGTTCAACACCCGTGAAGCCAACACCCAAATGGACTTCGACCTCGACTTGGCGGTGACGCAGGACAACCAAAACCCGGTTTACTATGTGCAGTACGCCCACGCGCGTATTTGCAGCATCTTCAAGGCGCTGGCAAAGGACGGCGTCACACCGCGCGCCTGCACCGATGAAGAGCTGGCGCTGCTGACCGCGCCCGAGGAAAGGGAGCTGATTCACCACCTCGCGCTGTATGAAAGCGAAATCATCGCGGCGGCAAAGGACTACGATCCCACCAAAATCACGCGCTATGTCACCCAAACGGCGACGCTGTTCCACAAGTTCTACAACGCCTGCCGCGTCAAGGGCGACGACGAAGGCTTGACGCAGGCGCGTCTGGCGCTGTGCGACTGCACGCGCGCCGTCATCAAAAACGTGCTGACCATGTTTAACATCACCTGCCCCGAGAGCATGTAATGATGTAATAAGAAAGAAACCCGAAAGGATGAATCCATATGACGCTTGAACATTCCAAGGCATTCGAACTGATTGCCGAAAAAGTAGGGGAGGAGCTCTCTAAGCAGGGCTTTACCCGTCAGTCGGTTGCCGCCGAAAACGACAATGATTTGGTGGCGCTGTTCACCGGCGACAACGTCGCCTATTCGGTGCTTTATGCCAAGAAAAAGCAGCAGATGATTCTGCGCACCTGCCCCATGACCGACGACGGCCCCGACAACGATTGGCGCACCCTGTCCACATGGCTCTATGACGACGTGGTGTCCACTCAAAAGGACGCCGAAAGCATCGCCAACGACTTTTTGGACGGCGTGTCCGGCTCCGTGGCGCTAAAGCGCGCTAAGCAGAGCAAAACCAAGAAAAAGAAGGGCGACGACGGCAGCGCCGATCCCAAGTTCCTCGCCAAGCGCTTTGTGGCGGTGTTCCCTGAGCTGCGCGAGGAAATCCAGATGGAGGAGGACTGCTACTTCCCGTTCAGGGGCGCGACCTTTGCCAAGGAGCACATCGCCCCCAAGCTGCCCGATTACATCAAAAAGGCAAACGCCAAGGAGCTGGAAAAGCTCGGCGGCATTTTCAGCACCCAGTACGGCAACGGCGATGTTGACACGCGCGCGGTCATCACCAACGTGCTGATTAACAGCCTCGACGACGCGGAGTATAAGACCCTTGCGGAAAACTTCAGCGACGAGCTGAAAACCGCCGCGAAGTTCGAGCGCAAATACAAGGGAAAAACCGTGAAGCCGGAAAAGATTAAGGTGAAAAAGCCCTCGCGCGTTTCCACCCTGCGCGACCAGTAACCGCGCCGCAACGCACTTGCCCGCCTTTGAAGCCATTCGTCGGCAGGAATATTTCCTCAACAGTGGGGCGGGGCGGGTTTATGTAATACTATTCTCTGATAGAAAGTAGACAACTTTCTATCAGAGAGAAAACGCTTGGCGCGTTTTCCAATTGCGCAAAAGCGCAATTGCCGTCTTATA
>CADCAD010000032.1:0-9842 GCA_902799325.1 uncultured Ruminococcus sp. | reverse complement strand
AATTGCGCAAAAGCGCAATTGCCGTCTTATACAATCTTGACGCGCCTACGGCGCTATTAAAAAGTAGAAAGTCTACTTTTTAATGAAGATTGGTATAAAGTACAACCGAGTTATGCGCCGAGAGTGGAGCGTTGTTATTCCTCCTTCAACGCTCTGCTCTTTGCGCCAGACTCTAAAAAAAGGCTTGACAAGCCGCAAAATATATGATAAAATAGCTTTACCTCTAAAAGGGGCTTTATTTTTGTGCCCTGTTGAGGGAGGCTAAAAATATTCCGAATAACCGGGAGGTGCCGTTATGAGAGTTAAAATCACATTGGCCTGCACAGAATGTAAACAGCGCAACTACAACACAATGAAGAACAAGAAAAACAGTCCCGACAGACTTCAGATGAACAAGTACTGCCGCTTCTGTAAGAAACACACTCTTCACAAGGAAACTAAATAAGGAGGTACATCATGGCTGACTCAAAGGCAGTGGCAAAAAAGTCTCAGGACAAAAAGCCCGCTAACAAAAAGAAGCCAAACGTCTTTAAAAGACTTTGGAAGTACCTCGTGGCTTGTAAGGGTGAACTCAAAAAGATTACCTGGCCGACGCCAAAGCAGACAACCAAAAACTTCGGCATTGTTATCGCCGTCATCGTGATTATGGGCTTGTTCATTTTTGCCCTTGACCGCGGTCTGTTCGCTTTGCTCGGTCTTGTTATGGGTATCTCGAACACATAATAGGCGTAAATCTTGTCTAATCTTTGGAAAGGAAGAGAATTCATGCCTGATTATGAAGCAAAATGGTATGTCATCCATACCTACTCGGGCTACGAAAACAAGGTGGCTAACGATTTGATGACCACCGCGGAAAACCGTCAGCTTGAGGATATGATTATCGACGTCAAGGTTCCCACCGAAATCGTCACCGAAACCGTCGGCGAGAAAACCAAAGAGGTCGAGCACAAAATCTATCCGGGCTATGTTTTCGTCAAAATGGTCTACACCGACGAAACCTGGTATGTCGTGCGCAACATCCGCGGCTGCACAGGCTTTGTGGGACCGGGATCCAAGCCCGTACCCCTTACCGAAGCAGAAGTTTACAGAATGGGCGTTGAACAGCGTGTTGTCAAGGTGTCCTATGCTGTAGGCGATTCGGTGCGCATTATTGACGGTCCGTTGGAGGACTTCGTCGGCACGGTCGAGGAAATCGACGCCGACAAAAACTACGTCCGCGTTGTCGTTTCAATGTTCGGACGCGAAACTCCTGTCGAGCTTGAGCTCGGACAGGCAGAACCCATTGAGGATTAAAACGATAATCAGCCAAACGGCTTTTTATTGGGAACCCAAGTTCCCTGTGGGAGGAAACCCTACACAGTGGCGTTCCGCAATTTACCACGAAATTTTGGAGGTTATAAACAATGGCTCAAAAGGTAGTAGGCTTAATTAAGCTTCAGATCCCTGCCGGCAAAGCAACTCCGGCACCGCCTGTCGGCCCTGCACTCGGTCAGCACGGCGTAAACATTGTTGCGTTCACAAAGGATTTCAACGAGCGCACAAAGAACGACATCGGTCTTATCATCCCTGTTGTTATCACGGTATATGCCGACCGTTCGTTCACTTTCATTACCAAAACCCCGCCTGCAGCAGTTCTTCTGAAGAAGGCTTGCGGCATCGACAGCGGTTCGGGCGTACCCAACAAGACAAAGGTAGCCACCATCACCAAAGAGCAGATTACCAAAATCGCAGAGCAGAAGATGCCCGACCTCAACGCAGGCAGCGTTGAAGCGGCGGCTTCCATGATTGCCGGTACTGCCAGAAGCATGGGTATTACAGTAGTTGACTAAATAATCCGGGTGGGAGGAGCTTTCCGTTTGACCACCTAAATATGGAGGAAAACTGATGAAACACGGTAAGAAATATGTTGACGCTGCTAAGCTCGTTGACAGAACCAAATTATATGATACAAACGAGGCGCTGGACACCGTCATCAAAACTGCCACCGCTAAGTTTGACGAAACCGTTGAGCTTCACGTAAAGCTCGGCGTCGACAGCCGTCACGCTGACCAGCAGGTTCGCGGCGCTGTTGTTCTTCCCAACGGTACCGGTAAAAACGTTCGCGTTCTGGCTATCTGCAAAGGCCCCAACGAGGAGCTTGCCAAGGAAGCCGGCGCTGACTATGTGGGCGCTGAGGACATGACGCAGAAGATTCAGCAGGAAAACTGGATGGACTTCGATGTTCTCATCACCACCCCCGACTGCATGGGTCTGGTTGGTCGTCTGGGTCGTATCCTCGGTCCGCGCGGCTTGATGCCTAACCCCAAGGCAGGCACCGTTACTCCCGACATCGCCAAGGCGATCAAGGAGGCCAAGGCAGGTAAGATTGAATACCGTCTTGACAAAACCAACATCATCCACTGCCCCATCGGCAAGGTATCCTTCGGTGCCGACAAGCTCGCCGAGAACCTTGACACCCTGATGGATGCCATCGTAAAGGCTAAGCCTGCCGCCGCAAAGGGTCAGTACATCCGTTCCATCGCCGTGACCTCCACCATGGGTCCCAGCGTCAGAATGAACCCCACAAAGTTTGGTGTTTAATTCTTTTTGAATTAAATATATATGCAGTTCTAAAGACAGTAGGTGCATTGCGTAAAAGGGAAACCTTGCCTGCCGAGGAAAGTGCGATTACATTCTTGTTAGTATTCCGCTGTCCGAGGTGCGCTTCGGACAGCGTTTTCTTTAGATGAACCCGTGCTTTACGGACTGCGAAATAATTTTATTTCGGAGGTGAATTTTTTTGCCAAGCCAGAGTGTTTTAGAGCAAAAGAAAGCAATCGTTGCAGAGCTTTCCGAAAGACTGAAAAACTCCGTCACCGGTCTGGTTGTATCCTATAAGGGTATCAACACCGAGGACGACACCAAGCTCAGAAAGGAGCTGCGTGAAAACGACGTACAGTATACCGTCGTTAAAAACACCCTTCTTTCCCGCGCTTGCGACGAGGTTGGTCTTGAGGGCTTAAAGCCTGTTTTGGAGGGCACCACCGCTCTTGCAACCAGCGACAGCGAGTATGCTGCCGCAGCGCGTATCCTCTGCAAGTATGCAAAGGATCACGACAACTTCAAGGTGAAGTCAGGTTATCTTGACGGCGCCGTTGTGGACATGGACACCATCACCGCGCTGTCCAAGCTGCCCACCAGAGAAGTACTTCTCGCCAACGTTCTTGGCGCATTCCAGGCTCCTATCGCCGCATTTGCCCGCGTTATGCAGGCTGTTGTGGACGAAGGCGGCTTTGACGCATGCCTTGCCAAGAAAGACGCTGAAGCAGCTCCCGCAGAGGAAGCAGCCGAGGCTCCCGCGGAAGCAGAAGCTCCCGCAGCGGAATAATCCGCACCTAACTTTAAAATCAACTTATTAATTGGAGGTAAATAACAATGGCATCTGAGAAAATTACTGCTATTATTGAAGAATTAAAAGGCCTCACCGTTCTCGAGCTCTCCGAGCTGGTTCACGCTGTAGAGGACGAGTTTGGCGTATCCGCTGCTGCTGCTGTTGCAGTTGCAGGCCCCGTAGAGGCTGCTGCCGCTGAGGCTGAGCAGACTGAGTTCGACGTTATCCTGAAGAGCGCCGGCGGCAACAAGATTGCTGTCATCAAGGCTGTTCGTGAGATCACCGGCCTCGGCCTGAAGGAAGCTAAGGCTCTCGTAGACGGCGCTCCCAAGGCTGTTAAGGAGCAGGTATCCAAGGAGGATGCTGACGCTATGAAGGAGAAGCTCGAAGGCGCAGGCGCAGAGGTAGAGCTGAAGTAATTCACCCATCCGAAAGCAAACAGGACAGACGATTGTCTGTCCTGTTTTTTTGCGTTATAGGAAACGTTTTTAACATGTTTATATGACAAAGCCGCCGTTGACGCCGAGCACCTGCCCAGTGATAAAGCGCGCCTTATCGCTGCATAAAAACACCGCGGCGTCGGCAATTTCCTCCGGCGTGCCCAACACATTCAGCGGCGTCTCCTCGCGCAGCGCGGCAAGCGTTTCCCCGTCAAAGCCTTTCATCATGTCGGTCATCACCACGCCGGGCGCGATGCAGTTGACGCGGATGCCCGACAGACCGACCTCCTTGGCAAGCGCCTTTGTCAGTCCGATAACGCCAGCCTTGGCGGCGCTGTAGTGCACCTCGCACGACGCGCCCACCTGCCCCCACATGGAGCTGATGTTGAGGATCACGCCCCTGTGTTCCGGCAGCATGTGACGCCGCAGCGCTTCGCGGCAGCAGTAGAATACGCCGTCGAGGTTGACGCCGGTCACGGCGCGCCAGTCCTCGTCGGTAATATCGGTGAACAGCTTTTGCTGCGCGACGCCGGCATTGTTCACCAGTACATCTATCGCGCCGAAGGCGCTGTCCAGTTCATCAAACATCGCGCGAACGGAGTCCGCGTCCGCTACGTCTGCCTGTACCGCGCAGACATTTGCGCCGTATTTTTCGCGCAGTGCGGCGGCAAGCTCCTCTGCCTGTTTTTGACGGCGGCAATATTGGATAGCAATTGCACAGTTTTGCTTTGCCAGTGCTTCGCAAATGGCGGAGCCAATGCCGCCCGAACCGCCTGTCACCAATGCTTTTTTCATTTCGGCGCCCTCACTTTCTGGTACTAAAGGTATAAACTCGCAACTTGCACTAAAAGTATAGCACAAAAGCGTAAATTTGAAAAGAGGCAAAAAGAAAACGCCCTTTTCAGAGCGTTACTTTATCAAGCGGACAATCTCATCAATCAAATCCGCTACCCGGTTTTGTTGGTCCGGATTGAGGTCGCTGAGTGATTTTTGAATTTTGTATGCAGTGTCAGAAATGTTGTCAATGTCGCCGTCAATGTCAATCAGCTTGTAAACAGGGATTCCCAAAGCCTTTGCCAAGCGGTATAATGTATCAATTGTAGGACATTTTTCGCCGCGTTCCAGCTTGCTGATATACGCGGGATGAATACCTGATTCCAAAGCTAAATGTTCTTGACTGACATCCCTCTGAATACGATATTTGCGGATATTTGCCCCGATTAATCTCGATAATGCGATTCTATCCATATACAAATCCTACCTATATAAATTTCTTGATTTTATATTAAAGGAAATGTGAAATTTCTTCAATCAACTATAGTGACGAAATGTAGCCCAAAGGTATTAGTAGGGTAGAGCTAATGATTTATAAGAATAAAAATCAATTCTAAAATAATAAAAATGAAGAATTTGTTATTTTTTGTGATTTTAACTTTTTTGCGGTTTTCTTATTGTTTTTAGTTGTTTTAAAATATTGAATAATTATTGGCTGATTATTCATTTACCGCGGTCTTTTTCTGCTCCGAAATCCCGGCTTTTTCCGCCTCGAAAAAGCCAAACCGGCACAGCCTGTGGAATAAAAGGGGGCTGTGCCGGATGATGGGATTATTGTTAAGATTTTGTTCAGCTTATTTCTTCTTAAAACCGTCCTTGAGCGAAACGCTGCGGTTAAAGACGAGCCTGCCGGGCGCGCTGTCTTTGTTGTCAACACAAAAATAGCCAATTCTCATAAACTGAAAGCTCTGCGGAGCGGCGGCGTTTTCCAAGCTTTTTTCCACCTTGCAGCCGGTGAGAACGTCCAGTGAGTGGGGGTTGATAAAGTCGAGGAAGTTGCGGTCGCCCACGTCGGGATCCGGCACGGTGAACAGGTTGTCATACAGCCTGATTTCCGCCTCGGCGCAGTTGTTGACGTCAACCCAGTGAATGGTGCCGCGCACCTTTCTGCCGTCGGGCGTGTTGCCGCCGCGCGTGGCAGGATCGTACTCCGCGTATACCTCCGTCACGTTGCCGTTTTCATCCTTCTTGCAGCCGGTGCACTTGACGATGTAGGTGGATTTCAGGCGCACCTCGTTGCCGGGATAGAGGCGCTGATATTTCTTGATTGGCTCCTCCATAAAGTCGTCGGCTTCAATCCAGCACTCGCGCGAGAAGGTGACGGTTCTGGTGCCGTCCTCGGGGCGGTTGGGATTGTTTTCCACCTCAAACTCCTCGGTCTGCCCTTCGGGATAGTTGGTAATCACGAGCTTGACCGGGCGCAGCACACACATCGCGCGCGCAGCGGTTTCGTTGAGGTCGTCGCGCAGGCAGTGCTCCAAAAAGCTGTACTCCACAATTGAGTTGACCTTGGAAACGCCGATTTGGTCGATGAACGAGCGGATGGATTTCGGCGTGTAGCCGCGTCTGCGCAGACCGCAAAGGGTGGGCATGCGCGGATCATCCCAGCCGCTGACGTATTTTTCCTCCACCAGCTGGCGCAGCTTGCGCTTTGACATGACGGTGTTGTTAATACCCAACCGCGCAAACTCAATCTGGCGCGGCTTGGCAGGCGCCGAGATGTTCTCAATCACCCAGTCGTACAGCGGACGGTGCGATTCAAACTCCAGCGAGCAAAGGCTGTGGGTGATGCCCTCCAGCGCGTCCTCAATCGGGTGCGCAAAGTCATACATCGGGTAAATGCACCATTCGTCGCCGGTGCGGTGGTGGTGCAGGCGGTTAATGCGGTAAATAACCGGGTCGCGCATATTGAAGTTGCCCGACGCCAAATCAATTTTGGCGCGCAGCGTCATGCTGCCGTCGGTAAATTCACCGGCGCGCATCCGCCGGAACAAATCGAGGCTTTCCTCCGCCGGTCTGTCGCGGAAGGGGCTGCGCGCAGGTGTTTGGGTGTCGCCGCGGTATTCGCGCATTTGCTCGGGCGTCAGCTCGCAAACATAGGCAAGTCCCTTCTGAATCAGCTCCACGGCAAAGCCGTACATCTGCTCAAAATACTCCGACGCGTAGAAGAAGCGGTCGCCCCAGTCAAAGCCAAGCCACCGGATGTCCTCTTTAATCGCGTCAACGTACTCCACATCCTCCTTGGTGGGGTTGGTGTCGTCCATGCGCAGGTTGCACATGCCGCCGAATTTTTCAGCCGTGCCGAAGTCAATGCAAATCGCCTTGGCGTGACCGATGTGCAGATAGCCGTTCGGCTCGGGAGGAAACCGCGTGTGCACGGTTTTTCCCTCATATTTTCCGCCTTCGGCAATATCCTCGGTGATGAAGTCATGGATAAAATTGCCCTGCATGACCTCGTTGTTGTTTATATCTGACATAGTGATGTTCCTTTTCTATTTAAAATGTGATTACGCTTCCAGCTTTGCCAAACCGATTTCCAATCTGCGCAGCGATTCCTCTCTGCCCAAAATGTCCAAAATCTCCACCGCACCGCCGGGGGTGACGGTTTTGCCTGCGGCGGCAATACGCACAGGCCACATAACGGTGCCGTTTTTCAGCTCCTTTTCCGCCGCCATGTCAATCAGGCAGTCGTGAATGGAGGGGTTGTCCCACACGGGCAGCGCCTTGAGGCGCTCATACGCTTCGCGCAGCACAACGGGCGCGTTTTCGAGGTTCGTCTTGCTTTTTTTGTTGACGAACAGCTCCTTTTCATAGGCAGGCAGCGCCGCGAAAAAGTCGAGAATTTCGGGAATCTGCGTCAGCTTCGTCACGCGCTTTTGCAGAATTTCCGCCAGCTTGTCCCACGGCATTTCCCTGTCGCCGAACACCTTTTGATAGTACGGCATCGCCGCCTCGGTAAAGGCTTCGGGCGTCATCGCCTTGATATACTCGCCGTTGAACCACGTCAGCTTGTCATAGTCGAACACGGCAGGCGACTTGCTGATGCCGCCGATGTCAAACGCCTGCTCCAGCTCCTGCAAGGTAAAAATCTCTTGGTTGTCCTTGGGGCACCAGCCGAGCAGCGCGATGTAGTTAATAATCGCCTGCGGCAGATAGCCTTCGTCAATCAAATCATAAAAGCCGGTGGCGCCGTGGCGCTTGCTCAGCTTGCTGACGTTGCCGTCGGGATCCTTGCCCATAATCAGGGGCAGATGGATGTAGGTGGGAATCTCCCAGCCGAAGGCTTCATACAATAAGTTGTACTTGGGCGTGGAGCTGAGATACTCGCAGCCGCGCACCACATGGGTAATGCCCATGGTATGGTCGTCGATGACGTTGGCAAAGTTGTAAGTGGGATAGCCGTCGGTCTTTATCAAAATCTGATCCTGCAGCTCGCTGTTCTCGACGGTGATGTCGCCGAACACCGCGTCGGAAAACGTGGTGCTGCCCTCAACCGGCATTTTTTGACGGATGACATAGGGCAGACCGGCGTCAAGGCTTTGCTGAATCTCCTCGTCGCTCAGGTCGCGGCAGTGGCGGTCATAGCCGCCGCCGACGGTTTCCTCCTTGACTTTTTCTAGGCGCTCCTTGGAGCAGAAGCAGCGGTACGCCTTTCCCTCACGAATCAGCTGCTCGGCGTAGGGCAGATACATATCCTTGCGCTCGCTCTGCACATAGGGGCCGTAGTCGCCGCCGATATCGGGGCCTTCGTCGTGGCGCAGTCCCGCCAGCTTCATGGTGTCATAAATCACGTCCACGGCGCCCTCCACCAGGCGCTCGCGGTCGGTGTCCTCAATTCTTAAAACAAACTTGCCGCCCTGCGACTTCGCCACCAAATACTCATACAGCGCGGTGCGCAGGTTGCCGACGTGCATAAAGCCCGTGGGGCTGGGCGCGTAGCGTGTGCGGACAGTTTTCTCTGCCATATCATTACCTCCAATAAAAAATATGCTATACAAAAATTAGTATAGCATATCACGAGCGATAATTCAATTGGTTTTGTGCGATTTTGTGCGCGTTCCGTGTCTATCACGCGGCACTTACCGCGCCGCCTTGGTAAACATATAGGACGTGGTCTGTCCGTTGTAGGTCATTTTCAGCGTCAGAATCCCTTGGTCATAGCTCAGCTTTTGGCTTTTGCCGCCGTATTGAATGTCCACCGACGTATCGTTAAAGGTGTAGGTGCCGTCGTTTTGCACGCCGCCGATCACAATTTTGCACTTGCCGTCCGGATGAAAGCGAAAGCTGAAGTCGCGCCCTTTGGTGTCCAGCTCGCTGTAGGAGATGGTCGTGCCGCCGATAGAAACCGTGCTGGGCACCCATTCGCCGGCAATCGCGGCGTTCTTGTCCTCGCCGCAGCCGGCAAGCAGCCAGCTTATTATCAAACAAAAAAGAGAAAGCGCCGCAATTTTCTTTCCCATAACTAACCCTCATCATTTTTTTGCAAAATACTATTACGCATTGTACCATAAAAAACAGGTTTCGTCAATTCCGATTTTTTCATCGCAAAGCAGCACAAAATGCAGGAAATGACACGAAAGACTTTCAAAAATATATTAATTCAGACATTTTACGCCTTTTGCATAAACCAATTTGCAGTATTTCGCTGAAAAAACTGCAAAAACACAGGTTTATTTGTCAACTTGTCAATATTGACAATTCGCGCGGTACTATGGTAAAATATTACCGTAAAAAATACACTATAGAAAGAGGAATCACTATGGCAAATATTGATTTAACCAAGTACGGCATCAGCGACGTCAAAGAGATTGTTTACAATCCCTCCTACGAGCAGCTGTTCAAGGACGAAACCGATCCCGCTCTCGAGGGCTATGACAAAGGTCAGCTCACCGAGCTCGGCGCGGTCAACGTAATGACCGGCATCTACACCGGCCGTTCACCCAAAGACAAATTCATCGTGATGGACGACAAGAGCCGCGACACCGTTTGGTGGACAACGCCTGAGTATCCCAACGACAACCATCCCGCAAGCGAGAAAACCTGGGCTGCCTGCAAAAAGCTGGCAATCGAGGAGCTCTCCGGCAAAAAGCTGTATGTTGTCGATTGCTTCTGCGGCGCCAACAAGGACACCAGAATGGCTGTCCGCTTCATTGTAGAGGTTGCATGGCAGGCACACTTCATCAAGAACATGTTCATCA
>CADCAD010000031.1 GCA_902799325.1 uncultured Ruminococcus sp. | reverse complement strand
CCGCAGATCGAGCGGTATCTCAAGCGCAACGAGGGTCTGTCGCAGGTTGCGGTGGAGGACGGCAAAATCGTCGGCACCGTGCTTGCCGGTCACGACGGCAGACGCGGCTTCATCCACCACATGGCGGTGCTGCCTGCATACCGCCGCCGCCACATCGGTCACGCGCTTGCGCAAAAGGCGATTGAGATGATCACCTCCGAGGGCATCGAAAAAACCCACATCTTCTGCTATCAAAACAACGAAACCGGGCAAAAATTCTGGAGCGACTTCGGCTTTGTCAAGCGCGACGACGTTTTCGTTTTCAGCTATTGACGCCGCGCAAAAAGCGTCGCGGACGCTCTCGCCCGCCTTTGGAAAATCCGGCTTGGCGGCAATGCTCATCAACGGCGGGACGGAGAAGCTTCCTATACAGTAAAAAACGCGTAAAAGCGTCGCGGACGCTCTCGCCCGCCTTTGGAAAAATCCGGCTTGGCGACACTGCTCATCAACGGCGGGACGGAGAAGCTTCCTATACAGTAAAAAACGCGTAAAAGCGTCGCGGACGCCCTCGCCCGCCTTTGGAAAAATCCGGCTTGGCAACACTGCTCATCAACGGCGGGACGGAGAAGTTTCCTATACAGTAAAAAACGAGGAGAGATAGAATGAACACCAAGGAAAAAGATTTGCAGTATATCATGCACACCTACGGCCGCTATGACGTCGCCCTGAAAAGCGGCAAGGGCGCCGTTGCCTTCGACGAGGACGGCAAGCGCTACATCGACGTCAGCTCCGGCATCGGCGTCAATTCGCTTGGCTACTGCGACGACGGCTGGGTAAAGGCAGTCAGCGCGCAGGCGGCAACGCTGCAGCACATGTCCAACTACTTCTACAGCAGTCAGGCAAGCGACCTCGCCGAACAGCTCTGCCAACTGACGGGGCTTTCCAAGGTCTGCTTCGGCAACAGCGGCGCGGAAGCCAACGAGTGCGCCATCAAAATCGCGCGCAAATACAGCTTTGACAAATACGGCGCCGGCAGAGACGTCATTCTCACCCTCAAAAACTCCTTCCACGGCAGAACCGTCACCACGCTTTCCGCCACCGGTCAGGAGGTTTTCCACAACTACTTCTTCCCCTTCACGCAGGGCTTCAAGCATGTCGAACCCAATGACATCGACGATGTGAAGAACCATATCGACGAAAAAACCTGCGCCATCATGCTCGAGGTCATTCAGGGCGAGGGCGGCGTGAACATTCTCGATAAGGAATATGTGCAGAGCATCGCCAAAATCTGTGAAATGCAGGATATCCTGCTGATTATCGACGAGGTGCAGACAGGCGTCGGCAGAACCGGCAAGCTGTTTGCGCACGAACACTACGGCGTGAAGCCCGACCTGATGACCGTCGCCAAGGGCATCGGCGGCGGCTTGCCCATCGGCATCTGCCTGTGCGGCGAAAAGCTCAAGGACGTCATGTCCCCCTCCACCCACGGCACCACCTTCGGCGCCAATCCCGTTGTGTGCGCCGGCGCCAACTACGTGTTGAGCGTGGTGGCGAACGAAGCGTTTTTAAACAGTGTGGAAGAAAAGGGCGCCTATCTCGAAGAAAAGCTGCGCGCGCTGGACGAAGTGAAAAACGTCCGCCGTCTGGGCTTGATGATCGGCATTGAAATTGACGGCGACGCCCACGACATCGCCGCCCAATGCGTTCAAAACGGTCTGCTGATTATCACCGCCAAGAATTTACTCAGAATGTTACCGCCGCTGACCATCA
The DNA here is from genome assembly GCA_902799325.1 of uncultured Ruminococcus sp. Lineage (GTDB taxonomy): Bacteria > Bacillota > Clostridia > Oscillospirales > Acutalibacteraceae > Ruminococcoides. The sequence continues at coordinate 11,074 of CADCAD010000031.1, read as the reverse complement.
CCAAAGAGGAGCTGGACGAGGCGGTTAAGATACTTGAAAAAACACTAAAGAGCGCCTCTAAAAACATATAAAGGAGAACACGAAATGAAACATTTATTAAAGCTGGAGGACTGGTCCACCGAGGAAATCACACGCACCCTCAACCTCGCCGACCAATTGAAATATGAGCAGAAGCACGGCATCGAGCACAAGCTGCTGCAGGGCAAAACGCTGGGCATGATTTTTGAAAAGTCCAGCACCCGTACACGCGTATCCTTTGAGGTAGGCATGACGCAGCTCGGCGGCTATCCGCTGTTTTTGAGCTCCAACGACCTGCAAATCGGCAGAGGCGAGCCTGTGGAGGACACTGCGCGCGTGCTGTCGCGCTTCCTCGACGCGATTATGATTCGCACCTTTGCCCAAAGCGAGGTGGAAGCCCTTGCCACATACGGCTCCATTCCGATTATCAACGGCTTGACCGACTACTGCCACCCCTGCCAGGTGCTCGCCGACTTAATGACCATCCGCGAATTTAAGGGCAAGCTGGAAGGGCTTAAAATGTGCTTCATCGGCGACGGCAACAACATGCTCAACTCCCTTGCGGTCGGCGCTCTGAGAATGGGCATGTCCTTCTCGGCAGCATGCCCCGACGGCTATTTCCCGCCTGAGCACATCATGGAATTCGGCAAGCAGTTCGGCGACAAGTTTGAAATCGTCAACGACCCGATGGAAGCGGCAAAGAACGCCGACGTTGTCTACACCGACGTGTGGGCGTCCATGGGACAGGAGGAAGAAAAGAAGGCGCGCGAAGCGGTGTTTGCCGGCGTTTATCAGGTCAACGACAAGCTGATGGCAGTCACCAACGACGAGTGCATGGTGCTGCACTGCCTGCCTGCTCACCGCGGCGAGGAAATCACCGCCGACGTTTTCGAGGCGCACGCCAACGAAATCTTTGAGGAAGCGGAAAACCGCCTCCATGCGCAGAAGGCGGTTCTGGTTGAGTGTATGCTCGACAAAAAGGAAGAAGAATGATTCTTTAAGAGTGGAGAGTTTAGCGTGGAGAGTTGAATATTTTCCGCTTCATGTTCGCAAAACGTTGCGATAAAACGTACCTCAATTTCAAAGGGGCTGACTTTTGTGTCAGCCCCTTCTTTTATTTGATAATTGTCATGGACATCTGTCCGATGGTGTCATAGATATACTGAAACTCCTCGGCGTCGCACTCCACGATGCCGCTGAGAGGATCGCACACCGTCACGGTGCCCTCGTCCAAATCGTAGCCCATCAGCACCACGCAATGCTCGTTGAGGTACCAATAGTAGACCTCGTCGTCATAAAAGTAGCCGTAATCCTCCAGCGTCGGCTCCACAAAATACATGGTCGTCCACACCAGCACGGGATAACCGGCGTCCACCAGCTTATACAAATCGCTCAGCTCGGTGCCCATGGTGGGAACCGCCACATAGTCGGAGTGCTCTGCCTCCAGATACTGATTGGCGTCCTGCGCGAGCGCCGGCGGAAAAATGCCTGCGCCGTCGTCCTCAAAGGGATCGCCCATATAGCCGAACATGGCGTCGTCGCTGACGCTGAGCCAGTTTGACGCAAATTCTGTCTTTTCCAAATCAAAGCCGAGATACCGCAGCGCTGCCGTCAGCGCCACCGATTCACAGCCGGTGGGCAGCTCGGGATACTGCAGCAGCTCCTTCACATCGAGCTTTGCCGCGCGGTTTTTCAGCTGCCCGGCAAGCAGCTCATCCAGCTGCGTATCGGTGTCGGCGCGGCGTTTGTGCCGCTCCGACGCTTGTCCTTTGGACGGCGCGGTGGTGGGCGCCGCCGTCGGCTTTATCGAATCCTCGGTGCTGTTTTTCGGCGCTGTGGTCTCACTTTTGCCGGCAGCCTCGCTGGACTGCTGCGGCGCACAGGCGCATAAAAGCATAGATAGCAGTAAAAATAAAGCGGTGATAATCCGTTTCATAAAAACCTCATTTCGGGTGTGATGACTTATATTTTATCATAATTTTATTCTTTTGGCAATCGTTTTCTCTTTATTTCACCAAAGCTTCACTTACCGTCTTTCAAAACAGATTTTTTCAGAATAATCAGCCAAAACGCTAAAAAGAAAAACCATGTCCCGCGCGGGATATGGCTTTATAGTTTTAATCAGTAACCCCATCGGTCAAAGAAGCGCACACCGGCATACGAAAGAATAAAATTATTGCTCTCGTGAAAGTCGCTCTGCACCATGTAGGGATTGTACATATACATCAGCCGGTGCTGCACCGCGTCACGGTTGTCGTCAAATATATAGCGCACCGCCTGACAGCACTCCTCGCTGGTGCCCATTTCGGTGCTGCCGTCGTAGTGATAATCGCGGATAACATCCGCCACCGAACCGATGCCGTCAAAGCACATGGCGTCCTTGACGCACTGGGCAATCAGGCACGCGCCGATAAAGCCGCCGGTGCCGAATTCGCCGTAGCAAAGCCGCTCCAGCAAATCCCTGTCCTCATCCGTCAGGGTGACCTTGGCGCACTGGTAACTGGTGTCGGGATTGTCAAGCGCGAGCAGATAGCCCAAATCCCACTGCGTTTTGTAGTCCGCAGGGGTGTCGGGCTTAACCGCCGTGGCATACTGCACCGTCGCGTGCGGCGCCGTGGTGTGCGGCACCGTGGCGGCAGGCTTCACGGTTGTGGGCGGCACCGTGGGGGCTGTGGTGGCAGGCTTGGTTTCGGGCGCCGCCGTGGAAACGGTGTTGCCCGACATGTCGGCGGTGGTGTCCGCCAGCGCTGCCGCGCCGTCCTCCTTGATTTGGTTTACGCGCGGATTGACGTTGGAGGTCGACTGCAATTCATTGGTGTTGCTGCGCAAAATATTGTTAGTGATGATGGTGTGCACCAACAGCAGCACCGCCACCAACAGCACGCAGACAACCATGATAATATTCTTTTTTTCCTTAAAAAATGCGTTAATTTTCATAGCCACCAGAAACTTATTACAACTTTTTCACTTTATTGTAACACAAATGTCCTTTTTTAGCAAGCTTTTTTACAAAATTCCTGAAAAACACCGGTTTTTACGCAACAGAAGCGCGTTTTCACCATGAATCGCCATTGACTTTTTGCCCTGCCGGGTGTACCATAGGATACGGTAAATTTTATTAACGGAGTATGATACAAGTGGATATTTTATCGGTACTGAGAGATTTGGCAATCATCGTCATCTTTGCCAAAGTTTTCGGCCTTTTGGCGCGCAAGCTGAAGGCGCCGCAGGTTGTCGGCGAAATTGTGGCAGGTCTTTTAATCGGCCCGAGTGTGCTGGGCATCGTCAAGCTCAACGACTTTTTGAACATCTGCGCCGGCATCGGTGTGGTGCTGCTGATGTTTTCGGCAGGACTGGGCACCAACCTCAAGCAGCTGCTGCACACGGGCGTCAAGGCGCTGCTGATTGCCTGCGCAGGCGTGCTGATGCCGCTGATTGGCGGCACGCTGCTCTATCTCGGCTTTTACGGCTTTGACGGCTTGGGCACGCCGCACTTCTTTACGGCGGTGTTCATCGGCGTGATTATGACCGCCACCAGCGTTTCCATCACGGTGGAAACCCTCAAGGAGCTCGGCAAGCTGAAAACCGAGCTGGGCACCACCATTTTGAGTGCGGCGATTATCGACGACGTGATCGGCATCATGGTGCTGACGTTCGTGATTGGCTTTAAGAATCCCGACAGCAATCCCGGGCTGGTGGCGCTGAGCACCGTGGCGTTTTTTGCGCTTTCGCTGGCGCTGGGCTTTGTGATTTACAAGGCGTTCAAGGTGATTGACAAACGCTGGCCGCACACGCGGCGCATCCCGATTTTGGCGCTGGCGCTCTGCTTCGGGCTGAGCTACGCGGCGGAAAAATACTTCGGCATCGCCGACATCACCGGCGCATATGTGGCAGGCATTATCCTGTCCAAGCTGCACGATTCCGACTACATCGAGGAAAAGATGGACATCAATTCCTACATGATTTTCGGCCCGGTTTTCTTTGCGAGCATCGGCTTGAAAACGCAGATTGACGGCATCACCTGGGAGCTGGTGCTGTTTTCGGCGGCGTTTGTTTTGGTGGCGCTGGTCAGCAAAATCATCGGCTGCGGCGCAATGTCGCGGCTGTGCGGCTTCAAGGGCAAGGACACCCTGAAGATCGGCGTCGGCATGATGACGCGCGGCGAGGTGGCGCTGATTGTGGCGCAGCGCGGCTTGACGGAGGGCATGATCAGCTCTGCCTATTTCACCTCGGTCATTCTGCTGATTATTGTGTCGAGCGTTCTGACGCCGATTGTTTTAAAGCTTTTATATGCAAAGGATAAAGAAACGGTTAAGGCGTAACGCCCTAACCGTTTTTGTTATGACAGCATTTCCAAATGTTCCCCATCTAAATCCCTTGTGCGCAGGGCAGGCTGACAAAGCGGCACCGATTTGCCCTTTTTGATAAAGAGCGGCACCTCGTTGAGGGCGACCGGGACATAGTGCCAGCCCTTTTCAAGCGGCTGCTTCTCCGCGCGCGTGCCGCTGAGCCGGACAAAGGTCATGTCCTCGGGCAGATACACCGCCCTGCCGCTGACGTTCTGCTCGTACACCGGGGCAATCATACATTCCTCGCTGAGCATCAGCTGGGTTTCACACTCGCGCGCAACGGCGTCGTCGGGATAGTCAAACGACAGCGGACGGAACAGCATATCGTTTTGCTCGCTCGCCTTGCGGAAGGCGCTGTACAGGTACGGAATCAGGCGGTAGCGCACCTGAATGACGTCGCGGAAGTCCTCCGGGTTTTCAAAGCGGTACGCCTCCTGGTCGCGCGTGCCGAGCGCCGAGTGGTTGCGCATGAGCGGCGTAAACACGCCCAGCGCCAAAAAGCGGAGCACCAAATCGCGCGTGGCGTTTTCGTTGAAGCCGCCCAAATCCGCGCCGCAGTACAGAAAGCCGCACATGTTCGCCGCAGGCAGCATTTTGAGGTCAAGCAGAATATGCGACCACCACGAGTGGTTGTCGCCGAACCAGATGCCTGCCGCGCGGTGCGCGCCGACATAGGACGCGCGCGAGAACATCAACACCTTTTCCCTGCCGAAGGCCTGCTCGAAATATTCGCCAGCCGCCTTGGTCATGCTTGCGCCGTAGAGATTGTGCACGCGCTGGTGGTTGACCTGTGCGCCGCCGATGTTGTGATAGATGGAGGAATAGTCCGCCTGCGCGTTGGACAGCCCCATGAAGGTGTCTTTTAGGTTAAAAAACTTGCCCAAATCAAGATTTTCGCCCTTGAGCGCCGCCGCTTTCTCCAGCGCCTTTTCGATGCCGTCTGCGGAATAGAACAGCGCAGGCTCGTTCATGTCGTTCCAAAAGCCGTCGATGCCCATATCGGTGAGCACCTTGTATTTTTCACCGAACCAGCGGCGCACCGCAGGATTGAGAAAATCGGGAAAGGAACAGATGCCCGGCCAAACGCCTGCCTCAAAATCGGCGCCGTCCGCCTTTTTGCAGAAATAGCCCTTTGCCTTGCCCTCCTCATAGACGGAGTAGCCGTCCTCCTTTTTGACGCCTGCGTCGATGATGGGAATCAGGTGAATCCCCTGTGCCTGCTTTTCGCGGACAAACGCGGAAAAATCGGGGAACGCCTGCTCGTCAACGGTGAAATCCTTGAAGCGCTCCATGTAGTCGATGTCAAGATAGACGCAGTCGAGCGGAATCTGCGCCGCGTCGTAGCCTGCGATAACATTGTTGACCGCCTCGGCGTTGTGGTAGCTCCAGCGGCTTTGCTGGTAGCCGAACGCCCACAGCGGCGGAATGTAGCTTTGTCCGATGGCGGCGCGAAATTCCCTCACGATGTCGCGCGGCGTTGCCGCCTGAATGAAATAGATATCAAAATCCATGCCGTCCAGCGTTATCTCAGCAGCGTCCTGACGGGTGTAGCCCAAATCCCAGCGGACACGCGCCGGGAAATCGACAAAAATGCCGAAGGTGCGGCTGCCGCTGAGCAGAATAAAATTGTGCGCGGCGTACAGCGACTGCTTGGTTTCGGTGTGGAAGGGATCGTCGCTGCAATAGCTTTCATACACCCAGCCGCGCTTGTTGATGCCGCGCGGCGCTTCGCCCAAGCCATAGAGGATGTCGCGGGGCGCCATATCAAAGGAAAAGATAAATTTGCCGCCGTCAAAGCGGCTGTCAAACGGGAATTCGCCGATGGGACGCGCGTCAAACGACTGCGTCACGGCTTCGGTGTCAATGGGCGTGCCGTGGGTGTATTTGGTAATCATCTTGCTTCCTCCTGTTACCGTGATAGTATAAGTATAGTACAAAATCCGCCGCGATTCAAGCGCCTTTAGACGATTGTTTCCATAGGTGGCTAAAGTATGACAATAGCAAAGGTTTGCCCCACCGTCAAAATACGTTTCTGTTAGATGACTGTTTCCAAAGGCGGCAATAAAAGACAGAAGAACTTTTCAAAAGGTGAGCAAAGTATTGCCAAAGCGAAGGTCTGCCCCGCCGTTAATGAAAGTTTTCTGTTAGATGAAGGTTTCCAAAGGCGGAAGTAAACAAAAAGTTGCGGCGACGGTTGAATTTGCCGCATATTTATGGTATAATAAAAAAGTATATAAAAAGTGTTGCGGACGCTTTCGCCCACCTTTGGTAAAATTGTCTTGATGACACTTTTCATCAACGGCGGAGCGGAAAAATTTCCGATAGAAAAAAGTTCCCACGAAAGGGGTTTTTGCAATGTGTGGTATCTGCGGCTTTACCGGCCAATTGGACAACCGAGAAAACGTGATCCGTAAAATGACCGAGGTCATCACCCACCGCGGTCCCGACTCCGATGGCTTTTTCAGTGATGACACCATTTCCATGGGCTTTCGCCGTTTGTCGATTATCGACCTGGAAACGGGGCACCAGCCCATTTTCAACGAAGACAAAACCCTTGTGCTCACCTTTAACGGTGAAATTTATAACTATCAGCAGCTCAAGCAGGAGCTGATTGGCAAGGGACACACCTTTGCCACCGATTCCGACAGCGAGGTGCTGGTGCACGGCTTTGAGGAATGGCAGGAGGATTTGCTGCCTCGCCTGCGCGGTATGTTCGGCTTTGCCATCTACAACACCGTGGATCATTCGCTGTTTATCGCGCGTGACTTCTTTGGCATCAAGCCGATGCACTACACGCAAATCGGCGACGACCTTGTATACGCGTCGGAAATCAAGAGCATCTTGGAGCACCCGAAGTTTGTCAAGCGCTTCAACACACGCGCGCTCGACACCTATCTTTCGTTCCAGTATGCCCTGCCGCCCGAAACCTTCTTTGAGGACGTTTACTGTCTGATGCCCGGCCACTACCTGTGGTACAGGGACGGCATGGTGGAAACCACGCGCTACTTTGAGCCGCGCTTTAACCCCAAAGAAAACATGACCGAGGAAGAAGCGGTGGCAAAAATTGAAGAGGTATTCGAAAACTCCGTCAACGCCCACAAAATTGCCGACGTGGAGGTTGGCTGCTTCCTGTCCTCGGGCGTAGATTCCAGCTATGTTTCCACCTACTTTGCCGACCAAAAGACCTTTACCGTCGGCTTTGACTTCGGCGAAAAATACAACGAAATCAGCTGGGCAGAGGCGCTGAGCAAGGAAATCGGCGTGGAGCACCACACCCACCTCATTTCGCGCGAGGAGTTCTGGGACGCGGTGCCGACCGTGCAGTACCACATGGATCAGCCGCTTGCCGATCCGTCCTGCGTGGCGCTCTATTTTGTGTCGCGCCTTGCCAGCCGCTATGTCAAGGTCGTGCTGTCCGGCGAGGGCGCCGACGAGCTGTTCGGCGGCTACACCTGCTACAATGACCCCAGAGTCTTTAAAATTTACCAGACGATTGTCCCCCACTTTCTGCGCAAGGCGCTGCGCGCCCTCGCGCGCAAGCTGCCCGACATCAAGGGACGCGACTATTTGATTCGCGCCTGCGACAAGCTGGAGGATCGCTATATCGGCAACGCCTTTATGTATGACCAAAAGCAAAAGCAGGCGCTGCTGAAGGATCCGTCCATCGCCACCGCGCCGCAGAGTCAGGCGAGAAAATACTACTACCGCTGCCGCAAGTATGACGATGTGACCAAGATGCAGTACCTCGACATCAATCTGTGGATGGTCGGCGACATTCTTCTGAAGGCGGATCGCATGAGCATGGCAAACTCGCTGGAGCTGCGCGTGCCCTTCCTCGACAAGGAGGTCTTTAAGGTGGCGTCGAGCCTGCCCACCGACCTCCGCGTCAACAAGCACAACACCAAGTACGCCATGCGCAAGGCGGCGGCAAACCGCATGCCCGAAACCACCGCCGAAAAGGAAAAGCTCGGCTTCCCGGTGCCGACGCGCGTATGGCTGCGCGATGAAAAATATTATGAAATCGTCAAGAAAAAGTTCCGCGGCAAAACCGCCGAAAAGTTCTTTAACACCGACACGCTGGTGGCGTGGCTCGATGAGCATTTCAGCGGCAAGGAGGACAACAGCCGCCGTGTTTGGACGGTGTATGTGTTCCTGGTGTGGTACGATATCTATTTTGACGAGGACAACCCGAAGGTGGAAAAGCCCGTCAACCATCTTGACGAGCTGAAGGCGGTTGCCGAGGCAAGACGCGAAAAGCAAATCACCGCGCCTGCCGAGGTGATTATGGCAGCTGCCGAGGAAGCCATCAGCGGCGGCTATGAAGCGCCCGCGCATGTGGAGCAGACAGCACAGGAAGCTGTGGCGGAGGAAGCAACGCCGAAGGCGCCTGCGGAAGAACCTGCCGCAGAGCCCGTCGACGACGGCGCGGAGCCTGCCTTGGTGGAAAGTGCAGACGAGCCGCCCGCAGCGCAGGAGGAAGCCGACACCTATGTCAACATCTCCAACCCCGAGGACGACGAGGTTTACGCAGCGCCGCGCCGCGAAAACGCCACGCCGCAGGAAAAAATGCAGATGGCGATTGACAGCATTGAAAAGCGCTCCAAATACCTCGACGAGCCCAATGTTATGTCCGACGAGGCGATAGACAGCGTTGTCAGCCAAATCAGCTTCTTTGACGACGAAGCTTAACCTATATCACCAAAAGGCGCACCCGGCGTGCGCCTTTCATGCGCCTGCGCGCACGGAGGTCAACATGCTTTTAACGGAAAAAACGCTTTCCTCAAAGGAAATCTTTAACGGCAAGATTTTACATATCACCCACGACGAGGTCGCGCTGCCCGACGGCAGCCGCGCCATGCGCGAGGTGGTGCGCCATCCCGGCGGCGTGTGCGTTGCCGCGCTGGACAAGGACAACAACCTGCTGTTTGTGCGCCAGTTCCGCTATCCCTACGCCGAGGTGGTGCTCGAGCTGCCTGCCGGCAAGCTGGAGCCCGGCGCCACGCCGCTGGAAAACGGCAAGCGCGAGCTGCTGGAGGAAACCGGCGCGGTGGGCTATTCATACATCACCCTCGGACAGGTATACCCCACGCCGGGCTACACCGACGAAATCATTCACCTTTACGCCTGCCGGATTCGGGAGCAGGGCGAAAGCCGCCCCGACGAAGGTGAGTTTTTGAACGTGGAAAAAATTCCGCTTGACAAGGCGGTGGAGATGGTGCTCAACAACCGGGTGGTTGACGCCAAAACCCAGATTGCCGTGCTGAAAATCGCCCTGCTGCTGCAAAGCGGAAAAATTTAAGGATATAAAGCCTATGCAAGCTTTTTTTACCATAGAACCCCAACAACAGAATACCGCTGTGGCGCTGGGCTTCTTTGACGGCGTGCACTGCGGCCACCGCCGCGTGCTGGGACTTGCCGCCGCGCAAAAGGAAAACGGTCTGCTGCCCGTGTGCCTGACCTTTTCCGAAAGCCCCAAAAGCGTCATTGCCGGCACACAGACGCCGGCGCTGATGACGCACGAGGACAAGCTGCGCGCGTTGGAGCAAATCGGCATAGAGCGCGTCTGCTTTGCGGATTTCCGCGCCCTGATGCACCTGAGCGCGCGCGACTTTTTCAAAACCGTGCTCGTGGATACGCTCCGGGCAAAGGCGCTGTTTTGCGGCTTTAACTACCGCTTCGGCAAAAACGCCGGCGGCGACACCGGCATGCTGCAAACGCTGTGCGCGGAGTTCGGCGTGGCGCTGACAATTGTGCCGCCCGAAACCGACAGGGGCGAGGTGGTGTGTTCCACGCTGATCAAGCAGCTGATTGCGCAGGGCGACATCCGCCGCGCCAATGCGCTGCTGTGTGCGCGCTTTGGCTTTGCCGAAACCGTCATTCACGGCAGGCACCTCGGTCACACGCTCGGCACCCCGACCATCAACCAGCCGCTGTCGCGCGGACTGGTGGTGCCGCAATTCGGCGTTTACGCCTCCGCCGTGACGCTTGAAAACGGCGAACAGTATTGTGGCGTGACCAACATCGGCGTCAAGCCCACCGTGGGCGGCAGCGTGCCGCTGTGGGAAACCTGGATGCCGCAGTACCGCGGCGGCGACCTCTACGGCACGCGCGCCGACGTGCGGCTGCTCGACTTTATTCGCCCGGAGCGCAAATTTGACAGTCTGGAAGCGCTGAAGGACGAAATTCTGCGCAACAGCCACACCGCGCAAATCATTTATCAACAAGCCGATTCCGCCGCTCTGTAAAAGCAGGGCAGACGATAAAACATCAATACATAAAAAGGAAGTAATACACATGGCAAAAATGCAATTCAAATCCGAATCCAAGCGCCTGCTTGATTTGATGATTAACTCCATCTACACGCACAAGGAAATTTTCCTGCGCGAAATCATCAGCAACGCGAGCGACGCGATTGACAAGCTCTGCTTTATCGCGCTGACCGACGACAAGCTGGGCATGACGCGCGGCGATTTCAAAATTGAAATCAAAGCCGACAAGGACGCGCGCACCCTGACCGTTTCCGACAACGGTATCGGCATGGATAAGGACGATTTGGAAAACAACCTCGGCACCATCGCCTCCTCCGGCTCCTTCAAGTTCAAGCAGGAGCTGCGCGAAAAGGAGGAAAAGCAGGACGACATCGACATCATCGGACAGTTCGGCGTGGGCTTTTACTCCGCGTTTATGGTGGCGAAGGAAATCACGGT
>CADCAD010000030.1:1984-31069 GCA_902799325.1 uncultured Ruminococcus sp. | reverse complement strand
ACGGCATCCCCGTCGGCCCCGGACGCGGCTCGGGCGCCGGCTCGCTTGCCGCCTACTGCATCGGCATCACCGCCATTGATCCCATCAAATACAACCTGCTCTTTGAGCGCTTCCTCAACCCCGAGCGCGTCAGCATGCCCGACTTTGACATCGACTTCTGCAAGCGCCGCAGGGGAGAGGTCATCGACTATGTGGTCGGCAAATACGGCGCCGACCACGTGGCGCAAATCATCTCCTTTGGCACCATGGCGGCGCGCGGCGCTATCCGCGACGTCGGCAGAGCGCTGGGGATTCCCTACAACGCGGTGGACGTCATCGCCAAGCTGGTGCCGTTTGAGTTGAACATCACGCTCGACAAAGCGATGAAGGCGAGCGCTGAGCTGCGCCGCCGCTACGACAGCGATCCCGACGCCAAGCGCCTGATTGATATCGCTAAAAAAATCGAGGGCATGCCGCGCCATGCCACTATGCACGCCGCAGGCGTGGTGATTACGGACAAGCCGGTGTCCGACTATGTGCCGCTGTCCAAAAACGACGATAACGTCGTCACGCAGTTCACTATGACCACGCTCGAGGAGCTCGGCTTGCTGAAAATGGATTTTCTCGGCTTGCGCAACCTCACCGTTATCGACGACGCGGAAAAGCTGATTCGGCAAGCCCATCCCGATTATACTCCCGACCGGCTGCGCGAGGACGACCAAAAGGTGTTTGCCATGATTGCGCGCGGCGCCACCGAGGGCGTGTTCCAGTTTGAGAGCCAGGGCATGAAGAACGTGCTGACACAGCTCAAGCCCGACTGCATGGAGGACTTAATCGCCGTGCTGTCGCTCTATCGTCCCGGTCCGATGGACAGTATTCCCACCTACATCGACTGCCGCCACCATCCGTCGCATATCCGCTACAAGCATCCCAGGCTGCAAAGCATCCTCAACGTCACCTACGGCTGCATTGTCTATCAGGAACAGGTCATGCAGATTTTCCGCGAGCTTGCCGGCTACAGCTTCGGGCGCGCGGACATTGTGCGCCGCGCCATGAGCAAAAAGAAGCACGACGTCATGGAGCGCGAGCGCGATATTTTCATCAACGGCTTAACAGATGACAGCGGCAATATCGAGGTCGAGGGCTGCGTGCGCCGCGGTATCGACGCCGCCACCGCCGCGTCCATCTTCGGCGAAATGGAGAGCTTTGCCTCCTATGCCTTCAACAAATCCCACGCCGCCGCCTATGCCGCGGTTTCCTACAAAACGGCGTGGCTCAAATGCTACTATCCGCGCGAGTATATGGCGGCGCTGCTCTCCAGCGTGCTCGACAGCCAAACAAAGCTCGCGTCCTATATCGCCGAGTGCCGCCACCTCGGCATTGATGTGTTGCCGCCCCACGTCAACGAAAGCTATCAGCGCTTTGCCGTGGTCGGCAGCAACATTCGCTATGGGCTGCTGGCGATTAAAAACCTCGGCAGGGCGTTTATCGAGCAGATTATCGCCGAACGCGCGCTGTCGCCCTATAAATCCTTTTACGACTTTTGCAAGCGGCTGTACGGCAAAAACATGAACAGCCGCGCGGTGGAAAGCCTGATAAAATGCGGCGCCTTTGACGGCTTGGGCGCCAACCGCCGCCAGCTGTTGGCTATTGTCAAAACCGTGCTGGACGATTTGGAATTTAACCACCGCCGCAACATGGGCGGTCAGCTCAGCTTTTTTGACATGGGCGGCGCGGACAGCGCCGCTTCCTCCGAGCCGCAGCTGCCGGCGCTGGAGGAGTTTCCCGCGGAGGAGCTGCTGCACATGGAAAACGAAATCGCCGGCATGTATCTCAGCGGTCACCCGATGGATGATTACACCGCCTTTGCTGAGCTGTCCAAGGCGGACAGAATCGGCGATATCCTGCTGGACGAGTCGCGCTATCCCGACGGCAAGCAGGTCTGCATTGTCGGCGTGATAGCCAAGGTCAAAACGCAGCTCACGAAGAATAATAAAATGATGGCGTTTATCACCGTGGAGGATCGCTACGGCGCGATGGAAGCGGTGGTGTTCCCGAATGTGTACGAGCGCTTCGGCTTGTATTTGGGAGAAACGAGCGCCGTGATTCTGCGCGGCACGCTCAATTATAAAGAAAACGAGGAGCCCAAGCTGCTTTGCGACGCCGCCGATAAGGCGCGCACCAACGAGGAATGTAAAGACTACCGCCCCTTTGCGCCGCAGGCGCCAACACCGCCGCAAAGCAGACCGCCGCAGACCGCCGCGCCGCAAACGCCGCAGGCGCTCTATCTGCGCATTGACGACCTCAACACGCCGCTCTATGAAAAAGCGCGCCGTGTGCTCGATATTTTTGACGGCAGAACGCCGGTCATCTTTTACTTAACACAAGCCAACCGCAAGGTGAAGGCGCCCTCCAATATGTGGGTAAGCCTGAACGACGTGATGCTCCGCGAGCTGCGGCATCAGCTCGGCGAGCACAACGTCGCGGTAAAATAAGCGTCAAAACGTCCGCCTTTGAACGCGACAGCGGACGGAGCTTCCTGTCAAATGCAAAGGAAAAACCATGATTATTGATTTTCACACCCACACCTTTCCCAATAAAATCGCCGCGCGCACCATCGCGTATCTCACCGAAAAGGGCGGCATACAGCCCTACCGCGAGGGCACGCTCTCCTCGCTGACAGACAACATGCAGCGCAGCGGCATCGACTACAGCGTCGTGCTGCCGGTTGTCACCGCGCCCAAGCAGGAGAAGACCATCAACCGCGTTTCGGCGGAAAACAACGGCAAAAACCACGTCTTTTTCGCCGGCGGCATCCATCCCGACAGCGAGGATGTGGAGGGTACGCTCGACACTATCAAGGCAAGCGGACTGTTCGGCATCAAGCTGCACCCTGACTATCAGGGCGTGCATTTTGACGACCCGCGCTGCGTCCGCATTATGCGCGAGGCGCTCCGGCGCGGCTTGTACATCATCACCCATGCGGGCTATGACGTCGCCTACCGCGATCACGTGCACTGCACGCCGGACATGGTTCTGCACGTCTTGGACGAACTAAAAGGTGAAATAGAGAACAAGCTGATTCTCGCACACCTCGGGGGCTACGACATGCCCGACGAGGTGCTGCAAAAGCTGGTTGGCAAGCCCGTTTATATGGACACCGCCGCCGTGCTGCGGCTCTATCCCGAGAAGTGCCGCGAAATCATTTTGCGCCACGGCGCGGACAAAATCCTCTTTGCCAGCGATTCACCGTGGGACAGCCAAAGCGAGTATGTGCAGTTCATCAAGCGCTTTCAGCTCGGGAAAGAGGCGGAGGAAAAAATCTTCTGTCGCAACGCCGAAAAAATTCTCGGCGTGAAGCTCGGCTGACATTCGCCCAAAATTTACATAATTTGGCGGCGGCGGTGCTTGATTTCAGTGCTTTGCTGTGCTATAATGAAGATTAATGTGAAATTATGAAACAATGGAGGACATAGATTGTGAAAAAGCTTATGTTGGGCAATGAAGCGATTGCCAGAGGACTTTATGAAGCAGGCGTCACGCTCGTTTCCAGCTATCCGGGCACTCCGTCCACGGAAATCACCGAGTTTGCCGCCAAGTATGATGAAATTTACTGCGAGTGGGCGCCCAATGAAAAGGTTGCCACCGAGGTTGCGTTCGGCGCTTCTCTGCGCGGTGCGCGCTGTGCCTGTGCGATGAAGCACGTCGGCTTAAACGTTGCCGCCGATCCGCTGTTCACCCTTTCCTACACCGGTGTCAACGGCGGCATGGTTATCTTTGTTGCCGACGATCCCGCCATGCACTCCTCGCAAAACGAGCAGGATTCCCGTCACTACGCCATCGCTGCAAAGGTGCCCATGCTCGAGCCTGCGGATTCCGCCGAGGCGAAGGAGTTTGTCAAGGCTGCCTACGCCATTTCCGAGGAGTTTGACACGCCCGTCATCATCAGAATGTGCACCCGCATCGCCCATTCCCAGGGCGCGGTGGAGCTGTGTGACCGCGAGGAGCACGTCCTGCCTGCCTATGAAAAGAATCCGCAAAAATATATCATGGCGCCTGCCAACGCCATTCGCCGCCATCCCTTTGTGGAGGAGCGCACCAAAAAGCTCTCTGCTTACGGCGAAACCTCTCCGCTTAATCGCGTGGAGTACGGCGGCACCGAAAAGGGCATCATCTGCTCCGGCACCTGCTATCAGTATGTAAAGGAAGTATTCGGCGACAGCGTGTCCGTGCTCAAGCTCGGCATGGTCAATCCGCTGCCCGTTGACATCATCAAGGATTTCGCCGCCAAGGTAGACAAGCTCTATGTCATTGAGGAGCTGGACGGCATTATCGAAGGCCACCTCAACGCGCTGAAAATCCCCTGCACCGGCAAGGAGATGTTCAGCCCCATCGGCGAATACAACCAGACCACCATCCGCGAGGCGTTCGGGCTGCCGCAGCCCGAGAGCGTGTCTGCCGACACGGCTGTGCCCGTCCGTCCGCCCGTTATGTGCGCCGGCTGTCCGCACAGAGGTTTGTTCTACACGCTTTCCAAGCACAAAATCACCTGCTTGGGCGATATCGGCTGCTACACCCTCGGCTCTGCCGCGCCGCTGTTTGCGCTGGATTCCACCCTCTGCATGGGCGCTTCCGTTTCCGGTCTGCACGGCTTCAACAAGGCAGGCGGCAAGGAGAGCGAAGAAAAGACCGTCTGTGTCATCGGCGACTCCACCGGCATGACCGGTCACCAGCAGAACCCCACCACCGGCTACAACATCAAGGGCGATCCCGCGTTGGCGGTCAATCTTGAGGCGCTGTGCAAGTCCATCGGCATCGAGCACGTGCGCGTGGTGGATCCCTACAACCTCAAGGAGTGCGAGGACGCTATCCTCGAGGAGCTCAGCGTGGACGCGCCCAGCGTCATCATTTCGCGCCGTCCGTGCATGCTGCTGAAATATGTCAAGAAAAATCCGCCTGTCAAGGTGAATGAGGATAAATGCGTAGGCTGCAAGCAGTGCATGAAGCTCGGCTGTCCTGCCATCAGCATGAAGAACAAAAAGGCGCACATCGACTTCACCCAGTGCGTCGGCTGTGACGTTTGCACCCAGCTTTGCAAGCTGAACGCGATTGAGAAAGGGGAGAGATAAAATGGAAACAAAGAATGTAATGATTGTCGGCGTCGGCGGTCAGGGAAGCCTTCTCGCCAGCAAGCTGCTCGGCAAGCTGCTCACCCAGGAGGGCTTTGACGTCAAGGTTTCCGAGGTGCACGGCATGAGCCAGCGCGGCGGTTCCGTTGTCACCTATGTGCGCTTCGGCGACAAGGTGTATTCTCCTGTCATTTCCAAGGGCGAAGCGGATTTCATCGTTTCATTTGAAAAAATCGAGGCGGCGCGCTATGCGGACGTCCTCAAAAAGGACGGCAAAATCATCGTCAATTCCCAGATGATCGATCCCATGCCCGTCATCACCGGCGCGGCGGTATATCCCGAGCAGGTGCTCGACGAGCTGAGAGCCAAGGGTGTGTTCGTCGATGAAATCGACGCGCTGTCCTTAGCGGTGCAGGCAGGCAACGCCAAGAGCGTCAACATTGTGCTCATGGGCAGACTTGCCAAGTATTTCGACATCGACTACGACAAGTGGGTGGAGGCTATCAAGGTTTCCGTCAAGCCTCAGTTTGTAGACGTCAACTTAAAGGCGTTTGAATTAGGCTACAATTATTAATCTATTATCAGGGCGGCCGTTCCGTTTGGTGCGGTCGCACTGTTGCTGTCATATGGTTTAGCACAAGGGTTATAGAAATCAAAAAAAGGAGTGATACGAATGGGAAATTATTTTCAGCCCGCAATTGAAACAGCCTCCCGCGAGGAAATACTGGCAATTCAAAATGAAAAAATCGTCAAGCAGGTCAAGCACGTTTATGAAAACGTCAAGTATTACCGCGACCTGATGGACGAAAAAGGCGTGAAGCCCGAGGACATCAAAGGCGTGGAGGACATCTGCAAGCTGCCCTTCCTGTCCAAAGCGGACTTGCGCGAGGCGTATCCCTACGGACTGCTCGGCACCGATTTAAAGGATTGCGTGCGCATTCATTCCACCTCCGGCACCACCGGCAAGCGCGTTGTCGCTTTTTACACCCAGCACGATATTGACCTTTGGGAAGAGTGCTGCGCCAGAGCCATTGTTGCCGCAGGCGGCACCAAAGAGGACGTGGTGCAGGTATGCTACGGCTACGGACTCTTCACCGGCGGCGCCGGTCTGCACGGCGGCTCCCATAAGGTCGGCAGCCTGACGCTGCCCATGTCGTCCGGCAACACCGAACGACAGATCCAGTTTATGATGGATTTGCAGTCCACCATTCTCTGTTGCACGCCTTCCTATGCCGCCTACATCGGCGAAACCCTCGCCGAGCAGGGCTACAAGCCGGAGGACAACCACCTCAAGGCGGGCATTTTCGGCGCCGAGCCCTGGACAGAGGAAATGCGCAAGAACATCGAAAAGAGCCTCGGCATCAAGGCGTACGACATCTTCGGCTTGACCGAAATCAGCGGTCCCGGCGTCGCCTTCGAGTGCGAGGAGCAGACCGGCATGCACATCAACGAGGATCATTTCTATGCCGAAATCATCGATCCTGAAACCGGTGAGGTGCTGCCCGAGGGAAGCAAGGGCGAGCTGGTGTTCACCTGTTTGGACAAAGAGGCGTTCCCCATGCTGCGCTACCGCACGCGCGATATCTGCGTGCTCACCCGTGAAAAATGCTCCTGCGGCAGAACGCATGTCAAGATGGCAAAGCCCATGGGCAGAAGCGACGACATGATGATTATCCGCGGCGTCAACGTATTCCCCAGCCAGATTGAAACGGTACTGCTCAAGCAGGGCTACACGCCTAACTATCAAATCGAGGTTGACCGCATCAACAATTCCGACACCTTTGAAATCAAGGTCGAGATGGCGCCCGAGCAGTTCTCGGATATCGTTTCCATCAACCAGGCAAAGGAAAGAAAGCTCGAACAGGCGATGCGCACGATGCTGGGCATCGGTCCCAAGGTTCGTTTGGTGCCGCCCAAGACAATTACCCGCAGCGAGGGCAAGGCAGTGCGCGTGATTGACCACCGCAAGCTGCATAATTGATAAAGGAGGAACAGCTATGGCAATTCAGCAAATTTCCGTATTCGTGGAAAACAAGCAGGGCAAGCTGGTGGAAACCGTTAAAACGCTCGCCGACAACGGCATCAATATCCGTGCGATGAGTATTGCCGACACCAAGGATTTCGGTATTCTGCGCATGATTACCTCCGACAACGCCAAAACCAAGGAGGTGCTCGCGGACGATACCGTTGTCAACACCACCGAGGTTATCGCTGTCAAAATGGCAGACCGCCCCGGCGCGCTGTACAGGGTGATGGAGATTCTCTCCAAAGAGGGTATCAACATCGAGTATATGTACGCATTCACCGCGTCCGATTCTCTGGGCGCCTATGTCGTATTCCGCGTGGACGACGTCCCTGCCGCGCAAAAGCTCATTGACGACAACGGGCTGCAGTCGCTTAACGACGACGACGTTCAAAACATGTAATATCTCAACGAATATCTCAACGCTCATTCCGGCAGCGTTGATACAGCAAAAAACCGTGGTTGGCAATTGCCAATCACGGTTTCGTGTTTTATGGAGTTGTCTGTTTCGCTGTTTATCTTATCAGCGTCAGCGGCTTGGACATTATTTGGCTTCCCAAATGGTGCTGTCCTCCAGCTTTTCGCACGGCTCGATGCCGAACTTGTAGTTGGTTTCGTTATCAGCCGTCCAAACGGTCAGGTTGGAGATGATAATGCGCTTATCCTTGTCAAAGTATGCCACGGATTTATCAGTGGCTTTCTTCGCCTTGACGGGCTGCAGGGTTTTGAAGTATTCGTCATAGAACGCCTGCACCTCGTCCACCGACTTGGAAGTGGTCAGCCAGTAGCGCGTGTTTTGCAGCTCGGTGCTCTCCACGGTTTTGTAGGTGGAGCCGTCCACGATTTTTGCAACCGCCACATAGCCGTCGGGGTAGGTGTAGGGGAGCTCATAGCCTTCGCTTGTCACCTTGCCGACGTTGGACGACGCCTTTTGCGACACATTCACCTTGGCGCTTTTCTCTTTGCCGCAGGCAGACAGCGCCAAGCCAAGCGCCAGCGCGCACAGCAGGCATACGATTCTTTTGATATGTATAGATTTCATTGTTATTCCTCCCAATTTGACTATGCTTCAATTTTAATATATTTCGCATAAAAAGTCAACATAAAAATAGGCAAAATCACATAATTACATTTAAAGGTGAGAAAAAGTCAAATTTCGCTTGACTTTTCTGAAAAATGGTATAAAATAGAATTAGCACTCGGGGATAAAGAGTGCTAATATCATGTATTATCAAAATAGGAGGCTATTTTTTATGAGTATCAAACCTTTACTGGACAGAGTTGTATTAAAGGTGGAGGAAGCCGAGGAAAAAACCAAAAGCGGCATCATCCTTTCTTCAGCGGCGCAGGAAAAGCCGCAGTTCGCAACAGTTGTTGCGGTAGGCCCCGGCGGCGTTGTGGACGGCAACGAGGTTGAGATGTATGTAAAGGTCGGCGATAAGGTCATCGCCAGCAAATACGCGGGAACCGATGTGAAAATCGACGGCGAGGAATACACCATCGTCCGCCAGTCCGACATTCTCGCAACCGTTGAATAAGCATTGATATTTGGAGGTAATGAATTATGGCTAAACAAATCGCATACGGCGAAGACGCAAGAAAGGCGTTAATGAAGGGCATCGACCAGCTTGCCGATACCGTCAAAATCACACTCGGCCCCAAGGGCAGAAATGTTGTACTCGATAAAAAATTCGGCGCTCCGTTAATCACCAACGACGGCGTTACCATCGCTAAGGAAATCGAGCTGGACGATCCCTTTGAAAACATGGGCGCACAGCTTGTGAAGGAAGTTTCCATCAAGACCAACGACGTTGCCGGCGACGGCACCACCACCGCTACCCTGCTGGCACAGGCGCTGATCCGCGAGGGCATGAAGAATGTCACCGCAGGTGCTAACCCGATGGTGCTCAAAAAGGGCATTGCCGACGCTGTCAAGGTAGCGGTTGACGCCGTCATCAAGAACAGCGTGCAGGTTTCCGGCACTGCCGATATCGCGCGTGTCGCCACCGTTTCCTCTCAGGATGAGTTCATCGGCAAGCTGATTGCCGAGGCGATGGAAAAGGTGACTACCGACGGCGTTATCACCGTTGAAGAAAGCAAAACCGCCGATACCTACAGCGAGGTTGTCGAGGGCATGATGTTCGACCGCGGTTATATCGCACCCTACATGGTGACCGATACCGACAAGATGGTTGCCGAGCTTGACAATCCGCTGATTCTGATTACCGATAAAAAGATTTCCAACACCCAGGAAATCCTGCCCGTGCTGGAGCAGATTGTCCAGAGCGGCAGAAAGCTGCTGATTATCGCCGAGGACGTCGAGGGCGAGGCGCTCACCACGCTGGTGCTCAACAAGCTGCGCGGCACCTTCACCTGTGTTGCCGTTAAGGCGCCCGGCTTCGGCGACAGAAGAAAGGAAATGCTGCAGGATATCGCCACCCTCACCGGCGGCACCGTCATCACCTCCGACCTCGGTCTGGAGCTGAAGGACACCACCATGGATCAGCTGGGCACCGCCCGTCAGGTCAGAGTGGAAAAGGAAAACACCATCATCGTAGACGGTGCAGGCGACAAGGACGCCATCAAGGGCAGAGTGGCGCAAATCCGTCAGCAGATTGAAACCACCACCTCCGATTTCGACCGCGAAAAGCTGCAGGAGCGTTTGGCGAAGCTCGCAGGCGGCGTAGCTGTTATCAAGGTCGGCGCAGCCACCGAAATCGAAATGAAAGAAAAGAAGCTCCGCATCGAGGACGCGCTCGCAGCCACCAAGGCGGCTGTTGAGGAAGGCATCGTTGCCGGCGGCGGTATCGCCTGCATGAACGCGATTCCGGCTGTGGCAGCCTTTGTGGACACCCTCGACGGCGACGCCAAGACCGGTGCCAAGATTGTGCTCAGAGCACTCGAGGAGCCCCTCCGCCAGATTGCTGTCAACGCAGGTCTGGAGGGCAGCGTGATTGTTGAAAACGTCAAGAAGGCTGACAAGGTCGGCTACGGCTTCAACGCGCTCACCGAGGAGTACACCGACATGATGACCGCCGGTATTGTCGATCCGACCAAGGTCACCCGTTCCGCGCTGGAGAACGCTTCCTCCGTTGCGGCGATGGTGCTCACCACCGAGAGCCTTGTTGCCGACATCAAGGAGCCCGCGCCTGCCGCAGCTCCCGCACCCGACATGGGCGGCATGTATTAATCCAAAACAGACAAAGCGCTTCGCAATTTTGCGGAGCGCTTGCTTTTTTTGACGTTCTGTATTATAATATTCCCATATCGCAAAGAAGGTGTTTCCATGAAAATCAAAAAGGATTTCATTCTCCGCAAGGTCGCGGATTCCTATGTCGTTGTGCCCGTCGGCAAGATGACGCTTGACTTCAACGGCATTATCAATCTCAACGAAACCGGCGCGTTTCTGTTCGGCTTGCTGCAAAAGGGCGCCGATAGGGAAGAGCTGCTTGCAAAAATGCTGGAGGAATACGACGTCACCTCTGAAAAAGCGGCGGCGGATATCGACAAATTCTTGGAAAAGGTAAAGGCAGCCGATGTGCTCGAATAAGGAAACTTCGCTCGACGCGGTCATTGACATCATCCTCGAAAAGCTGGAGATGGGCGGCACCGTCACCTTCACGCCGAACGGCACCAGCATGCTGCCGATGCTGCGCGACGGCAAGGATATCGTCGTTTTAAAAAAGCCGGAGGGCAGGCTGCACCTGTTTGATGTGCCGCTCTACCGCCGCGAAAACGGGCAGTTTGTTCTGCACCGCGTCATTGATTATGGAAACGACGGCTCCTATGTGATGTGCGGCGACAACCAGTTTGCCAAGGAAAAGGGCATCAAGGACGGGCAAATCCTCGCTGTGATGACCGGCTTTCACCGCAAGGGAAAGGCATATACGTCCCACTCCCTGCGCTACCGCGCTTATGTCAACTTCTGGTACTATACGCGTATGCCGCGCCGCATCTACCGCGCCGGCAAGCGCCGCGTGATGAAGGCTTTCAACATACAGCCAAAGCCGAAAAAGGAAAAAGAGTAAGGCGTCCCAACCGGGACGCCTGTTTTGTTATCTGTGCAGCATGCGAAGGTCGCTGACATTATTCATATTTGTTCGGTATGTGATTGACCTTGCCGAAGAAGCTTTTCACCTTTTCATATTTGCCGTCAATCACCGCGGTGAACGCGTACGCTGCGGTGGGAATCAGCAGAGGAATGTAGGTCAAAATATACTGCGATTTGCCTTCGAACAGCAGATGATAGCCAAACGCGCCGAGCAGCACCAGCGGCAGCAGAACGGTTTCGATGTTCGTCTTTTTGTGGATAAACATCAGGTAAATGCCTGCCGCGAACATGATGTACAGCAATTGCATATACAGGTTGAAGTGGAATTCCAGCACCTGTCCGAGGCTCTTTTCATACACAGCCTCCACCAAGCCCTCCATCTGACCGGACTCAATCACATTGCTCTGCAAATGCAGGCGGCTGATTTCCTCGTCGGTGGCGGTGTGGCGCTTCACCTTGCTGACCCACACGCTCTCAAAGGTCGGTTCGTTCCACTGGCTGAGAATCTTTTTGCTGAAGAAGTCGAGCATGCCGTCGCCGTCCGAGGTCAGCGCGTCCATGCGCCTGCCGATGTCCTCCCACGCCACCTTGTTGGCGTCGCCGACGGTCACGTCCATGTTTTGCTTCAGCTTCGGCGCAAGGAAGCTGTTGAGGTAGGTGTCCTTGCCGATGGTGGTGTACCAGCCGGGCGCCATATAGGACTTTTGCAGGCCCATGTCAAGGTACATCACCTGCGATACGCCGCTTTCAAACTGCATGTCCGCGCGCGCCTCATACATCTTGACAACCAAGGCGTTGGAGCCGAGCACCGCGGCAACCATTGCCACGGCAATTGCCGCGCTCTGCCATTTTTTCTTTTTGATGATGTGCACCAGCAGCATGATGACAAACGCGACAAGGTAAATCATGTTGTTGTATTTCACCAGCGTTGCCAATACCAGCAGCGCGCCTGCACCGGCTGCCCAGCGGTACTGCTCCGTCTGAAAATACTTAATCAGCAGCAGGCTTGCCCAAACCGCCGCGCACATGCCGATGATGTTGCCGTAAACAAAGGTGCAGAACAAAATCGGCTGGAAGCACACGAGCAGTAATACAATCGCAATAAACTCCGCCGCTTTCCGTTTGAACAGCAGTTTTGTGATGCGCGCCAGCGCAAAATAGGTCGCGCCCACTGCCAAAACGTTGAGAATCTGAACCGGCATGGAGCTGTCGGTGCCGAACATGCGGAAAATAATTTCGCAGAAGAACACAAAGCCCAGCTGGAAGGGGTAGAAGTGGAAGTAGGACAAATCGCCGTAAAAGGTGTGGTTGTAGAACTGCGCGTTGCTCTGCATGGCAGTGTAGTTGTCCTGCGCCGCGCCGGTGGCGGCTTCAAAAACATTGGCGCTGTCCGCTGCCGGAATGGAGCGAACGTTGAATACCCAAATCAGTCCGAGCGTCACCGTCACCGCCACGAGGGCAATTTCCATGACGCGGAGGTTGACCTTTGCAAAGAAGTCGTAAAACCTTCGCAGGGCAAAGAGCACCACAAAGAACAGCGCGGTGATAATCA
The DNA here is from genome assembly GCA_902799325.1 of uncultured Ruminococcus sp. Classification (GTDB taxonomy): domain Bacteria; phylum Bacillota; class Clostridia; order Oscillospirales; family Acutalibacteraceae; genus Ruminococcoides. Next base: position 18,335 of record CADCAD010000030.1, on the reverse strand, counting down.
GATTCAGCGGCACAATGTCTGTCTGATATAAAATAACTTCGGTGGAATATTTGGTGGGATCGATGTGGCTGGTCTGAAACAGGCTCATTACCGCCACATAGCCGAACGCCAAGAACGCGAACAGGCAAATGAGGTTGACGACGACATATTCCGTCATGCTTTTCTTTTGCTGTGTTGTCACGGTTTCAGGCGCTTTTTTCGTTTTTTTCATAGTGTAACCTTCTAAAATTCATCTTTTACCGAGCGCAGGAACAGCTGCTGGATTTCGTCCATGATGTCCGCACCCTCAAACAGCGCGCGGTACACCGCCGACACAATCGGCAAATCCACGTCATACCGCCGTCCCAAGTTGTACAGCGCCTTGGAGGTCATCACGCCCTCGGCGAGCTTTTCAAAGTGCTTGCCCTTGGCAAAGTCCTCGCCGTACATGCGGTTGTGGCTCCAAGGGGAAAAGAGCGTCGCCTCATAGTCGCCCAAGTGACACAGCCCGAAGGCGCTCATTTTGTTGCCGCCCAGCGCTTCAATCAGCCGCGCAATTTCCTGCGTGCCGCGCGCCATCAAGCCGCCCTTGAGAGAGGTATATCCCAAGCCGTCCAGAATACCGGCGGCAATGCCGATAACGTTTTTTGCCGCCGCGCCGATTTCGCTGCCGATTAAATCCTTGCCTATGTAAAAGCGAATCAGCTCGCTGGTAAAGGCGTTGACCAGCTTTTCCTTCACCTCGCGGTTGGCGCTGTCAATGACCATGCAGTTCGGAATTCCCTTGACGTAATCCTGCGGATGACCGGGACCTACCCACACCGCGACGGGTGTTTTTTCTTCATCAACAAATTCGCCCACAATCTGGCTTAGCCGCTTGCCGGTGGTTGCCTCTACGCCCTTCATGCACAGCACAACGGTTTTGCCGTCGAGGTTGTTTTTGGCGATGTCTGTAAAATAAGAACGGAGGTATTGTGAAGAAATGGAAATCACAATCACCTCTGCGCGTTCCACCGCGTAGGACAAATCCGACGAAACCTCAATGCTTTCGGGAAACACCAAATAGTCGTTGCGGTGATACTTTTTCAACTGAATAAATTCGGGTGCGTCCGCAAGACCGCAGCTGAGCACCTCATGACCGATTTTGTCAAGGTACCATGCAATGCAGCTGCCCCATCTGCCGCAGCCCAAAACCGAAATTTTCATAATTGACTCCTATCTGATAAAGCCGCAGCCCGAGCCGCGGAAAAAAGTACATAAAAATACCCGCCCGACCGTATGATTTAAATAAATAACCTGCCTACGAGTAGAACAGGTGGGTGCCCGCCTTCAAGCTTCAGGCTCCCTTCTTCCGAAAAGCGGGAGGTCTGCACACCACTCAAAGAGCCTGGCTCCCGATTTAAATAGTGTAGGGTTATTTTAAAATCATTCACGCATCGGGCAGGCAATAAACCAACCCTATAACAGTATGTGAACTATCCTGTTTTCTATTCTCATTTTACATTGTTTTTTTGATTAAGTCAAGGGTTTTTCCCATCGGATTAAAAATTATATAAAATAATAAAAAAGTTTAAAAAAACTGTTGACATTCTACAATAAGTGTGGTAAGATAAATTTGTGATAAAGAGAAGATGAAAATGATTTCCTTTCTATGTGCTTGATTACTCCATAAAATTACCTAAAAACCGACGGACAGCTTCCGTCGGTTTTTACGTTATCGCCGTAAATGGTAAAGCTTTTGACATTTCTATTGAAAATCGCGGAAAAACGCGCTATAATGCAAATAATCAAGCTGATAAGGAGCATTTTATGAAAGCCTTTGATAAACTCCCGGCGCCGTTCCAAACCGATGAAGTGCGCCCGTACTATGAAGCGCTGCAAAAAAAGACCGGCGCGCGCGTTGCCAAGCGTGTGTTTGATATTATTGTCGCGTTGATTATGCTTGTTTTTTTAATTTTGCCTATTTTGGTGATTGCCGTCATCGTCAAGGCGACCTCTCCGGGACATGTATTTTTCCGTCAGGAGCGCGTCACTTCCTATGGCAGGCATTTCAGAATCTTTAAATTCCGCACTATGGTGGAAAACGCCGAGGCGCTCGGCACACAGGTCACCACCGACGCTGACAGCCGCGTGACGCCCATCGGCAGATTTTTGCGCAAGTACCGTCTTGACGAGCTGCCCCAGGTGTTCAACGTGCTCGGCGGCAGCATGAGCTTTGTCGGCACGCGCCCCGAGGTGCCGCGCTATGTCGAGCAGTACAAGGACGAATACTACGCCACGCTGCTGCTGCCTGCCGGCATCACAAGCTTGGCTTCTATCATGTATAAGGACGAGGAAAAGCTGCTGTCCTCCGCCGAGGACGCCGACCGGGTGTATGTCCGTGACGTTTTGCCCGAAAAAATGAAATACAACCTCGCCTATACCAAAAATTTCGGCTTTTTCTCCGATATCAAGCTGATGTTCAAAACCGTCAAGGAGGTCGTGTCCTGAAAACCGCAGGGACGCAAAATTCCTCTTGTATAAAACCGAATAATGATGTATAATAACCATAGGTATTGCTTACCTGTGGTTTTTTATTTTAAAGGAGGCTTCTCCGTTGTCAGTGAACGGGGAACACCTGACGCCTTTGTGTGGTGATTGTATGAAGCTGTATTTAAAAAGGGAATTATCCGCCGACGATATCGCCTTTACCGTGTACGACGAGTGCGGCAGGGAAAAGTACCGCGTGACAAACGCGAAAACCAAGCTTTCCTCCAAGCTCAATCTTGTCATCCGCACGCCCGAGGGCGCGCTTGCCGCCAAAATCCGCCGCTTTCCGCTGGCGGGCATGGGCGCGTTTGTGCTGCGCGTCGGCAAGGCGCACATCACGCTGGTGCTTGCGGTAACACGCCGAGGGGTGCTGTCGCTTTTCTACGGCAACAACTGGCATATTCTCGGAGACGTCGCCAAAAAGGACTTTACCATCATTGACGTTGACAAAACCGTCATTCTCAACCACCGCCGCCACGCCGACCACTGCACGCTGGAATTTTATGCGCCCGACAACGAGCTGTACTGCGTCGCCGCGTCGGTGTGCATCAATCTTATCAACACAGTCGAAAAGCCCGTTATCAAAACGGCAGGTATATAATTTGGAGGTATTATTATGGACAAACTGCTTAACCTGTTATGCACCAACTCTCAGTTCTCTGTGGCAGAGCTTTCCGCCATGCTCGGCGAACCCGAGGATTATATCAAAGCGCAAATCAAGGAATATGAAGCCAAGGGCATTATCAAGGGCTATCAGGCGGTCGTCAACTGGGAGGACGTCGAGGACAGCTATGTCGAGGCGCTCATCGAGCTGAAGGTCACGCCGAAAAAGGAAACCGGCTTTGACGAAATGGCGCAGATGTGCATGGCGTTCGACGAGGTTGAGTCGGTCTATCTGATGGCAGGCGTGTATGATTTTGCCCTGATTGTGCGCGGCGAAACCATGCAGGACATCGCTATGTTTGTCGCCAAAAAGCTGTCCACCATCGACGGCGTGCTGTCCACCGGCACCCACTTTATCATGCGCCGCTACAAGGACAGAGGCATGAACCTCACCGACACGGACAGCAAGGACGAGAGGAGCTTGATTCTGTGATAGATTACAACCGTTATCTCAACAGCAGTATCCGTTCGCTGAGCCCCTCGGGAATCCGCAAATTCTTTGATATTGCCAATGAGATGGAAAACGTCATTTCGCTGAGCATCGGCGAGCCCGATTTTCAGACGCCGTGGCATATCCGCGACGAGGGCATCCGCAGCTTGGAAAAGGGCAAAACCTGGTACTCTCCCAACCGCGGCTTTGCCGATTTGCTCAAGGAAATCACCAACTACTACGAGCGCCGTTTTTCGCTTACATACAACCCCTCCGAGCAGACGCTCGTCACCGTCGGCGGCAGCGAGGCAATTGACCTTGCCTTTCGCACTTTGGTAGAGGAGGGCGACGAGGTCATCATTCCGCAGCCTGCGTTTGTCTGCTACAATCCGCTGTGCGTGATGGCAGGCGGCGTTCCTGTGAATATCAACACCAAAAACGAGGACAAATTCCGCCTGAAAGCCGCTGATTTGGAAGCGGCAATCACGCCGAAAACAAAAATGCTTGTTTTGCCGTTCCCGAACAACCCCACCGGCGCCATCATGGAGCGCCGCGATTTGGAGGAAATCGCCGAGGTCGTCAAGCGCCACGACTTGATGGTGCTGTCCGATGAAATCTACTGCGAGCTGACCTACGGCGGCAGGAATCATGTTTCCATCGCCTCCATCGACGGCATGTACGAGCGCACCGTTGTCATCAACGGCTTTTCCAAGTCCTATGCCATGACCGGCTGGCGGCTCGGCTATGCGCTCGGTCCGGCGCCGATTATTTCGCAGATGACCAAGCTGCACCAGTACGGCATTATGTCCGCGCCCACCACCGCCCAGTATGCCGCGATTGAAGCGCTGAAAAACGGCGACCGCGACGTGAAGCGCATGCGCGACGAATACGACATGCGCCGCCGCTTGGTGGTTGACAGCTTCAACGACATGGGGCTCACCTGCTTTGAGCCGCTCGGCGCGTTCTATGTGTTTCCCTGTATTCAATCCACGGGGCTTTCCTCCGAGGAGTTTTGCACCCGTTTGATTATGGAAAAGCATGTCGCGGTGGTGCCCGGCACCGCCTTTGGCGACTGCGGCGAGGGCTTTGTGCGCGTGTCCTATTCCTATTCACTCAAGCATTTGCAGGTGGCGCTTGCCCGTATCAGAGAATTTTTAGGAGAGCTGAACCATGGAAGTCAAGCTGAAGGCGCCTGCTAAAATCAATCTTTCGCTCGATGTGCTCGGCAAGCGTCCCGACGGCTATCACGAGCTGTCCACCCTGCGACGACAGCAATATCTGCGCCACGGCGGCGTACCGCTTCTTTGACGCCTGCCGTTTGCCGGTGTCCGGTGTGCATATCGACATTCAAAAAACCATTCCCACGCAGGCAGGGCTTGCCGGCGGAAGTGCCGACGGCGCGGCAGTGATTGTGGGACTCAACTACCTGTTCCAAACCAAGCTCAGCCCGGCGGCAATGCTGGATATCGCCGCAAAAATCGGTGCGGACGTGCCCTTCTGTTTGCAGGGCGGCACCTGCCTTTGCACCGGCATCGGCGCCACCATGAAGCGCCTGCCGTCCTTTCACGGCGCTCACCTTGTCATCTGCAAGCCCGATACCGTCAGCGTGTCCACCGCCGAAGCCTATCAAAAGGTTGACGCGCTGGCAAAGCATCCTTGCTATACCGATGAAATGGTCAAGGCGCTCTACAGCCGCGACCTGTTTATGATAACCGCCACCATCTTCAACGATTTCGAGCTGGCGCTGCAAATCCCCGAGGTAAATGCCATCAAAAAGCAAATGCTCGACTGCAAGGCACGCGGCGCAGGCATGAGCGGCTCCGGCTCCGCTGTGTTCGGCGTGTTCGGCAGCGAGGGCAAGGCGAAAAAATGCTTTGAAATGTTAAAACAGCAATATCCCGAGACCTTTTTGTGCCGTCCGGTAAAAACCGGCTGCACGGTTGAATAAATGCTGATCACCTGTCCATAATTCCATTGAAGAAATTAAGGACAGGTGTTTTTTATGAAGCTCTTTCTCAAAGCCGCCTGCGCGGCGTTCCTTTTGACCGTACTTTTCTCGCTGCTGCCGTTTCAGGCAGCGTGCGCCGATTTGCCACGGGACGTGTTCCGCCTGCATATCCTCGCCAACTCCGACAGCGAGGACGACCAAGCCCTCAAGCTGCACGTCCGCGACAGGGTGCTGCGCTATACCGAACAGCTCTATGCGAATGCGCCCTCGAAGGACGAAGCCGAAAAGCTGACAGCGGCGCATTTGCAGGCGATTGCCGACGCTGCCGCCGCGGAAATCCAAGCGCGCGGCTATACTTACCCGGTCAAAGCCGAGCTGGTCAACATGTACTTTACCACCCGGCAGTATGACAGCTTCACGCTGCCGTCCGGCAAATATGACGCGCTGCGGCTCACCATCGGCGAGGGAAAGGGACACAACTGGTGGTGCGTGATGTTCCCGTCGCTGTGTGTCGGCAGCCAGCCCGACAGCAAGGCAAAGCAGGCGCTGTCAGGCGGTGAATATAACGTCGTCAAAAACGAAAAACACGTCTACAAGTTTTTTATTGTAGAATTATTTGAAAATTTGTGCCATTCCTTTTCCTGAGCTTTCACAGAGAATATATAAGAGGTAAAAGCGATGCTTCGACTGATTCTCGGTGCCGGCGGCACCGGCAAAACAACCGCCATCTACAACCGCATACAAGAGCTGGTGCAGGCAGGGGAGAGCGAAATCTTGCTGCTCGTTCCCGACCAAAGCACCTTTGAAACCGAAAAAGCGCTGCTCGATTTGCTCGGCGCCAAGCAGAGCAAGGCGGTGGAGGCGTTCGGCTTTGAGGGCATGTGCCGCCATGTGTTTGCGCTTACGCATAACGTACTGCAAAACGTGATAGACAACGGCACGCGCGCGGTGCTGATGAGCCTTGCGTTGGAGCAGCTCACCGAAAAGCTCGCCGTCTTGCCGACAAAGCGCAACCGCGCGGTGGCGGAGCTGCTGCTCGAAACGCTCTCCGCCTGCAAAAAAAGCGCAGTCACAACGGACATGCTCCGCGAAGCGGCACAAAAAACGGACGACAAAACCCTGTCTGCCAAGCTCAGCGAAACCGCCTTGGTGTTCGACACCTTTGACGCGCTGCTCGCACAGAGCTACATCGATCCGCTCGACAATCTCGAACGGCTTAAAAATATTCTTCTGGAGAATAATGATATCTTCCGCAACCGCGTGTTGTTTATCGACGCCTTCAGCGGCTTCACCGCCGCGCAGCTCGAAATCATCCGTATTCTGCTCAACCGCTGCCGCGAGGTCAACGCGGCGCTCACGCTTGATCCGTTCGGCAGTAAAAGCGAGGATGTTTTCAAGGTTTCTCACGAAACCGCCGACCAACTGCTGAATCTTGCCAAACGCGACAGCATCGAGATTAAAACGCCTGTCCGCTTGGAGGATCCGCTCCGATTTGCAAGTGACAGCCTGTCACAATTGGCGCAATCGGTCTTTCGCCGCCATCCCGAGGTCAGCGAAAACACCCCCGACAATATTGTGCTGTACAGCGCCGCCGACCTCACCGAGGAGTGCGAATTTGTCGCACGCCGCATCAAGGAGCTGATTTTGCACCGCGGACTGCGCTACCGTGACATCTCCGTCATTTGCCGCGATGTGTCCGCCTACCGCGGCGTGCTCGGCATTACGCTGGAAAAGTACGGTATTCCGTATTTCATGGACGCGCAAGACGAAGTCAGCGTCAAGCCTGCCGTCCGCTTTATCAACGCGGTGTTCCGCCTATTGCTTGACGGCTTCCGCCGTGAGGATATGCTCTCGCTGCTCAAAACCGGTTTAACGCAATTTTCCGAAAAAGAAATAAGCAATTTTGAAAACTATGTCTACATCTGGAATCTCAGCGGCAAGGCGCTCTGTGCACCGTTTACGCTGAATCCCAAGGGCTACGCCGAGGAGTTTACCGAACAGGACAAGCGCCGGCTGCAAACCGCCGAAACGGTGCGCAAAACGATTGCCGAACCGCTGCTCGCGTTCCGCGAAAGCGCCAAGGGCAAAACCGGCAGAGAAATCACCAAGCTGCTCTACCGTTTGCTGGAAAGCCTGCACATACCCGACGCGCTGTCCGACCTCTACGATACGCTGGAAGCCGCAGGCAGCAAGGGCTTGGGTGAGGAGCAAATCCGCGTGTGGTCGCTATTGATGGACGCGCTGGATAAAACCGTCGCCGCAGTAGGCGATATGCCGCTTTCCATGGAGCGCTACTACGAGCTGTTGTCACTTCAAATTTCTAATATAGAATTTTCAAAGATTCCGCAAATGCTGGATTCCGTCACCGTCACCACCGCCCAGCGCGTGCGCGGCACCGCGCAGCGCGCGGCGTTCCTGATTGGCTGTGCCGACGGCGATTTCCCTGCCGTGCCGCATACCTCCGGGCTGTTTTCCGACTTCGAAATCAAGCAGCTGCTGCTCAACGATATTGCCATCAGCGACGACTACGCCTACGTTGCCAATTTGGAGCTTTTCATGGCGTACAGCGCCGTGGTGTCTCCCTCGGAATACCTGTTCGCAAGCTGCCCTGCCGTGAATATGGAGGGCGAGCGCAAGAAGCCCTCCGCAATTTTTGCGGAAATCACCAAGGTGTTTCCGACGCTTTGCGTCCGCGACAAATCGGACTATGACAGCCGCGCGGACGCCATGACAGCGCTGACGCCCGCCTTTGAGGAATATGCGCGCTCATTGGCATCCGGGCATACCGAGCTTTCGGGGCTGAAGGACTTTTTTGAAAATGAGCCGCGCTACCGCGACGGCTGCCGCGCGATTCAGCGCGCGCTCGACAAGGCGCCGTTCAAAATTGAGAATCCGCAAAACGCGCGCCTGCTGTTCGGCGAAAACCTCACGGTGTCCGCATCACAGGTGGAAAAATTCAGCAAATGCCGCTTTTCCTATTTCTGCAACTACGGGCTCGGCATCCGCGAGCGCAAAAAAGCGGAAATCGATCCCTCGGAATACGGCACGCTGGTACATTACATATTGGAGCAGTTCTTCACAAAATATTCCAAAAAGGAATATTCACAGCTCTCCGACAATCAATTAAAGGCTTTTATCCGCACAGCGGTTTCCGCCTATCTGGAGGGCTATCTCGGCGGCAGCGATTCCAAGGCGCAGTCCTTCCTCTACCGCTTGGAGGTGCTCTGCGGCAACCTGTTTTTGCTGCTCTCCCATATCATAGCCGAGCTGTCCCAAAGCGACTTTGACGTCGCCGACTGTGAGCTGAAAATCGGTCAGGACATTCCTGCCTACACCGTACAGCTTCCCACCGGTCAAAACGTCGCCGTCTGCGGCAGTGTGGACAGGGTGGATGTTATGCACACCGATAACGGCGCCTATCTGCGCATCATCGACTATAAAACGGGCGGCAAAACCTTCCGCCTGTCCGATATTCTTTTCGGGCTGAACCTGCAAATGCTGCTCTATCTTTGCTCCATCCACGCAAACGGAGCGGAGCGCTACGGCGAAACCATCCCGGCAGGCATTCTCTATATGCCGGCGGTTGTGCCGAACATTATCGCGGACGGTCTGTCCGAGGATAAAATCAACGAAAAAATCGACGCCGATTTCAAGATGAACGGACTTTTACTCGACGACGTCCGCGTCATCAAGGGCATGGACAAAACCGAAGGCGCCAAGTATATCCCCATCAAAATCAAGGGGGGCAGCAACGTCAAATCCGACAGCTTAGCTACGCTGGAGCAGATGGGAAAGCTGTTCCGAAAGCTCAATGACACCGTGGCAAGGATGGGAGAGAAGCTCTATGACGGCGACATTGCCGCCGTGCCGCTCAAGGGCGGCGCCGACGCCTGCGAATATTGTCCCTACGGCAGCGTGTGCGCCTACCGTCAGGGCGACCCCGTCACGGTCTTTTCCATGAAGGCGGACGAGGTCTACGAACAGCTCGACAGCGAACAGGGAGGTGAGCAGTAATGGCAAAAGAATGGACGCCGCAGCAAAGGGCGGCGATTGAATCCACCGGCGGCACCATTTTGGTTTCCGCGGCGGCAGGCTCCGGCAAAACCACCGTGCTGGTGGAGCGCGTTATCCGCATGATTACCGACGCCGAGCACCCCATCGACGCCGACAGGCTGCTCGTCGTCACCTTTACGCGCGACGCTGCCGCCGAAATGAAGCAGCGCATCACTACCGCGCTCAACAAGCTGCTGGAGAACAATCCCTTTGATCCGCAGCTTTTGCGGCAAAGCCGCCTGCTGTACACCGCTTCCATCAGCACCATCGACAGCTTTTGCGGCGACTTGGTCAAGGAGTATTTCCACACCCTCGGCGTCAGTGCCGACTACCGTATTGCCGACCAAGCCGAGCTGGAGCTGATGAAGGCGGCGGCGATGGACAGCGCGATGGAGGCGTTTTACAACAAAAATGATCCGCAGTTTCCGGCTCTGCTCGACGCATTTTCCGGCAAGGGCGGCGACCAAAACCTGCGCAATACCGTGCTGAAAATCCACAGCTTTCTCGAAACCCAGCCGTTTCCCGAGCAGTGGCTCGAGGGCATGCTGGAAAGCTACGGCGAGCGCAGCATCACCCGATCCGTGTGGGGCAAAATCATCATCGACTACGCAAACCCCGCGGTTTCGCACTGCATCAATTTGTGCGAAAACTCGCTCAAGCTGCTGTCGGACGCCGACGAAAAGCTCAGCGACAAGCTCAGACCTATCATCGAGGAGGATTTGGTTTTCTGCCAAAGCCTGCAGGAAAAGCTCCTCGGCGACAGCTGGGACGACATGCTTTCCGCCGTGCACGGCTTTGTACCCAAGCAGCTGCGCGCGCCGAACGGCTATAAGGAGGATCCCGTCAAGCTCGCCGTTGCCGCCAACCGCGACAATGTGAAGGACACCGTCAAGCGCCTGCAAAAATACTTTTGCCGCACCGAAGCGCAGGCGGGGCAGGAGCTTGCCGAGCTGCAAGGTCTGGTGCGCGTGCTGTTTGACCTCACGCGCGAATATATCGCGCAGCTCGACGGCATCAAGCGCCAAAAGAACGTGCTGACCTTCTCCGACATCGAGCTGCTCACCGTCAAGCTGCTCGCGGAATACGACAGCGAAACCGGCTATCGAAAAACAGCCCTCGGCGGCGAAATTTCTGCCCGTTATGACGCGGTTATCGTGGACGAGTTTCAGGACGTCAACGATGTGCAGAATTTGATTTTCAACTGCGTGTCCAAGGACGAAACCAATCTGTTTACCGTCGGCGACGTCAAGCAGTGTATCTACGGCTTCCGTCAGGCAAAGCCGCAGATTTTTGTCAACCGCAAGGAAAGCTATCCGCGCTTTGACAGCGAGCACCCTGCTTATCCTGCCACTATTATTCTTGATAAGAATTTTCGCAGCCGCGCCGAGGTCTGCGATACCGTCAATTTCATCTTCTCGCGCCTGATGCTCCGCGATACCGCGCAGATGGAATACACCCGCGACGAATATCTTCATGTCGGCGCCAAATATGAATCGCAGCCCGGCTGCGAAACCGAGCTGGCAATTATTGACGCCTCCGCCTTTGAGGACAGCGATAACATCGCGCTCGAAGCGCAGTTTATCGCGCGGCGCATCCGCGAAATCATGTCCTCCGACTTCATGGTCAAGGACGGCGACACGCGCCGCCGGGCAACCTACGGCGACTTTGCCGTCATGCTCCGCTCGCCGAAAAACAGCGCGCCTGCCATCGTCAAAACCCTGCTTGAAAACGGTATTCCTGCCTACAGCGAGGAAAAGGAGAGCGCCTTTGACACCGTTGAAGTCCGTCTGCTGCTCAATATGCTGCGCGTGATTGACAACCCGTCGGTGGACATTCCGCTGCTGTCTGTCCTGTGCAGCCCCATCTTCGGCTTCACGCCCGACGAGCTGGCGCAAATCCGCGCCAAACACCGCCGCGTTTCGCTCTACAGCGCGCTGCAGGCGTTTAAACAGAACAGCCAAAAAACCGCTGCGTTTCTCAAAATGCTGCACGAGCTGCGCTCCTTTGCCTGTGTCACCACCGTGGACGAATTAATCGGCAGGGTGCTGGAGGTCACTTCGCTCGGCGCCGTCACCTGCGCCGTCAGCGGCGGCGACACACCGCTGAAAAACCTGAATCTTGTGCGCCATTTCGCGCGCAGCTATGAAGCCTACGGCAACAAAACGCTCTCGGACTTTGTCTTTTATCTCGACCGCCTGCAGGACAACGGCGTTGACCTGCCTGCTGCCGCTGCCAACGACGCGGACAGCCTCAACGGCGTGCGCGTCCTCAGCGTACATAAGTCAAAGGGCTTGGAATATCCCGTCTGCTTTTTGGCAGGCACGGCAAAGCGCTTTAACAAAAGCGACCTCTCCGCCGACGTCTTAATCGACAACTACGCCGGCTTGGGCATCAAGCGCAAGCAGGGCGTTTGCCGCTATAACACGCTGCCGCGCCTGGCAGTGGAAATCGAAATCGAGCGCAACGAAACAGCGGAGGAGCTGCGCATTCTCTATGTGGCGCTGACGCGCGCGCGCGAAAAGCTGATTGTGGTCGGTGCGCTTGCCAACGCCGAGCGCTTTATTCATGCCACCGCGTCACAGCTCGTGTTCGGCTCGGTGATTGACCCCTACACCGTCACCGGCGCCAAAAAAATCCTTGACTGGATAACGCTGTGCGCGCTGGTCAATCCCTCCGCGCGCAAGGACATGCTCGGCGGCTCTCAGCAGCTTGCGCTCAGTGAAAGCTATCCGGCGTGGCGGTTCACGCTGATTAACGAAGCGGCGCAAATCGCCGCGCCGTTGGAGCGGCAGGCGGCGGAGCTGGCGGCGGCAATAGGCGAGAGCGCCGTCACGGACACCGACTACGCGGCGCTGCTGCAAAAAAACCTGTCGTTTGTCTATCCGGGCGTCGCCGCGGCTGCGCTGCCGCAGAAGGTGAGCGCTTCGCAAATCGCCCACACGCAAACGGACTACTTTGAAAAGGTGATTGTCAAGCCCCGATTCCTCAGCGAAAGCGGCTCCACCGCCGTAGAACGCGGCAACGCGCACCATCAGTTTTTGCAGTATTGCGATTTCAGCCGTGCACGGCAAAACATAGATGAGGAAATCGCGCGGCTGACGGGCGAAAAGCTTATCAGCGAACAGCAGGCGGAGCTCATTGACCGCGACGGACTCGGCAAGCTGCTGCACACGCCGCTGTTTGACCGTGTTATCCGTTCGCCGAAGCTCTACCGCGAGGAGCGCTTCACCGTCAAAATCGCGCCGTCGCTGGTGTTTGACGACAACGACGATACCGAAGCGAAGATTGTCATGCAGGGCGCGGTTGATCTCGCCTTTGAGGAGGACGGCAAGCTGGTGATTGTGGACTACAAAACCGACCGCGTGCGCGATATCCAAAAGCTCGCCGCGCTCTACACCAAGCAGCTCAGCCTGTACCGCGAAGCCCTGCGCCAAAGCATGGAGCAGGAGGTCAGCGAGTGCCTGATTTGCTCGGTTGCGCTGAATGAAGTCATCCGTGTTTGCTGATGTGCCAAGGACACTGACAAGACGTTTTCTGCAATATTATATTCTATATGTTATTTGATTTTGGCTCTAAAGTATTGCAAAAAGTACGGAGTTGTGATATAATACAGTAAACAGCAAAACATTGCTTTCTTTTTGGACGATTTGCTGTTTGGTTCGTTGAAAAAGAATTGCAAACGGTTATTCATGAAAAAGGAGGTCTCACGTTATGAAAAAACTTTTGTCAGTTTTTCTCGCGGTTATGTTATCGGCAACGCTTTGTACAGTCAGCGCCCATGCAGCAAATGACGCCCGCGAGGCAGAGGTTCAGCGTAAGAAGCTGGGAACGATGATAACAACCTACGAGAATTATGAAATTGTTTACGGGGAAGGAAATCCTTACGATTCTGTTCCTTCCGATTATTACGAAACATGGGATCGTCTTTGCAGTCTCTACTATCGCAATACCGCAACGGCTGAGGAATACCGTCAGGGTTACGAAGCTGCCTGTGATTTGGTTTTCAACGACCGGTTCATTAATGTTAACTACGCAGAGCAAACCTATCAAAACGCGTTGGAGGAGACATATTCTGCTTTTTGGTATGCGCAGGAAGAATGGAATGTTTTTCAAGATAAGCTTTCCGGCTTAGGATTGGCGCTGGCGTCATATAACGAGAACAATGAGCAAACCAAGAAAAACCTTACCGATGCTTTTCACGGTATGCTGAAAGCATATAACGTGATGACCAATCACAATCTTGTTTTGGGAGATGTCAACGGCGATCAAAAGGTGAATGTCTATGATATAACCGAGCTCCAGCGCAGCGTTGCTGAGATGACACGGCTTAACGGCGCACAAAAAATGCGGGCTGCGGTATGCGGAGACAGAAGGTGCGAGAAAATCGGCATTAACGACGCAACACGGTTGCAGCAGTATTTGGCAGAGTTTACAGACAATATGTTGGATAACCGTTATTCAGCGGTTAATTATCCTGTGTTTGTTTCCGAAGCAAGAACGAATGCGGTGATAACAGAAGAATTTCTAATGGAAAGAATGTTGAATTTTGCCATTTGCCCTCGTAATGATGGCAATCTTTACGACATTACCAACGGATTCTACTGCGGAAAATGGTTTGCCGAACAAATGACGCCATATCTCTGATTAAAGACATTTATTGCCCGATATAAAAGATAAACACCAAGAAAAAAACAGGACGAACCGTCAGGCTCGTCCTGTTTTAATGTTTTGATGTTTATTCGAATTCCGCAACCTTGCGCTGAATATGCGTGACATCCATAATTTTCAGCTTGCCGTCGCCGTCTACGTCGCAGCGCTTAAACAAATCCGCGTCTGTTTCGTCGATGATGGCGGAGCCGTCCTCGTTGGTGAATTCCGCGAGGTGACGCTGCAGCATGGTTGCGTCGTCAATCGTAATTTGACCGTCGCCGTTTACGTCGCCAATCAGCGGCTCGTCCGCTTCTTCGGGGGTGTACAGCACCACAACGGCGCCGGCTTTTGCGGTGCCGGTCAGCTTGCCGTTCGCAACGGTAAAGGTTGCGCCGCTGACATGGTCGGTGTATTCGCCGTCAGCCAGATTGGTGGCAACGTTGACGTTGTTGTCGGAATCGGAAACGCTGACGATAACCGCGCCCTTGGTGCCGCGTTCAATCATGGTCACCTTGCCGCCTTTGATGACGTCCACAAGGTTTTTGCCCTCGCCGACCATCGCGTTGCGGAACTGGTTAACCGCAACAACCTCGTCGCTGAAGTAGTTGCCGTCGCCGGCGATACCGACGGTGTTATCGCCCCACTTGTTTTTGAAGTTCTTCGCGGTGGTGGGAGAGGACTCGCTCGGATCATACGCCTGGCTGCCGCTGGGACGGGCAAAGAACAGGGGAGTGGTGTCGCCCTGCGCTGCGATAATCGCCCAGCCCTGACGAACCTGTTCGTTGTTGATTTTCATCCATGAGCTGTACTGCTGATTGGCCGGAATATCGTCGGTGCAGTAGGTGTCGTGCGACTCCACCCAGGTGACAAGCTTATCCGCGCTGACGTCTGCCAGACGGTAGTTTTTGGCGGTGGTAGCGGTGAGCTTCTTTTTCTCCAGCGCGAGTCGGAGGTTGGTGCCGTATGCCTCGGCGGTGATTTTCATCAGCTTGGCATAGTCGGCTGCTCTGTCGGCGCCTGCAAGAATTTCACCGTACTGGAACTCGGCGTTGTTGTCGAGAATCTTTGTCCAGTAATTGCCGGCGTAGCTTGCATCGTCGTCGGGCAGCTCAATGTGCTTGGCTGCGTCAAAGCGGAAGCCGTCGGCGCCGTCCTCGAGCACATGCATCATATAATCGTAAATCATCTGCTGCACGGCTTCGTTCTGGGTGTTCAAATCCCACAGACCGGTCAGGTGACCTTGGGTGACCTGATAGCGGTTGGACCAGTCGGTAATCTGCGTTACCTTGTGGAAGGTTTTGGTCGAGCTGCCGGCAACATTTTTTACGGTCGGAGAAATAGCGGAGAATTCCGAGGTGCAGTGGTTGCCTACGATGTCAACAATAACCTTGATGCCGTATTTGTGCGCTTCCTTGCACATCTCCTTAAATTCGTCCTCGGTGCCGAGCTGATAGTTGCCGATGGTGTAGTCAACAGGCTGATACTGATACCACCAGTTGCCCTTGTTGGAGCTTTTCAGCGACATATCGCCGTTTTTGTTGCCGTCCCACACCTTGTTGATGGGCGAGGTCTGAATGGACTTAAAGCCCGCCGCGGCAATCTGCGGCAGATTTTCCTTGATGGTGTTGAAGCTCCAGGACCAGCAGTGCAGAATGGCGCCGTCCTCGATTTTGTCGGGCAAAGCGGAAGCGGCAACAGCGGGCTGCGTGGTTTCCACAGCGCTTGCAGGCGCCAAGGAGAAGGCTGCGCAGCTGCTGACCATCACTGCGGAAAGCAGAACGGAAAGCGGTTTTTTGAAAAACTTTTTCATAGCAAAACTCCTCAAATAATAAATGTATTGTAAGACGATTATCTTCTGTCGTCCTTTTCCATGCGGATGATTTCTTTGGTGATTTTCTTTTTGGTGCGGGAAACAAGCAGCATCGTCAGCAGGCTGGCAATGCCCTCATAAATCAGCGCAATGCCGACAAAAATAACGATAACCTGTCCCATGCCCATATAAAGGAAAATGCACAGTGCACCGAGAATGATGCCGATAGCCGCCGAAATCAGCAGCACATACCAGCGCGAAAACTCCATGCTTTTCAGGCTGAAGGCGC
>CADCAD010000030.1:0-1895 GCA_902799325.1 uncultured Ruminococcus sp. | reverse complement strand
AGGCGCGCTTGATGTTGACCAGACTGTCAATAATCAGCACCGCGCCGACGGTGTAGAAAAAGATTTTGACAATCAAGTCCTCGTTGAGCAGCGAAAAAATACCCAGCGCCACGGCGACCACGCCGATTGCCATTTCCATAAACAGGTTGGCTTCCTGATCCTTGTTCAGGAAAAACACGATGATGTTGATGATGCCGTACAGCAGCATGACAATGCCGAATACGATATTAATGCCGTTGATGATACTATCCGAATGAGTCACCATAAAAATGCCCAAAACAATGTAGGCGATGGCGGCAACAATAAAGCTGCCGATCATTCCGATTTTTCGGTTGCCTTGTTTTTCCGGTGGTTTATTTGTCACGTCTATTCCTCCTTAGTCAATGCGCTTGTCGCAGAAGTCGCACATCTGCATGCCAAGCTTTCTATAGCTCAAGTTCGGCAGATATGCCTCGCTTTGAGTCACACATTTGGGGTTGCTGCAGCGGTGGAGGCTTGTTTCGGTTTCACGCGAGGGAATCAAAAAGTCCTCGTCCTGCAGAAGCGTCAAAATCAGCGCCATTCTGCCGTACATGCCGTACTGCGCCTGCTTGAAGTACAGCGCGCGCGGATCGTCGTCGATGTCCACGGTGATTTCGTTGACGCGGGGCAGAGGGTGAAGGATAATCATATCCTCCCTTGCCTTGTCCAGCTTTTCGCGGTCAAGCACAAATACATACTTTTGCGCCTCATATTCCTCGGGGCTGCCGAAGCGCTCACGCTGAATCCGCGTCATATACAGCACGTCCAAATCGCCGATGGCGTCGGAAAGGCTGTGGGAGATTTCATAGGCGCAGTTGTTTTTCTCCAGAATATCAATGATGTACAGCGGCACGCTTAATTCCTTTGTGGAAATAAGCACAAAGGAGTTGCCCTCGTATTTCGCCAGCGTTTTAATCAGCGAATGAACGGTTCTGCCGTTGAGCAAATCGCCGCACACACCGATTTTCATGTGATCCAGTCTGCCTTTTTCGCAGCTCAGCGTCACAATGTCGGTCAGCGTTTGGGTGGGGTGCAGGTGACCGCCGTCGCCGCAGTTAATCAGCGGCACCTCGGAATACAGCGACGCCGCCATCGCCGTGCCCTCAACCGGGTGACGAATAGCAATCACATCGGCATAGCCGCTGATGACGGAAATGGTGTCCTTCAGGCTTTCGCCCTTGGCAACGGAGGAATTCATCGGATTGTCAAAGCCGATGGTTCTGCCGCCCAGCTTGAGCATCGCCGTTTGAAAGGACATCTGCGTGCGCGTGCTCGGCTCATAAAACAGCGTCGCCAAAATCTTGCCGTCGCAGGCGTGGCGGAAATCCGCCGGGTTTTGCATAATTTTCCGCGCCTTGCGCACAAGCTTGTCAATCTGCTCCACGCTCAAGGCTTCCAGATCAATCAGATTTTTATTAATCATAGGCACACTACCTTATCTTATTTTTCTTCATTGTAACAAATTTTGTGCTGTTTTAATTTCGATAATAGAATAATAGCCAAGATTTATCGTCCATTATGGATAAAATTTTTGTAATTTTTTTCGCTCGCTTTTATGAAAGTTTGTGTATCATCATTTTTGAAAATTGCCACTTGATTTTTTTGAAGAAGTATAGTATAATAACACTTGCACGCCGGTGTGATGGAATTGGCAGACGTAGCGGACTCAAGATCCGCCGGTAGCGATACCGTACCGGTTCGAGTCCGGTCACCGGCACCAAAAACAGCAGTTTTTCGACTGCTGTTTTTCTTTTGCCAACTTTACTCAAAATGCTCGAAAACGGCTTGAATACTGGGTTTCCGAGTGTTCGTACAGTTAAGTTGAGTAAAGTTGAAATCTGTTAAAATAAGATAAATTACTGTCAAATTTACTG
>CADCAD010000029.1:22795-23747 GCA_902799325.1 uncultured Ruminococcus sp. | reverse complement strand
AGCGGAATACCCTTCTTTTCGGCATATTCGATCTCTTCCTCACGGGACTTGAACTCCCATGTTCTCCAGGGCGCGATGATCTTCATATCGGGAGCGTAGGCTTTGATCGCCAGCTCAAAACGAACCTGGTCGTTGCCCTTGCCGGTGCAGCCGTGGCAGATGGCGTCGGCGCCCTCCGCTTTGGCGATTTCTACGATTCTTTTGGCGATGACGGGACGTGCAAAGGAGGTGCCCAGCAGGTATTTGCCCTCATAAACGGCGCCTGCCTTGACGGTGGGGAATACATACTCCTCCACGAACTCCTTGTTCAAGTCCTCGATATAGAGCTTGGAGGCGCCGGTGGCGATTGCTTTTTCCTCCAAGCCGTCCAGCTCGGTGCCCTGACCGACGTTGCCGGAAACCGCGATAACCTCGCAGCCGTCATAGTTTTCCTTCAGCCAAGGGATGATGATGGATGTGTCCAAACCGCCGGAATAGGCGAGTACTACTTTTTTGATTTTGTTGTCTGCCATTTTCGTTTCCTCCAAATTGATTTTTGATTACGAATACCATTATACACCATCTTTTTTAAAAATCAAGTGTTTTGTGCATAAATATTCAATTTCGAAGCTTTGCACAAAAACAGGGACAATGTGGGGCGATTTTGGTAAAATAGCTGAATTGCGCTTAAAAAACCACCATTGCATCCGGGAAAAAGCCGTGGAACGGCGGAGAGGAATTTGTTATGAATATTCAAAAAGAGGGTAAAAATATTCAAAATAATGAATATTTTTCGGGACGTATTGAATAATATTCAAAATATGCTATAATATAGAAAAAGAGGATTTGCTACCAATCTTCATTAAAAAGTAGGCTTTCTACTTTTTAATAGCGCCGTAGGCGCGTCAAGATTGTATAAGACGGCAATTGCGCTTTTGCGCAATTGGAAAACGCGCCAAGCGTTTTCTCTCTG
>CADCAD010000029.1:13457-22774 GCA_902799325.1 uncultured Ruminococcus sp. | reverse complement strand
ATAAGACGGCAATTGCGCTTTTGCGCAATTGGAAAACGCGCCAAGCGTTTTCTCTCTGATAGAAAGTTGTCTACTTTCTATCAGAGAATAGTATTAAATCTGACAGGAAAGGAAATGAAGTAATCATGAGTGTATTTAAGAAGATTTCTGCGCAGGACATCAAGGACAATCCCTTTCGTTTAATCGGCGACGATTGGGGGCTGGTGACGGCGGTAAAGGACGGCAGCGTGAATATGATGACCGTCAGCTGGGGCGGCGTCGGCGTGATGTGGAACAAGCCCGTGGCGTTTACCTTTATCCGTCCGCAGCGCTACACCTTTGGCTTTTTGGAGAGCGAAAGCGGCTTTACCATCAGCTTTTTTGACGAGGACTGCCGCAAAGCGCTGCAATTCTGCGGCTCCAAAAGCGGCAGGGATTACGACAAGGTGAAGGAAACAGGGCTGACCGTCGTTTACACGGAGGAGGGCTTGCCCACCTTTGCCGAGGCGCGGCTGGTGCTCGTGTGCAAAAAGCTGTACGCGCAGCCGCTCAACGAGGAAAGCATTGTCGAGAAGGAGATGGTGTCGCCATACTATCAGGACGATTACCACAAGATGTATATCAGTGAAATCACGGAGGTTTTGGTGAAATAAATGAAACGGTGGAACAAAAGCCTGCTCAGCGTTTTTCTCAGCCTCAGCCTGTTGGCAGCCTTGGCGGCGGCGTCCGCGCCTGCGACGCATGCACAGGCGGTGCAAACCCTTAACATCGTGCTGACCAATCAGGTGGATTTCTACGGCAACCGCGATATTTTGCAGCAGTATGCCTGCAAGGACGGCAAAACCGCCAAGCTGATCAGCGGCAGACAGCTGTACCGCTACGACGTCGCGTCGGACAGCTTTGAGCCGGAATTTACCTTTCCTGCGCAGGAAAGCATCAATTCCTCGGCAGGGCAGGTCGGCACGGTCAGCGTGTACAACGGCGTGCAGTCGGCGTATATCAGCGAAGCGTCGGGCAAGCTCTACTATGCCTATGACAAATACAGAAAATTCAACAAGGCTGACGGCATGGCGGTGGAGGTTGTGACCTATGATTTGGAACAGGGCAGACAGCTCTCCGAATTTACGGTGCCGGGCGTGAATCTTTCCGCCGTCGGCGCGGACGATGACGGACGCGTGTTTCTCGGCGTCAGAAACAATTTTCCCAACTACAGCACCGCCGATGAAGCGGCAATCCTGCTGCTCAGCGCCGCCGGCACGCAGACGGGCAAGCTGGCGCTTGCCAATCCGGCGGACACCTTCTGCGGTTTTGCGGACAGCGGCAAATTTTTCTATGCCGAAAGCGTTTACACCCTCAACGAGAACAACCGCTACTCGGTGTCGCGCAACATGAGAAGCGGCACGCGCAGCGGCAATACGCTGACGCCGGACGCGGCGGTTGTGTCCAAGCTGCAATATTACTACAACCAGCCCGGAAAACTGACCGGCGGTGTGTTTGCCAACTATACCACGCATTTGTACGACGCCGCCACCGCGCAGCAAACGGCGTATTATCCCGGCACGCCGTCTACCGAGGAGGACTATTATCTGCGGCACAACACCGCCAACACCTTTATCAGCGGCAATCTGATTTATGTTTTGGCAGGCAGCAGAAGCGTTATGTGCTACAACGCCGCGGACGGCAGCTTGGCGGGCAGCTATGTTTCCGACAAGGACGTCTATAGCTTTGTCGGATGCGGCAGCGGCTTGCTGCTGCTGACCAAAAGCGGCAGTACGTTTGACGACGATTTTATTGCCTTCGACAGCTTTCAAACGCCAGAGCCTTCGGTGTTGAACCTCAACGAGCAGCCTGCCTATCGGCGCACGCCGGCGGAAATTGTGCAAAAATTTGCCGCGTCTGTGCCGAAGGATTATGACGCGCCGTTTTTTGAGGAGAGCGGCTCGGCGGAGGCACCCTATGCGGCGTTTACGCTGACGGAGGAAACCAAGGAAAACTTTGTGCGCATGGAGAGCTACTATCGCTGGCTGGAGGGGCTTTCCGGCTTTGCAGCGGCGGAGGACGCCGTGTGGGACAACGCCGCCAAGGGCGCGGTGCTGACCGAAAAAAATGTGCGGCTGACGGGTGCGCTTTCACACTATCCGGAGCAGCCGGAGGATATGGACGAAGCGTTTTACAAGGCTGGCTATCAGGCGACAAGCACCAGCAACATCGCCTATGGCTTCAGCACCGGTCAGGGCTCGATTTTGCGCTTGCTGCGCGGCTTTCTCAACGATGAGGGCTACACCGTGCCCGGGCACCGCAACACGATTATGACGCGCAACGGCGACCGCGCGGCGGTGGGCTTTTCGGATTACGGCGCGGTGAATACGATACTTTACACCGGCTCGCCCAACCCGCAGGGCGCTTCCGTCATCGGCAACAACCAGCCTGCCTATGCGTGGCCGACGCCCGGCTGTTTCCCGGCGGAGGAAATCAGCACGACGGCTGTGTGGTCGGTTAACCTCAACACGGATATCGCCGGATTGTCCGCAACGCCGTGCACGGTAAAAATCACCGATTTGCAAAGCGGCGAGGAATATATCCGCGATTCGAACGAAACCGGTTTGTACAGCAGCACCGGCTGGGGCAGGTTCATTTCTTTCCGTCCGCCGACAGCGGCAAGCTACAGCGGCAAAAGCTACAGGGTAGAGGTGTTTAACCTCGCCGACAGCAACGGTCTGCCGCTGACGCTGACGTACACCGTCAGCTTCTTCAGCTACGGCGACGAGGTGGAAATCGACGGCGTGCTTTGCACCGCCGATAACAAGGGCGTGCTGACCTGCACGGATGAGAGTGTGCTGCTCGGCGACGCGGACGGCGACGGCAGGGTGAATGTGCTGGACGTCACGGAAATCCAGCGTTATCTCGGCGAGTATATCGACCTGCCTCTGCGTCAAAAATTTGCGGCGGACGTCACCGGCGACGGCAAGGTGAACGTCGATGACGCCACCAAGCTGCAGCGGTATTTGGCGGAATATTTGACGGCATTATAGCAAGACAGACGGAGCGCGTTTGCGCTCCGTTATTGCTTGTGAAAAATTTGTCAAAAAATGCTTGACAAAGCGCCGTGACTGTGCTCTGAGGGTCCACCCGTTCCCATACCGAACACGGAAGTTAAGCTCAGTGGTGCCGAAGATAGTGCCTTGGCGACGAGGTGTGAAAATAGGGAGATGCCAACACTTTAAAGTGTCCACCCAATAGGGTGGGCGTTTTTTTGTTTTTATTTTGTTGAGAGAAAAGTATGTTTGAGTTTTTGGAAACGGAACAAAATGTTTGGGAACAACTGAAAGCCTGCGGCAAGCCCGTGGTGCTCTACGGCATGGGCGACGGCGCCGACAAGGTGCTTGCCGCGTTTGAACGCTTTGGCATTACCGCGTCGGGGGTAATGGCGAGTGATGATTTTGTGCGCGGACAGCGCTTTCACGATTTTACGGTGAAGCGATGCGCCGATTTGGAGCGCGAGCTCGGCGACTTTGCCGTCGCGCTCTGCTTTGCGAGCCAATTGCCCGACGTTATGGCGGCGATTAAAAACGTCGCCGCGCGGCATATGCTGTCGGCGCCGCCGGTGCCCGCCTTCGGCAGCCGGGTGTTTGACCGCGATTTTACGGCGGAATACCGTGATAAAATGGAGGAAGCCTATCGCCTGCTCGCCGACGAGCCGTCGCGCCGCGTGTATGAAAATGTGCTGCGGTTTTACCATACGGGCAACATCAGCCTGCTCGATGAGGTGACTTCCGAAAAGGACGAGGCGTTTGCCGATATCCTGCGTTTGGGCGGCAACGAGGTCTATGTTGACCTCGGCGCCTACAACGGCGATATGATTGATGAATTCTTGCACTACGCAGGCGGCAGCTTTCGGAAGATAATCGCCTTTGAGCCGAACGCCAAAAACTTCTCCAAGCTGCAGGCGCACTGTGCGGACTTGCCGCGCACCGAGCTGTGGCAGCTGGGCGCGTGGGACAGCAACACGACGCTGATTTTCAACAATAAGGCAGGACGCAACAGCGCCGTTGCCGACAAGGGCGTTCCGACGCGCGTGGCGAAGGTGGACGCCATCCTCAGCGGCACGGCGGCGACCTATATCAAAGCCGACGTCGAGGGCGCCGACACCGAAGCACTGCACGGCATGCGCGAAACCCTGCGGCGGTGGAAGCCGAAGCTCAACCTTGCCGCTTACCACCGCTTTGAGGATATCTTCAACCTGCCGCTGCTGATTCATTCCCTCAACCCGGACTATCGCATTTATCTGCGCCATCATCCGTATATTCCGGCGTGGGACACGAATTTATATTGTATATAAAGCAAC
The DNA here is from genome assembly GCA_902799325.1 of uncultured Ruminococcus sp. Classification (GTDB taxonomy): domain Bacteria; phylum Bacillota; class Clostridia; order Oscillospirales; family Acutalibacteraceae; genus Ruminococcoides. The sequence goes on along the minus strand of CADCAD010000029.1, from coordinate 18,450 downwards.
CCCGGCTCATCGTGGAGCCGGGGCGTTTTTGATGATACTAAATGCAATTAAAATGCGGAAGGGCGGTTTCTGTCCTCGTCGAGCATGCGGTCGATGTCCGCCATGTATTTGTCATAGTCGAAATCGTCGTCATCCACGGACGCGTGCTTCGCCGCCGTCTGCGGCTCGTCGTCGTAATCGTAGCGCTCGGCTTCGGTCTGCGCGGCAGATTCGCGCTCCATGCGGGCGCGCTCGCGCTCGTCTCGGCGCTTGGCGCGCAGCATCAGCTTTTCCTGCTCCTGCTGCTCCTGCTTTTCTTTTTTGCGGCGGTCGTCGCCAAAGGCGAGGTCGCCCAAAAATTGTCCGAAGATGCCTGCCACTAAATAGACAAACAGCAAAATCAGGTTGGTCACGCTGAAGCCGCCGCTGTAGATCATGGTGAACAAAAACGCGATGGGCGCCATCAGGGTGAACAAAAAGTCAATGCCGTGCTTGGCACAGTAGACAGCCGAGGTGATGACCGCCGTGGTGAGGAGAACAAAATAAAAGGCAACGGGGGAATACTTTGCAAGCGCCGAGCCCGGCAAAAACAGCAGCGGAACAAGCAAAAACACCGCAAAGATAATCACCGCATACGGAAGGTATTTTTTGATTAAACCGTTCATGGGTACCTCCAAATCATTTTTTCCCAAACATTATACTATTACTACAGGAAAAAATCAAGCCTTTTGCGCGCCATTCTTTGCTTGACATCAGCCGCCTTTTGGACTAAAATAAGAGTGTGCCGCCAAGCGGCGATTTTGGATAATAAGGAGAGGTGAATTTTTAATGGACGCAGCCGGAAGTTTAGGCGCAGTTCCCGGGCGAAGTAGAAACGAACGGTTTACTGCGTTCGTTGTCACCGCCTTTTTATGATGCAGATAAAAGCGCAGCCGAAGCTTTTTTTGCTTTATAGGAAACTTCTCTGTCCCGCTAAGGCATCGATAAGATGAATTCTTCCGAAGGCGGGCGAGAGCGTCCGCGACGCTTTTTTATTTGCATCATAAGCTACCCGTGAACGCGTCTTTCCGACATTAAAGGAGGAGAGATTATGGTTCAGGTAAACGTCACCTTGACGGAGACCATCAAAAAATTGCTCGAAGAAAAAAAGTTTTCCACGCTTCGGGACATCCTCACCACCATGATGCCCTACGACATCGCGGCGGTGTTTGAGGAAATGCAGGATGAAAAAATGCCCATCCTGTTCCGCCTGCTGCCCAAGGAGCTGGCGGCGGAAACCTTCGTAGAAATGGACGAGGAAACGCAGGAGTTTTTGATTCACGGCTTTTCGGACAGCGAGCTGAAAGAGGTCGTTGACGAGCTGTTCGTTGACGACGCCGTTGACCTGATTGAGGAAATGCCTGCCAATGTCGTCAAGCGTATTCTTCGCAGCGCGGACAAGGATATGCGCAAGCAGATTAACGAATTGCTGAAATATCCCGAGGACAGCGCAGGCTCGATTATGACCACCGAGTTCATTTCGCTGCGCCCCGACATGACCGCCGAAATGGCGATAAAGCGCATTCGGCGCACCGGCGTTGACAAGGAGACCATCTATACCTGCTATGTCAACGACGAAAACAACAAGCTCATCGGTATCACCACCGTCAAGGATTTGCTGCTCGCCAATGACGATGACGTCGTGAGGGACTTGATGGAGGAAAATGTCATCTCCGTTCACACGCTCGACGATCAGGAGAAGGTGGCGCAGATGTTCTCTAACTACGACTTCCTCGCCCTGCCGGTTGTCGATAACGAGCACCGCACTGTCGGTATCGTCACCATTGACGACGCTATCGACGTTATCCAGGAGGAGGCAACCGAGGATATCGAAAAGATGGCGGCGGTTTTGCCCTCCGACAAGCCCTATATGAAAACGGGCGTGCTCGGCATCTACCGCAAGCGTGTGCCGTGGCTGCTGATTTTGATGCTGTCCGCCACCTTTACCAGCATGATTATTTCCTCGTTTGAGGGTGTGCTGGCGCAGATTATCGTGTTGTCCTCGTTTATCCCGATGATCACCGGCTCGGGCGGTAACGCAGGCTCGCAGGCTTCCGTTTCCGTTATCCGTGCGTTGTCGCTGGGCGAAATTGAGTTTAAAAGCATTTTCAAGGTGCTGTGGAAGGAGCTGCGCGTGTCTATCCTGTGCGGCTTGACCTTGGGCGCCGCCAACTTTTTGAAGCTGCTGTTTTTCGATTTGCGCAACTACGGCGCCAAGCCGGGCGAGGCAGGAAGCCCCATATTGATTGCGCTGGTGGTTTCGCTGACGCTGGTCGGCACAATCATCATGGCGAAAATTGTCGGCTCCAGTCTGCCGATGCTGGCAAAGAAGGTCGGCTTTGACCCTGCCGTGATGGCGAATCCGCTGATTACCACGGTCTGCGACTCGCTGTCGCTGCTGATTTATTTCGCGGTTGCCACCTCGGTATTGCCGGAGATTTAGCGTGAATCGGCGCGTGATTGTGCCGGAAATCGGAATAAAATGTTATATAGCCTTAAGCGGCACGCAGGTTTTTGCGTGCCGCTTTTTTTAATGGATATGATGCTTTTCTGTTCTGCCTTTGATAGACGGTATTTTTGAGCTGATGTGTTCCGAAGGCGGGCAAAGGCGTCCTCAATGCCGCGCGAGCTGTTCCGGCAGCAGCGCGGCGGGTGCGGCGCTTTTTTGGGAAACAGAATTGCCTTGACGGGGCCTGCCACCGCATAGCAAAGAAATGTGATAAGACAAAAATTGATTAAAAAATTGAGCATTTTTCAAAACCTCCCTGTGTTGATATTTCTATTTTACACGAACGATTGGTCGATAAACGGGACAATGCTCGATGAAAAGAAAAAATTTGTCAGGCATAAAGGAAAAACCTCCGCTAATACTATCGGCGGAGGTATGTTTTATGATAAAAAGAATCGGTTTGGGAACAATTGCCTTTGACAATATGCCGGCGGTGGAGGGCTGCGCCGCGGTGGTCGGCAAAAAAGAGAGCGAGGGTCCCTTGGGCGCGCTGTTTGACAAGGTGATTTACGACAGCCGCGACGGCGCGGAAACCTTTGAAGCCGCCGAAAGCCGAAGCCGCATGCAGCATGCGGCGGCGCAAAGCGCGATGGAAAAGGCGATGCTGCGCGCGGCGGATGTGGACTGCGTGTTCGCAGGCGATTTGCTGAACCAGTGCGTCGGCTCCAGCTTTGGCTTGATGGATTTCGGCATCCCCTATCTCGGGCAGTACGGCGCCTGCTCCACCATGGCGCAGACGCTCTTGATGGGCGCTGTGATGGTGTCCTCGGGTGCGGCGGCGCACGCGCTGTGCGTTACGTCCTCACATTTTTGCGCGGCGGAGCGGCAGTATCGCTTTCCGATGGAATACGGCTCGGTGCGCACGCCGACCGCCCAGTGGACGGTTACCGGCGCAGGCGCTTGCGTGCTCGGCAGCAGCGGCAAAGCAGCGAAAATCCGCGCCGCCACCATCGGCAGAATCAACGACTACAACATCACCGACGCCAATAATATGGGGGCGGCAATGGCACCTGCGGCGGCGGAGACCATTCTGCGGTTTTTTTCGGACACAAAGACCGCGATTGGCGATTATGACGCGGTGTTCACCGGCGATTTGGGGCAGGTGGGCAGCGATATTCTCCGCGATTTGCTCCTGCGGCAAGGCGTTGACGTGGGGGACAGGCACCGCGACTGCGGACTGATGATTTTTGACCGCGCGGCACAGGACGTGCACGCAGGCGGCTCCGGCTGCGGCTGCAGCGCGTCGGTGCTCTGCTCCAAAATCCTCGGCGACATGGCGCAGGGCAGCCTGCGCAATATCCTGTTTGTCGCCACGGGCGCGCTGCTCAGCACCACCACGGCGCAGCAGGGCAAATCCATTCCCGGCATTGCCCACTTAATCAATTTCGTTGCCGGGTGATGGCAAAAAACCATCAAAAAGAAAACAATATAGTATTATCGGCACCCTTTGCAATGCGGTTTTCCGTTGCTGCAAGGGGTGTTTTGCGTTCATATTTCCAAAGGAGAATTTCACAGCGGAATTATACGATTGACAGGAAAATAGTTTAAAAAATTATTAAAAATTAGTTGTAATTATCTTAAGTTTGTGTTATAATTTAATCCGAATAGGAATATACTGCGCTGTTTTCCCAGGCAGTATCAAACGGACAAAAGTGCTTTTCGGCGCAGGGAGGTGAGAAAATGAGGTACAAAAACGGAAAAAAACCGTATTATCATGCTATCCCTGCTCAAATCAGGCTGAGGGACGGTCCGACGCCGGCGCCTTTTCGGGCAAAGCGCTTCAGGTCAAGAGCGCTATAGAAATGCAAAGACAATCAGACGCACGCACATACCTGCGTTTGTTTATATAAATCAGTATATAAAAATCTTATATATAAAAGAAAGAGAGGTAAAAAACATGAAAACAAAGATAAAACGCCACTCGCGTTCCGCTATCTCGGTTATCCTTGCTATCAGTATGCTCATTTCGTGCATGATGGTTGGTTTAATTGCGACTGACGCGGCGAAATTAAACGGCGAAAGCGTCGGGTATTCCGATACTACCTATGTAAAAGGCTCATGGGACAGTTGGGCGACTACAGATGATAGCAAGGGCCATAAAATTAAAGATGGTTATACCGTATCATTGGCGGCAAATACAACATATGAATTTGTACTTGTTGCGGATAACGGTGATGTCTTTAAAAAGGATATGACCATAACCAGTTCTGTAAGTAACTATGATTTTCCCAAGAGCGCAACCGTAAATGCAAAACTAAAGACGACAATTGCCGGTAATTATACTTTCAAATTTGCGGCTTGGACAAATGATTCAATGCGTATCAATATCACTTATCCTACTCAGGCAGTTACTACTACTTGGACGGTAGTAGGCTCCGCCACCGGCGGTGATACCGGCGGTCAAGATGATGACCTGTTTGGTTCTTCATGGGATCCTACCGTGACGGCGAACGATATGACAAATAC
>CADCAD010000029.1:0-13431 GCA_902799325.1 uncultured Ruminococcus sp. | reverse complement strand
ACCATCAAGTACAAGGTTGCAAAGAACCATGCATGGGATACCGCGTATCCTGCTGCTAATGCAACAGAGACTGTTGCGGCGGGTACGTATAACGTAACCGTTACCTATGATTCTTCCGATAATAGTGTGAGCATGACGCTTACTTCTGTGGCAAAATCCACCCTTACTGTGGCTGCTGATATAGCCAACGCGACGGTTACGGCTACTTATAACGGCACAACAGCGCAAGAGGGCGGCACCATTACAAACGTGCCTCAGGGTGCAAAGGTGACAATCTCTGTGACGCCTGCTAACGGATATAATTGTACCGCAGTAACCGGCGACCCTTCCGGTACTGCCACCATGAACGGCAGTGCGAAATCGTGGTTATTCACCATGCCCGCAGAGGCTACAACGGTAAGCGCAACGCTTGCTACAGTAACACTGAAAAAAATCTATTTTAACAACAGCTATACCCTCTATGGTTCGGTCTATGCTTATGTTTATGATAAGTCCGGTTCGGATAAAACCTACGAGTATTTGGGCGCATATCCCGGTACGACCATGACCAAGCTCGATAACTCCAACATTTGGTATATCGAAGTTCCCTCTGACGTTGACTATGTTGAATTTGTCAGCGGTGAAGGTTATACTACCGAGGAGATGGAAATTCCGTGGACAAACGCTTATCCCAAATACACCGCGCCTTACGGAAATAATGAACACCCCACCCCGACAAACGGCGGCACATGGGGCAACTATATCTACGGCTCAAACAACAAGCGCACCAACGAATATACAGTTTCCGACGGCAGCACCATGAACGCTACCAACCTGTTCACCGGTATCACCGCAACGATGTATGACTATTATACCGATGGTGAAATAACTGCCTCAGCCGGGTCTGCTTCGGATACTTCAAACGACAGCGGTTGGATTGGCGGTATTGCAAGTAATGAGTACAGCCAAGGAACTAATGGTGCTGGCTGGTTATGGAATCCCTATACCAAGTTGAACTCTGCGCTTTCAACGTATGCCAATAACACAACTCAGCCAAAGTACGATGTGACCTATCCCTTGTATTTTGGTAATCTGAATTTATATAGCGACAACGGTAATGGCAACGCTATCCATGATGCTGGTGGAAGTGACAAAGCGACAGTTGAAGGCTATTACCATTGGAATCAGAACGCAAACAACTCCATTAGTTTGGGAAGTTCTAATAACGCTGTAACCGGTCTATCCGGTAAAACCCTTGCCAACAACACCATCCATTATTACAAGAGCGGCGACACTAATGAAAACGGCGCGGCGATGGCGATGTTCGACGAGGACTTCCTCTCCGGCGAGAACTCTCAAAACACGGCGCTTGCCACCATTCTGCGTACCTCTACGTTCCCGGTGAGAAAGACAAACGAGGGCGGAACTACTACTTATCCCAATAAGATTTATGTTAAAGCAAATAGATGGGCGGAATCAAATGCTGTTCTCTTTGCACATTTTTACGGTGGTAGTGGAGATTCTGATCAACAATTAACATATAACAGTACAACTGGATATTACGAATGCAATATTCCAAGTGGAAGAACAAATGTTGTTTTAGTAAGAATGCCAAATGGTAGCACCTCAATTAACTGGAATACTAAATGGGCTCAATCTGGAGATTTAACAGTTCCAACATCGAATACAAACGCTGCTCGCTTATATACTCATACGGGTACAGGAAATGACGATTGGGGAGCTTTTAGTACAGATAATCTCGATGCCAGCTACGGCACTACCACCGGCGGTCATGACTATTACGAGTATGACAGCACAGGCGGCAAGGATAACGCATATATCACAAACATCAACAAAACAAGCAAAACCGCTAACATTGATTATTATGCCAATAACGCGGCATGGTCAGGCGGTACAACGAGTAATACACAGGGATTTTTCCCGTTTGACTATGCTAACAAAGGTAATCTCGCAAAGGATCTTGGTTTCGGCATGAAGCTGACCATTCCCTTTAACTTGGAGGGCAGCGGTGCTGACAACGGTGTCAATAAAGACGGCAGCGATCAAAAGTTTAACTTCTCAGGTGACGACGACTTGTGGGTATTTGTTGACGGCAAGCTGGTACTCGACCTCGGCGGCGCGCACGCCAGAACCACCGGCTCCATTAACTTCCACACCAAAACCGTGACCGCCACCAACAAGCAGGCAATCGCAAGCGGCGTTGACAGAAACGGCAGCTTTGCGGACGGCTTCAACACCAACCCCAACTACGTGCATACCATGACCATCTACTACATGGAGCGCGGTATGTTCGAATCCAACCTCCAGTTTGGTTTCTCCTTCCACGCGATTCCCAACCAGTTCTGGATTGACAAGAAAATCAGAACCAAGGATATCATCAATGCCGGCTTCTATGCCAGCAACGGTCAAGACGGATCCGCTTCTAACCAAGATGACACGCTGACGGCAAGAGAAGGCAGATTTATCTCGAAGTTTGAGGCGTCCTATCAGGACGAATCGTTCGAAGTTACGCATAAGGTTAGTGACACCGCCTCAGGTACTTTCACAGCGGCGTCCGGAAAGAAATATACGATTGATAACGATACTAACACTTATACCACGCCCGCGGCAGGCACTTACCCCATCAAGCATGACTTGGGCAACGCCTTTATCGGACAGTTTACTAAAGGACAATACTTCAACCTGAAGGAAGATGTTGGCAGCAGCAATAAGTATGTATATACCCCGGTGTTCTCCGTATGGGATCAGGCGAATAATAATCAAGCCATTACCGCCACCGGCGATAATTCAAGCGGTTATACCTTCCATTTTAACCCAACTACAACGGTTACAACCAGCATAGAGAACACGAACATCAAGGCGCGCTTTGAAAACTATATGACTGCGCATACGCTGACGCTGAAGAAGGAGATTACAGGCGCAACCGATACGACAACCGATTTCACCTTCCAAATCAAGTTTGATTTTGATTATACGGGTGATAGCGGCTTTGATCAGTATATCGCTTATCCGCTGTACTGCGACGTTGACGGCGTTCGTACACAGCTTACCGGTGAAGGTAAAATCACCGTGAAGGCGGGTCAGCTGATCGAGATCGAAGAGGTTCCCGAAAACGCAAAGGTGCAGGTCACAGAGATACTTTCCAATGATGACTATGCCTATAACTCGACCACGCTGACAGGTGAAAAGTCCGGTTCAGCTACCACGATCGTCAACGGCGAGCAGTTCACCATAGGTACGAGCGATGTGGATTTGGTTGTCAGAAATACCCTGGGCGCGCTTACCATCACTCACGACCTGCACAGCGCTACTGAAGGATTTGGTACCTGTTACGCTTCCGCAAAAATCAAGAACGGCAACACAGATGTTTATTCCTACGCTGAAACCTCGGGAGCGCTCGAGATCAGCCCGACCTACATCAAGCATAATTCAACATACGACCTTGAGATCACTCTGCGCACAGTGCCCGCTAACGGCGCTACCGTAATGGATAGCTTCTGGGAGCAGGTGACATCCGATACCATTGCTCAGTTGGTTGCAGGTTCCGGTACACTGGGGCTGAGCGCAACGGTGACGGTTGATACGGCAAACAACACCGCTACGATCACTTTCCCGATAAGGAACTTGTTTGATTCATCCACTCAGGTGCAAAATGTAACCAATATGCCCTTCTACTCCAAGCTCGCAACATGGAAGTGGAGAATGATCTTCGACGTATTGAGCTACAGAGGACTGTATAATAATATGCAATATGTTACAGATACCGTTCCCTTCACCGAGAGCGAATGGAGTCAAATGACAGCAAAGACGACCGGTGACAATGAAGAGGGCCAAACTGTAGATACAATTCCTGATTTCACATCAAAAGATGCTCGAGATGCGTTTATCTACGCTCATGCGCCTTATGAGAACGGCTTTAAGACCAACATGACGTGGAATACCGCTCTTAAGAGTGCAACACACAAAGAATCCGATATGGCGATCAAAATCAAAGAATCCACCAGAACGATCACCTACATCGTAAAAGGATTGTCAAGCGCCAGCGACCCGGTTTATGTTCTGTTTGAATTACCCTATGACACAGCGTACAGCAGACAGCTTGTCGCTGATAAGAACGAAAACGATGATGTTGTAAAGACTGATCATCAGACTTATGGACAGAGAAGTGATTCTTGGCGTACACCGTATGGCGGTCATTACACGATCAGCCAAAAGTACGTACAGGCGCCCCAGAAAATCTTGGTGAAAGGTTCGAAGACAGCGGATAGTGATACCCGTGATTACAAGTACTTCAGCTACTGGGAGGTTTATACCCAGCCGACTGACAAAACCTCCAGAACACTTTATACGAAGTGTTATTCACAAACCTTCAACCTGACGCTGTATCAAGATTCTATTATCAAGGCTGTATATAACAATGACAGCTATGTTTCTCCTTCACAGATGGCGCTGAACGACGATAATGCTGCAACAGGCGGCGGTACAGCTTCTATCAACTTTATGGAGAACTCCCGTACACAGTGGACAAAAGATTCCGATACATTGAAGATCGCAGCAACCAGCGGAGGTAATGTTCCCAACAGCTACCACAACGGCGGCGACAGGATCTACACCGACTTCCTGATTTCTTTCACCTACAATGATCTGCAGCTTAACACAAGCACAAACACCGGTTTAACGCCCGGCTTGATCGTTGAAACCGTAGGCGATCTTCCCATTAATACTTCCACAGGTTTGTATCAGGAAAAAACGCAGCAGTATTATCAGGATAATTACAGCAGCAGTGAGGATGTCAATGCTGTTAAAACATTCATCGCAAATACATCCAGCAAATCATCAGGTAATCTCTTGAAGTCCGAATTCACATTGGCTGAGCTTGACAACAAGAACAGACTCAACTACTACTACAGTTTGCCAAACATCAGTCACAGCTCTCTTGAGCCTACTGTCAGAAAGAACAAGGTTTACAGAGCTTATGCTTATCTGAGAAATGCAAGCGGAGCCGTAGTTGTAAGTAATCCTGTATACTACTCCATTTACGACATCGCTACTATAGCGAATTACGCTGATGGAAGAGGTTACGATGGAGTAACTAGTTAAGGAGGGTTTTAATGAAGAGAAAATATCTTGAGCCCGAATTTGATCTGCTTAAATTCAGGTTTGACGCGATGATGGACACGCGCGCTGATCACAGCAACCCTGAGGGTTTTGCCGACGGCGGCGAAGAAGGTCCCGAAGAATAATATTATTCAAAAAGCGGGCAGCGCTTCTGCGCTGCCCGTATTGCTTAAACCAGGTGATACACATGAAGATTTTCAAAAGTATATCATTATGCATGATATCGGTGTTGCTCGCTTTGTGCACTGTTTTTTACGCCGGAGCAGAAACTGTTTATCAGTATTACGGTTTTTCCTATACCTTAGTTGACAACTATTCGATTTCTCTCGTCGGATGGGATAATCGCTCAGATTCATTTACTTTACCTTATGAAGTTAATGAAAGAAAGTTTATATCTGTGGGTAATTATGCTCTTGAGGGAAATACAGAGCTAAGAGCCGTTGATCTTTCACAGGCAACAAAGCTGAACAGGATCGGTATGAACGCCTTTTATGGCTGCACCGGACTTGATACAGAATTTATCATCCCGGAGTCGGTCACAATAATCAACGAATGTGCGTTTCAGGGATGTTCATCCTTACCCAAAGTCGTGATAAACGCCAATATCACCGAAATACCAAATCAGTGCTTCTTAAATTGCTCGTCACTGGCGGAAGTGAATATTCCCGACACTGTCGAGACTATCAATCCGTGGGCGTTTGCAAAATGCACCTCCTTGGAGTATATTGAGATCCCTGCAAGTGTGAAAAGCATAGCGCAGTCTGCTTTTGCTAACGACCCCAACCTCACCCTTGGCGTGTGGTACGGTTCCTATGGATATGAGTATGCTAAAGAGCTGAACATTCCCTATGTGCTCCTCGACGGCGGCAAGCTCGGCGACGCGAATGGCGACGGCTATGTCAACGTCAATGACGTGACGGCGATTCAGCGCCACGCGGCGGAGCTGGAGCCCTTGACGGGCATCTGCTTCCATGCCGCTGATGTTGACGGCGACGGCGATGTCTCTGTGGACGACGCGACAGAGCTGCAAAGATATTTGGCGGAATATGCCGTGGACTATCCCGTCGGCGAAAAGCTGCTGCAATAAAATTGACTGCAAGATAAGCAAAACGGCCCGGAGCGACACTTCGGGCTGTTTTTGCGTTTATCAAATCTCGCCGGGTGACGATTGACAGGGCGCGGAAAGTTCGATACAATAAGGGTATCAACGACACGGAGGGCGCCATGAAACCACAGGTGATTATCAACGGAGACGATTTTGGAATGAACGAGCGCTGCTCGCGCGCGATTGCGCAGGCGTTTGCTTTGGGGCTGATTACCGACGCGACCGTCATGGCGAACGGCGCGTATGTGGAAGAAGCGGCGGCGCTGGCGCGGCAGGAGGGCTTTTTGGATCGCTTGGGCATCCACTTTACCCTGACGGAGGGCAAGCCGCTGACGCAGGAGATTTGCCGCTGTGCGCAGTTTGTCCGCGACGGGCGGTTTCATAAGGACTACGATTGGCAGCAGTCGCTTTCCGCCCGGGAGCAGGACGCGGTTTGCCGCGAGCTGAGCGCGCAGGCGGACAGGCTGGCGCAGCTCGGCATTGTGCCGACGCACGCCGACTCCCACCACTATATCCACACCGCGCGGCACGTGCTGCCGTTGGTGCTGCGTGTTTGCCGTGCGCACGAAATTCGCAAAATCCGCCTGTGCCGCAATTTGGGCGACAATATCGACGCGGCGTACGCGGCGGAAATCAACGCGGAAATCCGCCGACAAGGCTTTGTGACGACCGCGTTTTTCGCCTCGCTGCGGCGGATGGGCGGCGCGGACGTTATGGACAATACCGAAATTTTGGTGCACCCCGACTTTGACGGAAACAGTGTGCTGATTGACCGCGCAGGCGTAAAAGACGGCGTGCCCTTCGGGGCGCCGTTGGAAAATTTAGCGATTAGTCGCTTTGCGCTGACCGGCTATGGGGTAATAGAATAAAATTCGCGGCGGATATTGCTTACTATCTGCCGCGTTTTTGTTGCAAACCGCATATAAACGGGATATAATAATATAAAATCTTTCGGAGTTAGGAAGTCCGGGTATGGAACGAAGTAAAGATAAAATACTGTTGTTCATCCTTCTGCCCCTGACAGTGCTGGCGGCAGGTGTGGCGGCGTTTTGCGCATTTTTATATTTTCCGGACGACAAATCGGAAACGCTGCAGCCGACAGCTGCGAGTGCCGCAAGTGAACCGCCCAAGGCGACGCCTGCATTGGACGCAGACACCACCATGCTGACGATGGGCGTCGGCGAGGTTTGCGGCTTGCCCTCCGGCGAAGCCTATGCCTCGGACAATACCGATGTGCTGACGGTTGACGGGGAGAGCGTCAAGGCTGTTGCCGAGGGATATGCCACGCTGTCGCACGGCGGCAAAAGCTGCTATGTTACCGTCAAGGCAGCGCCTTCCGCCGTCACCTTCCGCAACAGCGATATTATCCTGCAAAAGGGCGAGCAGGCAGCGCTGTATCTGCTGCCTGAAAAGGAAAACGAGGGCTTTGCCGTCGCCGCGTTCCGCTCTGACGACAGCGCTATTGTCAGCGTTTCACCCGACGGCACGGCGGTTGCCGACGCCGTTGGCAGCGTCATCGTGACGGCGTCCTGCTACAATGGCTGCAGCGCCGCGCTGAACATCACTGTGCTCGACAACACCGGCTTTACCGAGCGCACCACGATTGCGGACACCGTGCTGACGGCGGACGCAGCGTGGAGCGCGCCCAAGCTGCAAGACGTGCCTGCCGGCACCGCCGTGCAGGAGTACGGCGCAAGCAGCGACGGCAGATGGCGCAAGGTCAGGTGCGGCGACAGCTTTGGATGGATATATAACAAGGCGGTGGAGGAGGTTGTCAACTATACCGATTACACCCTTGAAACCCTGCCGGTGATGGCGGATGATTTGATTTTCAAGGTCGGCACAGACAAGCGCGCCCTGTTCGACTTTGTATATATAAAATTGCCTATTACACCAATGAGGACGACACCACCGAAAAGCTTTGCGTGGACTATTTCAATTCCGAGCGCGGCTCGTGCTACACCCACGCGGCGATGCTCTGCTATCTCTACAACCGCTGCGGCTGTGAAACCCTGCGGCTGGTGGGCGAGAGCGCCTATGAGTGTGCAGGCGTGCACTCGTGGTGCCTGACCAAAACCGAGGAGGGCTGGCGGCACTATGACGCGCAGAAGTTCACCATCCGCAAGGCGGACGAGCAGTTCGGCGTCCTTGACGACACCTACTACAGCTGGTTCCACTGGGACTTGGACGCCACGCCGCGGGCAGTATAACAGAAAATCAGGCGCAGCCGGGAATTTCCCCGGCTGTTTTTTGTTGAAAAAGAATTGCAAAGCCGCGCCGAATGATTTATAATAAAATCAATAAGGGAGGCGATGACATGACCGATGAGATGATGAAATACATGCGCCTGTTGGCGGAAAAATATCCATCCGAGCGCGCGCTGACGCGCGAGATTATCAACATCAACGCGATTTTGAACTTGCCCAAGGGCACCGAGCATTTTATGAGCGATTTGCATGGTGAGTACGAGGCGTTTTGCCATATTCTCAACAATTGCTCCGGTGTGGTGCGCGAAAAGGTGGAAATGCTCTACGGCGACACGCTCAGCCACCACGACATCAAGGAGCTGTGCACGCTGATATATTACCCCGAGGAAAAGCTGCGCCTGCTGAAAAGGGAGGGTGTGCCGGACGCTGCGTGGTACCGTGACGCGCTGGAAAAAATGCTGGAGCTGGCGCGCCTGCTCAGCTCCAAATATACGCGTTCCAAGGTGCGCAAGGCGATGCCTGCGGACTATGCCTACATCATCGACGAGCTGCTGCACGCCCAAAAGGACGAGGACGACAACCAAGTGAGGTATCACAACAACATTCTCGACACCATCATCAGCCTGGACGCGGAGGATTTTATTACGGCGCTTGCCGGGCTGATCAAGCGGCTGGCGGTTGACCGCCTGCACATCGTCGGCGACATCTTCGACCGCGGCGACGCGGCGGACAAAATCCTCGATTTGCTCCTGCGGCACAACGCCGTTGACATCGAGTGGGGCAACCACGATATCCTCTGGATGGGCGCCGCCTGCGGCAGCGAGGTCTGCGTGGCAGGTGCGGTATACAACTGCCTGCACTATCACGCGGAGCGCACGCTGGAAAGCGGCTACGGCATCAGCCTGCGCGCGCTGGCGCTTTTTGCCGAGCGGCTTTATCCCGACCGCCCGCCGATGGAAGCGGCGGCAGCCGCCGTTGCGGTCATGCAGTTCAAGCTGGAGGGGCAGTTGATTTTGCGCAACCCCTGCTTTGAGATGGACGACCGCCTGCTGCTTGACAAAATTAATTCGGAGCGGCATACCGTGTGCATTGACGGCACGGAATATCCCATGAACGAAACGCAGTTCCCGACGCTCGACGCCGCCAACCCCTATGCGCTGACGCCGGGCGAACAGGCGGTGATGGACGAGCTGACGGAGGCGTTTACCGGCAGCCGCAAGCTGCGGCTGCATATCGACTTTTTGTATGACCGCGGCGGCATGTACCGCGTGCACAACGGCAACCTGCTCTATCACGGCTGTGTGCCGTTGGACGAAAACGGCGATTTTCAGGCGGTCAGTCTGTTCGGAAAAAGCTATAGCGGCAAGGCGCTGTTTGATATGGCAGAGGAGCGTGCGCGCGCCGCGTTTACCAAGCGGCACAAGGCGCAGGAGGATTTGGACTTGATGTGGTACCTGCGGTGCGGCGGCAATTCACCGCTGAACGGCAGAAAAACCAAGGCGTTTGAGCACGTCTATATCGACGACGCAAACGCGCGCCGCGAGGAAAAGAACCCTTACTACCGCTTTTACTATCAAAAAGAGGTCTGTGAGCGGATTTTGGCGGAATTCGGTCTGCACGGCGACGCGGCGCACATCATCAACGGGCACACGCCGGTGCGCACCGTCAAGGGCGAGCTGCCCATCCGCGCCGACGGCAAGCTGCTGGTGATTGACGGCGGCTTCTGCAAAAACTATCACGCCACCACGGGCATCGCCGGCTACACGCTGATTTACAACTCGCACGGCTTGCGGCTCAAGGCGCACCGCCCCTTTGAAAGCCTGGAGGCGGCGCTGCTTGACAACAGCGATATCCACTCGGATTCCGAGATTGTGGAAACCGAACAGCGGCGCATGCTGGTGTTTGACACCGACGACGGCGCCGCGCTGCAAAGCGAAATCGGCGACTTGTGCGCCCTGCTCGATTTGTACCGGCAAGGCGTGTTGTCCCCGAAGGAATAGTAATGTGCTTAGAGTATAATACAACATAAAAAGCAAGGAGCTGACTCCATTTCTCATTTCGAGTGTGGCGTCGGCTCCTTGTTTTAGCTTGCTGCCGGATATTTTCAAAATTGCTCGAACATGCGCGATTGTGATTGATTTTTTCACTGTTGTATGGTATGATAGAAGTAATATAGTGACAATCAACAAAACGATAGTATATTGTTGAGGGATTATTGATAAAATGTTGTAAACAAAAGAAGCTGTTTGTGCTTTTTCAAATTTGCTTCCGCATTTGAAAGGAGGACTTATGACAGACCGTTCCAAGCTGATTTTCGGCAACGTCATCAGCCAAAAGGCGTATCATAAGGCGCTGAAAAGCAAGAGAAAATATCAAAAGAAATACGGCGACGACAGCAGCGCCGATTATCCTGCCAAGCTCGTCAACAACGGCACGCTGTTTGCACCGCTCGGCGTGCAGGATATCCGCGTGGCAGAAGGGGAGGGAGAGATTCCCTTTGACACGGAAAAGGGAATCATCGTCGGCAACATCCGCATGGGCTTCGGTCACTACCGCATTTCCATCGCCATGGCGTCCGCCGCGCACGCGATGGGCTACACGCCCTACTGGATGGATTTAAACTCGTTTTCCGGCACCACCTGCACCAAGGTTATCGGCGCGCAAAACGATTTGTATTCGCTCGGCTCGCGGCTGTCGCAAAAGAGCCGGCTGTTTAACAAATTCATTTGGGAGCCGCTCAACTATGAGGGCTTCCGTCAGCTGACCTATAACGCGGCAGATCAAAAGAACGCCGAGCTGATGGCGCCGGTTTTCAAAAACGTGCCAAAGGAAATACCCGTAATCGGCACGCATGTATGGCCTGCGCAGGCGGCGCTGCACGCCGGTATGCAGCACGTGGTCAACGCCATTCCCGACAACTGGCCGATGGCGCTGCATCTCGCGGAGGGCTCGGTGCATTTGATTCAGACGCGGCAGTCCTACATGGGCTACCGTATCCTCAACGGCATGGCAAAGAAAAAGGTGCTCAAGCCCATGCCTGCCGACAGCCTGCAATATGTCGGTCACTACATCGACCACGAGCTGGTTGCCAATCTGGAGCAGGACTGTGCGGCTAGACTTGACCGCAAGGAAAGCGGCAAGCCCATGCGCTTTTTGCTGACAATCGGCGGCGCAGGCGCCCAGCGCGAGCTGTTTGCGGCGGTGATTAAGCACTTGATGCCTGCCATCCGCGAAAACCGCGCGGCGCTGTATATCAACGTCGGCGACTATAAGCAGGTTTGGACAGAGCTTTGCGCGCAGATTCCGCAGCTGGAGGCGCTGAGCACCACGCACTTCGGTGACTGGGACGACACCACCGCCTTCTGCGCCGAGGCGCTCGACGGCGATGTGACGGGAATTCACGCGTTCTGGCACAGCAATATTTTTGAAGCGGTTTACTGCACCAATCTGCTGATTCGCTCGTCGGATGTGCTGCTGACAAAGCCCAGCGAGCTGGCGTTTTATCCGGTGCCGAAGCTGTTTTTGAAGCGTATCGGCGGCCACGAAAAATGGGGCGCCATCCATTCGTCCGAGTTCGGCGACGGCAGTCTTGAGTGTCAGGACATTCCGCACACGCTGCAAATGGTGGACTTGTTTATGAACGAGGACACCCTGCTGCGCGGCATGTGTGAAGCTATCTTAATCAACAAAGCCACCGGGCTTTATGATGGCGCGTACAAGGCCGTTGAAATTGCGATGGGACTCAAACAACCAAAAGAAGGAGAGAGCGACAATGAAATCCGGTAACAAATTAAGCGGAAGGGCAAAGATTTCCTATGCGCTCGGCGCAGTGGGAAAGGATATGGTCTATATGCTTTCCGCCAGCTATGTATTGTACTATTTTCAAGATATCATGGGCGTCAGCGCCTTTGCGATGGGCGTTATCCTGCTGATTGCGCGTATTTTCGACGCCTTCAACGATCCGATTATGGGCGTTGTGGTGGCAAAAACCAAAACCCGTTGGGGCAAGTTCCGCCCGTGGCTGCTCATCGGCACCCTGACAAATGCGGTTGTGCTGTTCTTGATGTTCTCGGCGCCGCCGTCGCTGGATGTCGGCGGACTGACGGCTTATGCGGCGATCGCCTATATTGTATGGGGCGTTACTTACACAATGATGGATATTCCCTATTGGTCGATGATTCCTGCTTTTACCGAAGGCGGCAAAGAGCGTGAAAACCTCACCACGCTGGCGCGTTCAGCGGCAGGCGTCGGCTCGGCAATTGTTACCATCGTCACCATGATTGCTGTTCAAAACCTCGGCAAACTGTTCGGCGGCACCACCGCCAACGAAATCGAGCGTATCGGTTTTCAATGGTTCTCGCTCGCGGTTGCGTTGCTGTTTGTGCTTTTCACGGTTTTAACCTGCATCAGCATTAAGGAAAAATCCACTGCGGAAATGAAAACCGTTTCCGTCGGTCAAATGTTCAAGGCGTTGGTGCACAACGATCAGGCGCTGACGGTTGTCATTGCCATTGTGCTGATTAACTGCGCTATTTATATCACCTCCAACCTCGTCATCTATTTCTTCAAATACGATTTCGGCGGCACCGGCTGGTTTAACGATTACACGCTGTTTAATATGTTCGGCGGCGCTGTGCAGGTGTTGGCGATGATGGCGTTCTATCCCTTGCTCCGCAAATTTATGTCCAACACCAAGATTTTCTATGTCGGACTTGCCACTGCTATGGCAGGCTATGCGGTGTTACTCGGGCTATCCTTTGTCAACATGAGCAACGTGTATCTGCTCTTTATTCCGGGTTTTTGTATCTTTGCCGCCAACGGTATTATGTCTGTTTTGACCACTGTGTTCCTTGCCAACACCGTTGACTACGGCTATCTGAAGAACAAGCGCCGTGATGAAAGCGTTATCTTCTCCATGCAGACCTTTGTTGTCAAGCTCGCTTCCGGTATTGCGGCATTTGCGGCGTCTATCTGTCTGCAAATTAACGCCCTCAGCGATGC
>CADCAD010000028.1:9038-22913 GCA_902799325.1 uncultured Ruminococcus sp. | reverse complement strand
TTGACAAAGTGAAAGCCTCCTCCGTGGTGGAGGAGGTGGCGCGCCGCAACGCGGCGTGACGGAGGAGGGGTGCCTTTTGGCTTTGCCAAAAGGCAAATTTCCAATCGCTATGCGATTGGAAATACCCACCCTCAGTCGCCTGACGGCGACAGCTCCCTCACCGCGAGGGAGCCTTTCAAACGTCAGCATAAAATTTTGCTATCATTGAAATAGAAAAGTTAGTTTTTCGACAAACTGTAACGGGGTTGGCTCATATGAGCCAACCCCGTTTTTGGTGTATCGGAAAAGTGGTACTATTCCCCGGTGGAGCTTTGGTTTTTTTCCTTCAAAACCGGTTCAAAAACCGGCGCCACCACTAAATCAAAGGTGATGTTGTCAAAGCTGTTAGCCCAGCGGACGAATTGATAGGTATAGTATTCATCCTCCGGTTTCACGGGATCGGGCGGCGCGGTTGCCGCTTTGCCGTCCTCCACGGTTTGTGTGCTGATGGTCGATCCGTCCCAGTTAATAAAGGTGACGGTGTGCGTGGTGACAGGCGTGGTGGTTTCCGGCGGCTCCGTGGGTGCTTCCGTAGGCGGCTCTGTGGGCGCCGCGGTGGTTGGCTCCGTCGGCGCTTCCGTCGGTGCCGCGGTGGTGGGCTGCGTCGGAGCGGCGGTAGAAGGCGCCGTCGCAGGCGCTGTGCTTGCGGTGGTGCCCGACGGGGCAGAGGGCAATTGGTCATCGCCGCCGCTGCCGTTGCCGAAAAGGAAAATACCCAGCGCGACGCCGCCTGCAACCAACAGTACAGACAGGATAATGATGGTGACAATCAGCGGTGTATTGGTTTTCTTTTTCGTCGGTGCGGCTTCCGCGGGCGGTGCGGACGGCGTGTAGCGCGGCTGCGCGGTGAATTCCGCCACCAGCTGCTCCATGTCGGGGGTGCGGTACTGCGCCGTGGGCGCCAGCCCGTGCATGAGGGCATATTCCTGCTGCGGCGTAATGCGCACGCCCAGCTGCGACGGCGGCTTCAGGGTATCGGTGTTCATGCGGATGGGGCTGTTCATCGGAACAATGCCCGTGATGCAGGCATAGATGGTGGCACACAGGGCATAAACGTCTGTGTAGGGACCTTGGCGGCTGTTGCGGCGGTACTGCTCCTCGGGCGCGTAGCCGGGCTTGAGCATAATCTCCTTGCCCTGCTCACTGCTCATATAAAAGCGCGCCGAGCCGAAGTCCATCAGCTTTAAATCGCCGTTTTTCGTCAGCATCAGGTTGTCGGGGCTGATGTCGCGGTGAATCATGCCCTGCGCGTGCATCGCCCTGAGAGATTGCATGACGGGAAGCGTCAGGGCAATCAGCCTGTCGGCAGGAAACTTGCCGTTGGCGGCGACCAGCTCACGCAGGGTTTTGCCCTCCAGGTATTCCATGACAATATAGGCGGTGCCGTTCTCCTGAAAGTAGTCCAGCACATCCACAATGCCTTCTTCCTCGGTGAAGGCGGCAACGCTTTTGGCTTCCGACAAAAACCGCTCTACGCCGCGCGCAAAGAAGTCCGCCTTTTCGGGCAGCATGACCTCCACGGCAGGGGACTGTGCGTGAACGCGTTGGGCGATGCCCAGCGGAAAGAACTCCTTGATTGCCACACGCTTGCCGAGCGTGATGTCCAGACCGATGTAGGTAATGCCGAAGCCGCCCTCGCCGAGCGCCAGTCCCGTCAGATAGCGCTGATGGAGCACCGTTCCGGGGTGCAGCTGATAGGGTTTTTTCGGCAGGCGGTTGACGTTGTTATAGCCGCAGTGACGGCAGGCGGGCGACGCCTCCAGCGGCTTCATGCAGTGAAAACAATATTTTTGCATATACATCTTCCTATTTTATTCTGATAGTGATTTCAAATCAAATGATGTTTGTATTATACCGCAGCCGCGGCAAATTTGCAATAGAAAAAGCACAGCCGCCCGGCTGTGCTTTGTTTGTGCGGAAAATCCGTTATTTCATAACCGAAGCGGCGAGCAGCGTGTTGTCCTTGCTGACAACCGCCCAAACCACGATGATTTCGTCCAGTCCTGTATCGCTTTTTGCCTGTGACGAGTTGAAGCTTGAGGCATATTTCGACAAATATTCCTCGGCAGCGGTTTGGCTGAGTTCTCCCTTCACTGCTTCCTCAATGACGATGGTGTTGCCTGTGACATAAACGTATGCAGTTTCCTTGCCGTTGGACTCCAGTTGACTTTTCAGATCAGCTGCTTCCGGATTCATAAATGATTCCAGCTTGCTTTGCGCATCGGCGTCGGCGGTGTTGATGGCGCTGTCTGTTGCCAGCACGACGCCGGTTTTGCCGGTGATTTGATGAACGTTAACAGCCGCGGCGGAGGAGGCGCTGCCTGCGCTGCCGCCGTCTTTGGACCAGCTCTGTGTGCCCTGCACAATGCCCGCCGCGGCGGAGGAGGCGCTGCCGCCGTCTTTGGAACAGCTCTGTGTGCCCAGCACAATGCCCACCACGGCGCCTGCGATAACCACCACCGCAGCGATTGCCGCGATGATAATGGCAGTCGGTTTCTTGTTGACCGCCTGCGGTGCGGCGGGCTGATACGGCGGCTGCTCGGGGCGGTAGCTCGGCGTCGCCTGATTCATTCTCGGCTGTTCCGGGCGATAGCTCGGCGTTAGCTGTTGAACCGGCTGTGCCTGCGCCGGACGGTGCACCGGCGCTGCTTGCTTAAGATTTTGCGCCGGAATATGCGCGGTTTGATACGGCGCTGTCAGCTCCCGAATCAGCGCGTCCATGCTCTGTGTGCGGTCAGCCGCCTTGACGGCTAGGCCGTGCATGAGGGCGGCTTCCTGCTGCGGTGAAATCGGAACACCCAGCCTTGACGGGGGCTGCAGCGTATCATTCACCATTCTGTCCAAGCTGTCAACGGGAATGGTGCCGGTGATGCAGGAATAAATCGTGGCGCACAGGGCGTACACATCGGTGTAGGGACCTTGCTCGGTGTTGCGGCTGTATTGCTCAATCGGCGCGAAGCCCTGCTTGAGGATAACCGACATCTCGCGTTCCTCGTTGGTATAGTAGCGCGCCGAGCCGAAGTCCATCAAAATCATCTTGCCGCGGCTGCTAAGCATCAGGTTGTCGGGGCTGATGTCGCGGTGAATAATGCCGCGCTGATGGATGAAGGCGAGCGATTGCATCACCGGCATCAGCAGCTCAATGAGCTTGTCGGGACGGAACTTGCCGTTTTGGTTGACGCAATCCTTCAGGGTTTTGCCGTCGATAAATTCCATCACGATGTAGGCGGTGTTGTTCTCCTCAAAATAGTCGAGGACGTCAATAATGCCCTCCTCGTCATAAAAACGGGCGACATTTTTGGCTTCCTCCAAAAAGCGGGCGACGCCCTTGCGGAAGAAGTCCTCTTTGTTTTTGGAGATAATCACTTCTTCGGAAACCACATTCGTGCGGTTAGCCGCGCCGGAAGGATAAAACTCCTTGATTGCCACGCGCTTGCCCAGCGTGGTGTCCATGCCGATATAGGTAATGCCGAAGCCGCCCTCTCCGAGGCTGTCGCCCACCAGATAGCGGTTGGATAAAAGGGTGCCGGGGGTGACGTGATAGGGCTCGGCGTTTGCCGCTTGCTCATTTGAGTGACCGCAAAAACGGCAAACCGGTGAAGCGTCCAGCGGCTTCATGCAGTGATAGCAATACTGTTGCATCGTTCTACTCTCCTAAAAGGTTTATCGGTATCCCAAATCCTCCTGATACGCAGAAATCAGGTTGAGGTTATATAATTCATATTGGTTCAGCACGCTCATGTCAAAGTCCGAGGGCGACACCGTGCCGTTGTACCAGCTTTTGGATTCAAAATAGGCGCGGATAGAGGCGTCGCTGAAGCGTCTGCCGTGACGGGCAAAGATTTCATTCAGCGCCAAATTCAGCTTTTCGCGGTCAAGGTGCGTCAGGTCGCTTTCGCTCAGGTAGGTGCTGTCAGAGCCGGGAAGCAAATAGTCGCCGCTTTGCGCCGGCTTAGTGGCGCCGGCGGAGGCTTCTTCCTTAGGCTTGGTGGTTTTTGGATTAGTGGGGGAGGTATGAATCTCGTTTTCCTTGCCCTTGGAAATCACAATAACAGCGCCGTCGGCTCGCGGAAAGCTTTCATCCGCCGCCGGGGTTTGCGAAATGACGTAGTTGATTGCCACCTCGTTGCTGTATTCGCGGCGCACCTTATAGCGCACGTCGGCGGCGTTCAGCGCCAAATATGCCTCGGTTTCGCTCAAGCCCTCAATAGCAGGCATGGTGACCATTTTGACTTCCTTTTTGGCTGTGGAGGGCTGTGTTTCGCCGGTGGCTTCCGTGGCAGGTTGTGTGGCTGCGGTTGTGGGCGGCGCAGACGGCGCCTGCTTGCCGTGGCCGCCGCTGAAAAAGAACAGGTATATCAAAACGCCTGCCGCGGCAAGCACTACCGTCACCGCCGCGATTACCGCGATAATCATGGCGGTGCTGCTTTTCTGCTCGGGCGGTTCTGTCTGTGCAATATCCACAAAGCCGTCGTCGGGCGAAAAACCGGGCGAAAGCTGTCCGTTTGGCGGATAAGGCGCTTGCCGCTGCGCCTGTTTATGCGGCTGTACGGGCGGCTGCCCGAAATAATGCTGAATACGCGGGGGATTGCCGTTGCGTTTGCGGTCATCATTAGCCATGGTGAATCAACTCCTGTGTGTTTCCAATCTCCCGATAATATTGTACAATCAATTCAATATTTTGTCAATTCTTGTGCAATTTTCCGCGAAAAAAAAAGTTTTCTTGTTTACAATCCGCCAAAAAAAGATTATAATACTATCAGAACAATTTTTCAGGAGATATGGCGGCTATGATAAAAGTCGATTTAATCACGGGCTTTCTCGGCTCGGGAAAGACCACCTTTTTAAAGCGCTATGCCCGGTATCTGCTGGACAGCGGTCAGAAAATCGGTATTCTTGAAAACGACCACGGCGCGGTCAATGTGGATATGCTGTTTTTAAACGAGCTGGAAAGCGAGCGCTGCGGACTGGACATGGTTGCCGGAGCGTGCGACGCCGACTGTCACCGCCGCCGCTTTAAAACAAAGCTGATTGCGCTGGGCATGAGCGGCTATGACCGCGTGCTGATTGAGCCGTCGGGCGTGTTTGATGTAGATGAATTCTTTGATGTGCTCTATGAGGAGCCGCTTGACCGCTGGTATGAAATCGGCAGCGTGATTGCGGTGGTCAACGCCGATTTGGAGCAGGCGCTCAGTCCCGACGCGGCGTATCTTCTGGCGTCGCAGGCGGCAAACGCAGGCGTTGTGGTGCTGAGCAAAACGCAGCTTTGCAGCGACGAACAGGTGCAGGCAACCGTTGCGCGCATTGACAGCGCGCTGGCGGACATCGGTTGTCGGCGCAGCATACGCGATTGCGTGCTTGCCAAGGACTGGGACAGCCTCGGCGACAGCGACTTTGAACGGATTCAAAACAGCGGCTGGGTAAGCGAAAGCTATATCAAGCGCGGCACCACCGACGACAGCGGTTTTTCGTCGGTTTATATCATGAACCAAGCCTTTACCGCGCAGGAGCTGAAGGAAAAAACGCGGCAGGCGTTTGCGTCCTCCGCGTGCGGCAGGGTGTTCCGCGTCAAGGGCTTTGCCCGCGACGGCGACGGCTGGCTGGAGCTCAACGCCACCGCCGGCAATCTGTCGATGCGCCCAACCGCGCTCGGTCAGGAAATTATCATCGTCATTGGTGAGGAGCTCAACGCTCCCGAAATTCATAAACTATTTCAAACAAAGGAGACAACCATATGAATTGTATCAATTGCGGCAAAGAGCTGGCGCCCGGCGCAAAATTCTGTCCGGCATGCGGCACACAGCAGACGGTTGAACAGCCTGCACAGCAGCCGGAGCAGGCTGCGCAGACTGCCTATCAGGAGCCGTACACACAGCCTGTCTATCAGGAGCAACCTTACGGCTATGCCCAACAGCAAAACGGATACACACAGCAGCCCTACGGCTATGACCAACAGCCCAATCCCTACGGTCAGCAGCCCTACGGCTACGCTGCACAGCCATACGCACAGCCGCCCAAGAAGGGCAAGAAAAAAGCAGTATTGATTATCGTCATTATCGCGGCGGTGCTGGCGGTTGCCGGCGGCGTGCTGGGCGTCATCTTCGGCGTGCGCAGCTGCACCAAGTATAATAACGGCAATCCGCGCGCGGCGGCGCAGGCGATTGTCAATGCGATTAACAGCAACGATTCGCGCTCGCTGTATCGGTTGATGGTGGCGCCCTCCGCCAAAAGCAAGCTCAAGCTTGCCTCCTCTGCGATGCCCGGCTATGCCAAGCTCTTTTTCACAAGCGACAGCGAGCCCGAGGACGAGGTTTTTGCCATTTTTGATGACACGCTGCGCTTGCTTCATAAAAAAGCGGACTGCATGATTACCTTTAGTGTCAAAGAGGAAAACACGGAAGATGGCAAAACCGTCTTGACAGGCGACTTGTCTTTTGGTAATATAAATGTGGGTGAGCTCAGCGTTGCATTTGCGCAGGAGGACGGCAGTTGGTACTTTAGCGGTGTCACCGACCAAAACATTGACGAGCAAAAGCTGAAAAGCGTTTTCGGTCAGTATCTTTCCTCCGGCTCCATGTACAGCTTGGGCGGTCTTGGGGATATGATTCCCTAAGCTGTATTCAGCTTACCCGGTTTACAAATTTCTATTTTAGTATGAAAAGGAGATTGTGGTATGAAATATTGTAAACATTGCGGCAATCAAATTCCCGACAACGCCGTTTGCAACTGCCCCGGTGCGGTTGCGGAGCGTCAGGCGCAGGGCGGCTATCAGCAGCCCTATCAGGCGCAGGGTTATCAGCAGCCCGGCTATGCGGCGCCTGCTCGTCCGCGTCCTGCCAATAATCCGATGAACGGCTTTGCCGGTGCGTTAAAGGGTTATTTCCAGTCACCGCTGAAAACGGTCAGAGACAGACAGCGCGCCAAGGATTTCATCACTCCGTTGATTGTTCTGGGCATTATGTTCTTCCTCCTGTGGGCTGTGAACAGCTGTATCTTCGGCAACCAGGCGGTTATCCTTAACAGTCGCAGTTTTGCCTTTAACTTCGGTTTTGTTGTATTGGCCTCCCTGATTGAAACCCTCACCATGGCGCTGTCCTATATCGGTGCTAAGCTGGTGATTTCACTTATCTTTGTGAAGCCCATCAACCCTGGAAAATTCTTTATGGATGCGTTCATTTCCTTCGGTGTTAACTCCTTTGTTCCGCTGATTGCCATGGTTATCGGCGGTCTGTTCTACATGGCGCTTGGTATCTTAGGACAGATTTTCTTTGGTATTGCGTTCCTGTGGTATGTCGCGGTAGGTCTTGCCGAAGTATACGAGGAGGTTCCCGCGCAGAACAAGAATTTCGTGTTCTTCCTCACCGTAATCTGTGTGGTTGCGCTGATGGCATTCGGCTACATCATGATGTATAAGCTGATGTGGCAGATGAACATGGGTCATACCATCGAGATTACCAACAATGCGGTTAGAAGTAAACAGGCCGGAGATGCTGCCTCTTCTGCTGTGAGCGATGCTCTTACACCTCAGAGCCTTATGAACGGCATACGTTATTAATTTATCAGGATTGAAAAAACACCGGTTGGGAATTTCCCGACCGGCGTTTTTTACTCTATAGGAACTTCTCCATGCCGCTGTTCATGAAAGGCGTCGATAAGAAAGATTCAAAAAAAGGTGAAGCCCAGCAAATGCAGTCCCCACAGAACAGCGCCGTACAGCACCGACGCGGTCACGCCGTACACCAGCACAGGACCTGCGATGGAAAACAGCTTGGCGCCCACGCCGGTGATAAAGCCCTCGGACTGAAACTCAATCGCCGCCGAGGACATCGCGTTGGCAAAGCCCGTAATCGGCACCAGCGTGCCGGCGCCTGCTTTGCGCGCGAGCTTGTCGTAAACGCCGAGGGCGGTCAGCGCCGCGCCGAGGGCTATCAAAATAACGGAAACCATGCCCTTTGCCGCGTCCTCCTCCCAGCCGCTTTGCGTCAGCCCGTCCAGCAAAAGCTGTCCTGCGGCGCAGATGCCGCCGCCTGTCACAAACGCCCTCGCGCAGTTGACGGCGGTGTCGCTTTTGGGCATATGCCGCTGCGCAATTTTTGCATATTCCTGTGATGTCATACATTTCTCTCCTTTGCAACAATATTATTTGCGGATTTTTTCGAATTATGTTTAATTTATCACTTTATTTTTCGGCGGTGATGTTGTATAATAACAATATATATACATAATGGGGGCGAAGGGCTTGGAGCATTATTTGGATAACAGCGCAACCACTGCGGTTTCCGCCGCGGCGGCTGACAAGGCATATCAAATAATGACAACCGTCTACGGCAACCCCTCCTCGCTCCACAGCAAGGGCATGGAAGCGGAGCACGAGCTGACAGCGGCGCGCAAGGCGGTCGCCTCTCAGCTCAAGGTCAGCGCCGACGAGGTGTTCTTCACCTCCGGCGGCACCGAAGCCAACAACACCGCGCTGTTCGGCGCGGCATACGCCACCGCGCGCACGCGGCGCAAAATCATCATCTCCTCCGTGGAGCACAGCAGTGTGCTCGAGGCGGCAAAGCGTTTGGAGGATGAGGGCTTCACCGTGGAGCGCATCACGCCGCAGAGCGACGGAACGATTCACCCGGAGGACGTTGCGGCGGCAGTGGACGGCAGCACCGCCTTGGTGTCGGTCATGCTGGTCAACAACGAAACGGGCGCTGTGATGCCCGTCGGCGACATTTTTGCCGCCGTCAAAGCCGCCAATCCGCAGACGCTCTGCCACACCGACGCGGTGCAGGCGTTCGGCAAGCTGCCCGTCAGGGCAAGGGCGCTGGACGCGGATATCATCAGCGTCAGCGGCCACAAGGTGCACGCGCCGAAGGGCGTAGGCGCGCTCTATGTCAAAAAGGGCGTGCGGCTGGTTCCCCGTCAGTACGGCGGCGAGCAGGAAAAGCGCTTCCGCCCGGGCACCGAAAATTTGCCGGCAATCGCGGCATTCGGCGTCGCCTGCGGCGAATTTGACATTGAGGGCAACCGTGAAAGGGTGCAGCGGCTCAACGCTTACGCCCGGGAGCAGCTGCTTCAAATCGACGGCGTGGCGCTCAACTCGCCTGCAAACGCACTGCCTTATGTGCTCAACTTTTCCGCCGGAAGGGTGCGCAGCGAAACCATGCTGCACTTTTTGGAGGAGAGGGACGTGTTCGTTTCCTCGGGAAGCGCCTGCGCCAAGGGCAAGCCGAGCCA
Organism: uncultured Ruminococcus sp.; assembly: GCA_902799325.1. Lineage (GTDB taxonomy): Bacteria > Bacillota > Clostridia > Oscillospirales > Acutalibacteraceae > Ruminococcoides. Next base: position 13,649 of record CADCAD010000028.1, on the reverse strand, counting down.
TGTGCTCTCCGCGCTGGGACTATCGCGCGACCGCGCCGACAGCGCCTTGCGCGTCAGCTTTTCAAAATACAATACCGCTGCCGACATCGACGCGCTGTGCGAGGGAATCGCCGCAGGACTGCGCGTGTTGGCGCACCGATAAAGAGGGTTTATGAAAGAAATATTGCTATTAAAGGACGGCGAAATCGTTCTTAAGGGACTGAACCGCCGCCAGTTTGAGGACGTTCTCAAAAAGAATATCCGCACCGCGCTGTATTCGCTGGGCAGGTTTGAAATCACCTCCGCCCAGTCCACCATCTGCGTCCGTCCGCTCAGCGAGGACGTCGATTTGGACGAAGCCTGCGAGCGCGTCGGCCGCGTGTTCGGCATTGTCAGCTATTCGCGCGCGGTGCTGTGCGAGGAAAAAACCATGGACGCGGTGATCGCCGCCGCGCCCGTCTATCTGGAAAAGCAGCTGCGCGCCGCAAAGACCTTTAAGGTGGAGGCAAAGCGCAGCGACAAAAAATTCCCCCTGAAATCTCCCGAAATCTGCCGCGAGCTGGGCGGCGTGATTTTGCATGAATATCCGCACCTGCGCGTCGATGTACATCAGCCCGACGTGACGGTGTATGTGGAAATCCGCGACTTCGGCGCCTATGTGCACGCCGACGCCATCCGCGGCGCGGGCGGTATTCCCGTCGGCACCGGCGGCAAGGCTGCCGTTCTCATCAGCGGCGGCATCGACTCGCCCGTCGCGGCGTATATGATGGCAAAGCGCGGTCTGCGCCTGACAGCTGTCCATTTTGCCAGTCCGCCCTACACCAGCCGCCGCGCCGAGGAAAAGGTGGTGCGCCTGCTGCAAAAGGTCAGCCGCTATGCCGGACCGATGACCATGATCACCGTGCCTTTCACCGCTTTGCAGGAAAAGCTGCGCGACGACTGCCCCGAGGAGCTGTTCACGATTATCATGCGCCGCTTGATGATGCAGATGACCGAGCGCATCGCGCATGACTACGACTGCGCCGCGCTGATCACCGGCGAAAGCCTCGGTCAGGTGGCAAGCCAGACCATCGGCGCGCTCAACTGCACCGACGATGCGGCAGATATGGTGGTGTTCCGTCCGCTGATTGGCATGGACAAACAGGAAATCATCGACATCGCCTATAAAATTGATACCTACGAAACCTCAATCGAGCCGTATGAGGACTGCTGTACGGTGTTCACACCGAAGCATCCGCGCACCAAGCCGATTTTGAAATTCGTCAGGGAAGCGCAGGAGCGCGCGGGCTTTGAACCGCTGATAGAGGAAGCCCTGCAAAATCTGAAAATCACTCAGATTACCCCTGAATATTAAGCATAACCGCACGAAAGCACGAAAGGAAGGTCTTGCGTGTTCATAGATATTATTTCCGTATGTAAAAAGCAGGAACGAGACGACATTTCATGGCGCGAAAACGAGCTGAAAAAGGCGCTCGACGAGCATGGCTTTACCCTGCGCAGCATCCACAAAACGCTGCTGCAGTCCGCTGCCATCAAGCTGACGCTCAGCTCGCTCGCCAAATCGGACGACAAGCCCGACGCCGTGATAATCACCGGCGCGCTTAAGTCCAAGGACAACAGCTCCTTCAAAAAGTATTTGGTGGAAACCGTGGCGAGCGCCGAGCACGACGTCAACGAGCCGCCGCCCAAGGACTATTGGAAGCGCCGCAACGCGGCGTTTAAGGAGCTGCGGCAGCGCAACGCCTCCGAGGAGGAGTTCAAGGCGCTGGAGGAGGAGTTTGAGCTCACGCGCAAAAAGGCGAAAATCTTTTCGCTGGGCGACTTCGGCAACGGCTACAAGGGCTATGCCTTCATCTTCAAAGGGCTGCGCGTAGCGGCTGTTCCGCAGGCGGAGCTCTGCGGCAAGGACTTCAACGAAATCGCCGCGCTCGCGGCACAGCGTGCCACCGAGGTGTTTGAAAACAGCGAAAACGAGTATCCCGACGGCTTCTCGGAGCAAAAATATGTGCCTGCCAAAACAGGCTTTGTCAACCGCTTTATTCCCCTGCCCGGCGACGGCGCCAAGGAAATTGCGCGCAAATGCGTGGTCATTGTTGCGTTTCTGGTGTTTATCGGCGCGCTGTGGGCGCTGCTGTACAACACGGTGTTCAAAAGTCAGGAGCATGAGCAGAACATGGCGGAGGTCAGCTCCATAGCGCATGTGGAGGAAGACACAGCCGCCGGCACCGCGCCCGAAAAAGGCAAGGGCAGCGAAATCAACTGGAAAGAACTCAAAAAAATCAACAAGGAAATCGTCGGCTGGATTCAGATTAAGGACAGCAAAATTGACTATCCCGTGCTGTGGCACAAGGGCGACGACGGCAACTATCAATATTATCTCGACCACGACTACAAGGGCGACTACGACAGCTTTGGCAGCGTGTTCCTTGACTACCGCTGCACCAAGGGCATGGACAGCAAAAACATTGTCCTGCACGCCCACCATATGAACGACGGCTCCATGTTTGCCGGCTTAATGGAATACGGCGGCACGTCGGGCAACCTCGACTACTACCAAAAGCACCCGACCATTGTCTTTGACCGCGAGCCGGTGACCGACAGCGACGGCAACGTGCTGACGCGCGACGGCGTTTACAAGATTATTTCGGTGTTCAAAACCAATACCCTCTCCTCGCACGGCGACTTTTTCAACTACATGGTCGGCAACTTCCAAAACGACAAGGACTTCATGAATTATGTCTACAACGTGCGCATCCGCTCCATGATAAACTGCCCGGTGGATATCAACGAAAATGACGAAATCCTCACACTGTCCACCTGCTCCTACGAGTTTACCAACTTCCGCACGGTAGTGGTGGCGCGCAAGGTGCGCTTGGGCGAGGACGCCAAGGTGGACGTTTCCAAGGCGAGCCAAAACGACAACGCGGTGTGGCCGGAGGTGTACTACGCCAGCTATGGCGGCAGCCGCCCGAAGGTCACCGACTTTGTCACCGCCTATGAAAAGAAGCAAATCGACTGGTATGACGGCGATCCCGCCAAGTTCCAGACGCTGAAAAAGCAGGTGGTCACCGAGCCCACCACGGCGGCGGAAACCACCGAAAAGGGCAGCAAGGGCACCACTGCCGCGTCCACGGCGCCGCCTGTGGTGAAGCACAGCGTCACCTTCATCAACTGGGACGGCTCGTTTATCGAGAACCAAAGCGTGGAGGAAGGCAAGGCGGCAAAGGCGCCCAAGGATCCCACCAAGCCCAGCGATGAATACTACGATTACGTGTTCAAGGGCTGGGGACTGGACTTCTCCAAGGTCACCTGCGACATGGTTATCGCGCCCAAGTTTGACGCAGTGCTCAAACCTGAGTATCAAAACGCGGGTTAACGGAGGGCAGCCATGAAATGCAGTGTAATTTACTACTCGGCGCGCAAAACCTCCTACTGTGAGAAGGCGCTGAAAAAGAGCTTTCCCGACTGCGGACTGAACCTTTCCGCCGCCGCGTTTGCCGCTTCCAAGGAGGCGCTCGGCGCGGAAATCATCAAAGCCTTTGCCCAAAACGACGTTGTCTTTACGGTGGGCGGCTTGGAGTTCGGCGACGGACGCAACGTCCGCGACATCCTTTCCCAGGCGGCAAAAAGCAGCGAACCTTCGCTGTGCCGCAGGCTGCGCAACGAAAACGGCGACGACGGCTATCTGCTGCGCGCAGGACGGCAGCTGCTGGTCATGCTGCCCGATGAGCCGGAGCAGATTGAAGCCATGATGCGCGGTGCGCTGCCGGGCTATATCAAAAGTTTGTAAGCAAATTTAAAATATTGCGAGGTAATGACATGAATACAAGCACATTTGAAACATACGAGTCTGAGGTACGTTCCTATTGCCGACATTTCCCGAAGGTGTTCACCAATGCCTTAGGCGCAACGCTGACCGACGAGGACGGCAACCAATACATCGACTTCTTCTGCGGCGCAGGCGCCGTCAACTACGGGCACAACAATCCCTACATCAAGCAGAAGATGATTGACTATCTGTCCGGCGACGGCATCATCCACGCGCTGGATATGTACACCGTTCCCAAGCGCAACTTCATCGAGGCGCTGGAAAAGAAAATCATCGAGCCGCGCGGCTTGCAATACAAAATCCAGTTCTGCGGTCCCACCGGCACCAACGCCATTGAAGCGGCGCTGAAGCTGGCGCGCAAAAAGACCGGCAGACGCAACGTGTTTGCGTTCATGGGCTGCTTCCACGGCATGACGCTCGGCGCGCTGTCGCTGACCTCCGAAATGTACGCGCGCAACGGCTGCGGCGCAACGCTCGGCGATGTCACCCACATTCCGGCTCCCTATATGTTTGAGGGACTCGATGTTATCGAATATATGCAGACGCTGATCGACGACGACCACTCCGCTACGGAAAAGCCTGCCGCTGTCGTGATGGAAACCCTGCAGGCAGAGGGCGGCATCCGCCCGTTCTCCGACGAATTCCTGCGCGACGTCCGCGCGTTCTGCGACAGAAACGACATCCTGCTCATCATCGACGATGTGCAGGTCGGCTGCTGCCGCACCGGCACCTTCTTCTCCTTTGAACGCGCCGGCATTGTGCCCGACATGGTCGTCATGTCCAAGTCCATCGGCGGCATGGGT
>CADCAD010000028.1:0-9018 GCA_902799325.1 uncultured Ruminococcus sp. | reverse complement strand
TGGCAATCGTGCTGCTCAAGGAAGAGCTGGACTGCTGGAAGCCCGGCGAACACAACGGCACCTTCCGCGGCAATCAGCTCAGCTTTGTGGCAGGCGCGGCTTCGTTTGACTACCTGCTCGAAAACAACGTTGAGGCGGAAACCAGACGCAAGGGCGAGCTGGTCAAAGCCTTCCTCGAAAAGGAAGTCGCACCGCTCGACAGCCGATTGGAAATCCGCGGCATGGGCCTGATTTGGGGCATCGACTTCGGTAAAATCAATCCCGCGCTCAGCGAGGTTGTCATCGAAAAGTGCTTTGACAACAATGTCATCTGCGAATGTGCCGGCAGAAACGGCGCGGTGTTCAAAATCATGCCGCCGCTTGTCATCGAGGACGAGTTGCTGCAAAAGGGACTCGAGATCGTTGCCAAGGCAGTGAAGGAAGCCCTCGCCAACGCGTAAATCGGTTCTCTCTCAGAAAGCGGACTGCTATTGCTAAAAATTGGCGTAATATAATAAATTCCGTATAAAAAACACCCGACAAAGCCTGTCGGGTGTTTTGATGTTTCGATGAAAATTATCTGGTAAATACCAGCTGCATGCCTTCGTTTTCAAAGATAATTTCGTTTCCGGTGAAGCTGGCGGTAGTGGTAGAGCTTTCGTTTGATTCAGAGGTCATATCGTTCGCAGAAACGGAGGTGTGCGTGAACGTCAATTCCAGATTGCTGCCGTTTTGCGTGTAAGTGCCGTCGGCGTTTGCCTGCATTTTCTGATCCATCGCTTGTGATACCTCGGAAACGCTTGCCTGCACAGAGACGTTAAAGCTTAAGGTGAAGGTGTTGTCCGCCTTCATATCCAGCGTGCCGTCTGCGTCGATGTTGAAAGTAGCGCCTTCGGGCATAGAGGGCATCTGTTGCGTCATCAGCTCACGTACCTTTGACGCGTCCAGCTTCCAAGTGCCGACAACACCGTCGGCTTGCGTTGTTTCAATGACCGAGCTTTGTTCTGTCTGCGAAGCAGCTGCAGAGGCTTCATCGTTTTTTCCTTCGTTGTTGCCGCAGGCGCAAAGGCTGAAAGCCGCCAGTGTCAGCGCGCAAATGATGGCTGTAAGTTTTTTCATATCAATTTCTCCTTGAATAAAATAGGATGGGCTTATTATATCGCAACAAAAGCGGAATGTCAACAAAAAGTATTATATTCGGCAAAAGCCACCCCGGCAGATTGTCTGCCGGGGTGGCTGTGTTTGTGCGGTGTCAATTACTTTTTAAATACCATCTTCATGTCGTTCGATTCAAAGGTCAGCTTGCCGTCCTTGATGGTAGCGTCCGAGGTGGAGACATCATCGCTTTCGGTGGTTTCTCCGTTGGCGGTCTGGCTCATGTGCTTCATGGTGAATTTCACGGTGTCGCCGTCTACCTCATAGGTGCCGTTTCCGGTCATCTTCATTTCCTGCTTGATGGGATCAATGCCCTCCATGGTCATGCTGACAGTGCCGGAGAATTCGAGCGTAAAGGTCTTGTCGGATTTCAGCTCCATTTTGCCGTCGGTGTCAACTTTTACATCGGCGCCCTCGGGCATTTGTCCCATGGTGTCGGCAAGGTTGGTGCTGTCGAGCTTCCAGGTGCCCTCCACCGAGTTGCCGCAGGCGGCAAGGCTGAGAACAACCAGTACCAGTGCGCAGATAAGCGCGAGTGTTTTTTTCATAATGTTTTCTCCTTTGAATTTTATTATTTGATGAACACGACAGTGTTACTGCCGGTTCCTAGCACCATTTGATTACCGTTGATGGTGCCTTCCAGAGAATCGCCGTTGGGGATATCCTCGTCGGAAGTGACCTTTCCGTCTCTGGTTTCGGTGTAATGCGTCAAGGTCAGTGTAATGCTGCTGCCGCTGACGGTATACGTGCCGGCTTCCACCTCTGTTTTGTTGGCAGAAGCAGAGGACGAGGACGTCAGCGCAAAGGTATTGTCGGCGTTAAGCACCAGACTGCCGCTGTCGGCAAACCTTTTGCTGCTGGCAGCGCGGTCATATGTCCATGTGCCGAGATAATCGGGCGCAGCCTCTGTTGCGGGCGCTGCGGCGGTTGCCTTGGGTTGCTCTGCCGGCTGAGAAAGCGCCGCGGAACCGGCATCTGTTTTGCTGCTGCCGTTGCCGCCGCAAGCCGTCAGGCTGAGGGCAAACATGGCTGCAAGCAGAAGCGCTGCTGTTTTTTTCATGTTTTTTTCCTTCTTTCGTTTTACTTGTGAAAAGTCACGTCGTGATTATATCACCGCATCATAGTATTGTCAATAAAAACCGCCTAAAAGTCCTTGTCACGGATAAACGTCACGCCGCCGATGGAAACAGTGCTGCCGTTCATGTACCAGGTGTTGCCGTTTGCGTTTTGCAGGCTGTCCACCCAGATATAGGTCTTTTCGGGCTGATAGCCGTCCTCGTAGACAAGCGTCAGCATGCCGCTGCCGGACAGCGAGGCGGCGCCGGAGTGCCTGTCCGCCTTGATGTAGTGAATAAAGGTCAAATCCTCGGCAAAGCGGATTTTCTCGTTAAAATCGTTTTGATTGGACCACATGCCCGTCAGCGTGCCGACCACCTGCTCCTCTGTCAGATTAAAAGCGGAGACGTTGCCCTGCGCGGCTTCGGTCGTTGCTGCTGCGGCTTCGGAAGCGGGCGCTGCGGAAGGCTCGGTTTTGGCGCTGTTGCCGCAGGCGCCGAGCGGCACGGCACACAGCAACGCTGCCGCTAAGGCGGCAAATACTCTTTTCATTATGTATATACCTCCGCTGTTTTAAAACTCAATGCCGATTCTGCCGGACAGGCCACGGTCATAGGGGTGCTTGATTTTCTTCATCTCGGTCACGTAATCCGCGGCGTCCAGAAAACGCTGCGCAGGGCGGTGGCCGGTCATGACAATTTCAATGCTGACGGGCGCGTTGGTGATAAATTCAAAGACCTCGGCTTCCGCAAGCATGCCCTCGTTGATGACGTCAAACACCTCGTCCAGCACAATCATGTCATAGCGCTCGGACAGCGCGGTTGCCGCGCTGCGCTCAAAAATGCCGCGGAACAGCGCCGCAGCCTGCTGGCGCTCGGCGTCGGTCATGTCAAAGGTGAATTTCATTTCATCGGGACAGCCGGTGAGGGTGACGTTCTCCAAGCCTGACAGCACCTTGCGCTCACCCGAAAGCTCGGTTTTTAAAAACTGCACAAACAGCACCTTCATATTGCTGCCTGCCGCGCGCACCGCCAAGCCGACTGCCGCGGTGGTTTTGCCCTTGCCGTCGCCGCAATATACGTGAATCATACTATCGCTCCTTACACACAATCGAAAAGCTCCTGCTTTTCCTTTATATTATAAACGAAGGGCGCATATTTGGCAATATCAGCAACTTGCACAAAAATCACAGAAAATATTCGTGAAAGTTCTATATGAAGATTTTCCCGCAAAATTCCGTAAAAACCTTGCAATTTAGCTCTTTTGAATGTATAATATGCTATGCGTGACTGCACATAGATATGCGATGAAGCGGGAGGTTGCGGCTTAAGCCGGTTTTTCCGTGGAGTATGTCCGATTTTAAACCGGGCGATTTACAATGAAACATAGAGGATAACTGCGGCTATATTAGGGTTGCTTAGCCATAGGTATGCTCTGCGCTTTCAAGATGACCCCGTTAACTGAATCAGTTTAACGGCTTTTTTAATGCAGGGTGAGGAAACACCCGGCAAAGTGGAAAGAAAAGTTTTGGTCAAACCACACGCCCGTCTCACAAATTTTTAAGGAGGCGACGATAATGGCAGTCAAGGAAAAAATCAGGATAAGATTAAAGGGTTACGATCATCAGCTGGTCGATCAGTCCGCTGAGAGAATCGTTGCAACAGCGAAGCGCACAGGTGCAAGGGTTTCCGGTCCCGTGCCGCTCCCCACAGAGAAGCAGATTGTCACCATTCTGCGCGCTGTGCACAAGTATAAGGACAGCCGTGAGCAGTTCGAAATCAGAACCCACAAGCGTCTTATCGACATCTTAAGACCGTCCAATAAGACAGTCGAGGCCCTTATGGGCTTAGAGCTCCCTGCCGGCGTTGATATTGAGATTAAGCTGTAATCCGTTGTCATCGGGTTTTTAATCAAAATATACCAACCTACAAGCAGACAGGGTCATGTTGGCAAAGCCAACCAATAACCTACAAGGAGGATAAATTCATGCAGAAAGCAATCATCGGCAAGAAAATCGGTATGACACAGATTTTCGATGAAAAGGGAAGAGTCGTTCCCGTCACTGTTGTTGAGGCAGGCCCTTGCGTGGTCACCGCAAAGAAAACAGTTGAAAACGACGGCTATGCGTCCGTACAGCTTGGCTACGGCGACGTAAAGGCTCACAAGGTTACCAAACCTATGAAGGGCTTCTTTGACAAGGCGGGCGTTGCGCCCAAGAAAACTCTTAAAGAGTTCCGTTTCGCCGACACCGACGCTTACAACGTGGGCGATCTGGTAAAGGCAGACGTATTCACCCCCGGCGACAAGATCGACGTTACCGGCAAGAGCAAAGGTAAGGGAACCGCAGGCGTTATCAAAAGATGGAACTTCCATCGCCTGAAGGAAACCCACGGTACCGGCCCCTGCGTTCGTCACGGCGGCTCCATCGGCGCCTGCTCCAGCCCCTCCCGCGTTTGGAAGGGCAAGAAGATGGCAGGTCACCTCGGCGCCGAGCAGGTTACAGTGCAGAACCTCACAGTTGTTAAGGTTGATGTTGAAAACAACCTCATCGCTGTCAAGGGCGCTGTTCCCGGTCCCAACAAAGGAATCGTTATTCTCAAAGATTCCGTTAAGGCTTAAGGAAGGGGGATTATAAATGCCTAGTATTGCAGTTGTAGATATGGAAGGCAAGAAGGTCGGCACCGTTGACCTCAGCGATTCCATCTTCGCTATCGAGCCCAACGCGGCAGTGATGCATCAGGTAGTGCTCAGCTATCTGGCAGCGCAGCGTCAGGGCACACAGTCCGCTCTCACCCGTGCAGAGGTTTCCGGCGGCGGCAGAAAGCCGTGGCGCCAGAAGGGCACCGGCCGTGCGAGACAGGGCTCCACACGCGCTCCGCAGTGGACTCACGGCGGCATCGTGTTCGCTCCCAAGCCCAGAGATTACAGATTCACTGTCAACAAGAAGGAAAGAAGACTGGCGCTCAAGTCGGCTCTCTCCGTTAAGGCTGCGGCGAACGAAATCATCGTTGTAGACGCAATCACAACCGATGAGTACAAAACAAAGAAAATGGTTGCTATGCTCAAGGCAATCGAGGCTGACACCAAGACTCTGATTGTTCTTCCCGAGGTAGACAACAAGGTCATCAAATCCGCGAGCAACATTCCCGGCGTTAAGACCGCTCAGGTCAACACCATCAATGTTTATGACATCCTCAACGCTGACAAGCTCGTCATCGCCAAGGACGCGGTAAGCAAAATCGAGGAGGTATACGCATGATTGCTCATGATATTGTCATTCGCCCGATCATCACCGAAAAAAGCATGCTCGGCGCGGCAAACAAGGTATATACCTTTGAAGTTGCAAAAACAGCTAACAAGATTGAAATCGCAAAAGCTTGCGAAGAAGTTTTCAAGGTAAAGGTTGCCAAGGTTAACACCGTTTCCGTTCGCGGCAAGTTCCGCCGTCAGGGCAGAAACAACGGCGGTTACACCAAAAGCTGGAAAAAAGCTATCGTAACCCTCACCGAGGACAGCAAGCCTATCGAATTTTTTGAAGGCATGATGTAAGTTTTTTGCTTGCGTTGCAAACAAAAAACAACCGAAGCTAAGCTTTCGGCAAAAGTAGTTATGGGAGAAGCCACTCCCGCAAAACCATCATGAGGAGAGTGAAACCAAAATGGCAATTAAAGTATATAAGCCGACAATCAACTCCAGAAGAAACATGTCGGTAATTGACTATTCAGGTCTTTCAAAGGTTGCCCCCGAAGCCGGCCGTAACAGCTACGGCAGAATCACGGTTCGTCACAGAGGCGGCGGCAACAGAAGAAAATATCGTATCATCGACTTCAAGCGCAACAAGTTTGATGTTGAGGGTATCGTAAAAACCATCGAGTATGATCCCAACCGCTCCGCGTTCATCGCTCTGGTTGAGTACGCAGACGGCGACAAGTCATACATCCTCGCTCCCGAGGGACTTAAGGTGGGCTACAAGGTAATCGCCGGCGAAAACGTCGACATCTGGCCCGGCAACGCACTGCCCCTGACCTCCATCCCCGTTGGTACCTTTGTACACAACATCGAGCTCTATCCCGGCAGAGGCGGCCAGCTGGCGCGCTCCGCAGGCAACCAGGCTCAGCTGATGGCAAGAGAAGACGGCTACGCGCTGCTCAGACTGCCCTCCAACGAGCTGAGAAAGGTTCCCGAAACCTGCATGGCTACTGTCGGTCAGGTGTCCAACCCCGACCACTTCAACGTTAAAATCGGTAAAGCAGGCCGCAAGAGAAATATGGGCTGGCGTCCCACTGTTCGCGGTTCCGTCATGAACCCGAACGACCACCCGCACGGCGGTGGTGAGGGTAAATCCCCCGTCGGCCGTCCGGGCCCTGTTACCCCGTGGGGTAAGCCCGCTCTCGGTTATAAGACTCGCAAGCACAACAAGCAGAGCGACAAGCTTATCGTAAGAAGAAGAAACGGTAAGTAAGGTTGAGAAAGGAGCTTAAATTATGAGTAGAAGTACGAAAAAGGGTCCTTTTGTTCAGCCTGTCCTGCTCAAAAGAGTCCTTGAAATGAACGAAAAGGGCGAAAAGAGAATTCTTAAGACATGGTCCAGAAGTTCCACAATTTTCCCCGAATTCGTCGGTCACACATTCGCGGTTCACGATGGCCGCAAGCACGTTCCGGTATACGTTACTGAGGATATGGTTGGTCACAAGCTCGGTGAGTTTGCTCCCACAAGAACCTTCAAGGGTCACGCCGGTTCGAAAACCAGCAAATAAGCGGAAGGAGAGTAATGCAAATGGAAGCTAAGGCAATTGCGAAATTTGTTCGCGTTTCACCCCGCAAGGTTGGCGTTGTTCTCGACCTCATCAGAGGCAAGGACGTCAAGTACGCGGAAGCTGTTCTCAAGCACACTCCCAAGGCCGCTTGCGAGCCGCTGATTAAGCTGCTCAAGTCAGCTATGGCAAACGCTGAGAACAACCATGACATGGATGTATCCAAGCTGTATGTTGCCGAGTGCAACGCTACGGCAGGCCCCATCCTTAAAAGAATTCGTCCGAGAGCACAGGGCAGAGCGTTCCGCATCAACAAGAGAACCTCTCACATCACCCTCGTTCTCAAGGAAAAAGAAGACTAAGGGGAGGTTACAATAATGGGACAGAAAGTAAATCCGCACGGCCTCAGAGTCGGCGTAATTAAAGATTGGGATTCCCGTTGGTTCGCCAACAAGAAGGACTTCGGTGTTACACTCGTTGAGGACTACAACCTCCGTAAAACCCTGAAGAAGCAGCTCTACAACTTCGGAATCTCCAAAATCGAGATTGAAAGAGACGGCAAAAGAGTCCGCATCGGCATCCATTGCGCAAAGCCCGGTCTTGTCATCGGCAAGGGCGGCGCTGAGATTGAAAAGCTCAAGGCTCAGTGCGAAAAGATGCTCGGCAAGCCCGTTGCTATCAATATCGTAGAGGTAAAAGCTCCCGAGCTGGACGCACAGCTTGTTGCAGAGAACATCGCTCAGCAGCTGGAAAAGAGAATTTCTTTCCGCCGCGCTATGAAGCAGTCCATCGGCAATGCTATGCGCCGCGGCGCCAAGGGTATCAAGATTATGTGTTCAGGCCGTCTCGGCGGTGCTGAAATCGCGCGCAGCGAGCAGTATCACGAGGGTACTATTCCGCTTCAGACACTTCGCGCAGACATTGACTACGGCTTTGCAGAGGCAAACACCACCTACGGTAAGGTTGGCGTTAAGGTATGGCTCTACAAGGGCGAGGTTCTCAATGTGAATGAGGCGAAGCCTGCAAGACGTCCCCGCAGAGAAGGAGGCAGAAAATAATGTTAATGCCCAAAAGAGTGAAATACAGAAGAGTTCACCGCGGCAGAATGACCGGTAAGGCGCTCAGAGGCAACAAGGTTACCTACGGTGAGTATGGCCTTCAGGCTACCGAGCCCGCATGGATCACTTCCAACCAGATCGAAGCAGCCCGTATCGCTATGACACGTTACTGCAAAAGATTCGGTAAAGTATGGATTAAGATTTTCCCCGACAAGCCTATCACGGCAAGACCTGCTGAAACCCGTATGGGTAAAGGTAAAGGTAACGTCGAGTATTGGGTAGCAGTTGTTAAGCCCGGCAGAGTGATGTTCGAGCTCGGCGGCGTTGATGAAGCGACCGCAAGAGAGGCTATGCGCCTTGCCGCCAACAAGCTCCCGATTAAGTGCAAATTCGTTAAGAAAGAGGAGGTTGAGCAGTAATGAAAGCATCCGAACTCAAGGACCTGACAAAAGAAGAGCTTAACGCAAAGCTTGCTTCCCTTAAAGAAGAGCTGTTCAATCTTCGTTTCCAGCTTGCTGTTAACCAGCTCGAAAACTCAAACCGCATCGGCGCCGTCAAGAAGGACATCGCAAGAGTATCCACTGTCATTCGTCAGCGCGAATTAGCGGGTGAAGAATAAGAGAGGAGGACTTAACAGTGAGTGAAAGAAATATGAGAAAAACCGTCATCGGCAAGGTTGTCAGCGACAAAATGGACAAGACAATCGTTGTTGCGGTTGAAGACAGCGTAAAGCACAAGCTCTACAACAAAATTGTTAAGCGTACCGTTCGCTTCAAGGCACACGACGAAAACAACGAGTGCGGCGTAGGCGACCGTGTAAAGATTATGGAGACCCGTCCTCTTTCTAAGGATAAAAGATGGAGACTCGTCGAGATTATTGAGAAAGCTAAATAAGTTTATTTTAGCGACTTTGAAGTAAGGAGGAATCTACTGTGATTCAGCAGCAAACCATCCTCAAGGTTGCCGACAACACCGGCGCAAAAGAACTTATGTGCATTCGTGTACTCGGCGGTACC
>CADCAD010000027.1 GCA_902799325.1 uncultured Ruminococcus sp. | reverse complement strand
CAGAGAGAAAACGCTTGGCGCGTTTTCCAATTGCGCAAAAGCGCAATTGCCGTCTTATACAATCTTGACGCGCCTACGGCGCTATTAAAAAGCAGAAAGTCTACTTTTTAATGAAGATTGGTATTAACAAGGTTGAAAATATTGCCGTGCGCCGCGTCACTGCTTCGGCAGCTCGGGCGGAATCAGGAAATAGGCGGACAAGCCCATAAAACCGAGATAGAATGTCGGACGGCTGAGGACGGTACGGATGGTGTTTGCCTCCAGTCCGACGCCGTACACGCCGAAAAGCACGATTTCACAGATGAAGCCGCAGGTGAACAGTATCAGCGAAACGAGCGGAAAGATGACCGACGCACGCGGAAAGCGCGGCAGCCTGCGGATAATAAAGGCGTAGTAAACCAGCAGCAGCAGCATGGCAATCAGCGTGGCAAAATAGGAGGCGGAATATAAAACGGAATATGCCTCGGTGATGTCAAAAACTTTGATGACGTCATCTATCATGCGCACCTTCAAAGCAAACAGCCCGAGCATTGAGAGGATAAACGCCGTGCTGCGCACCACCGCCAAGGACAGGCTGTTCACATTCAGTCCAACCGTAAACGCATACGCGGCAAGCAGCGCAAAAGCAAACGCTACGGCTCCGCTGATAAGCTTGCCCTCAAAGCTCATGCCGTTTCTGCTGTCACGGATAATGACAAAGCCATTGTAGGCGGCGTATCCGGTGAACAGCAGCGCCGTCAATAAGATAAGTATTTTTCTGATAATCTGTTTCATTGGGTTCTCTCCAAACACATTTTGGTCTGCTGCGTCACGGCTGGAAAATAATCAGCCCCCAGCCCTCGTCGTCCGTCGGCATTTGTGTTGTCGGCTGCGTCGGGGCTTCTGTCGGAGCTTCCGTCGCCGCTTCTGTCACACCCTCGCCAATCGGGTAGCCGGTTTCAAACTCTGCCAGCCAGCGCTGCAGAGCGGTCACATCGTTGATATCCACGACGCCGCTGCCGTCGACGTCCGCGGCGGCTTGACTGTAGCCTGCCTCCGCAGGATAGCCTGCCAGCACGCGCTGCATGCAGGAAATATCGCTGACCGTTATTCTTCCGTCGCCGTCGGCGTCGCCGCGCAGGCGCTGTTCCGCAGCAGCGGAACCTGTCAATAAGCTGAGGGCTCCCGCGAGCACGATAGCAACCGCGCTCAGGACGATGACGGTGATTTTGCGCAGCTTACAGGTCATTGATATTCACCTCCGCGTTATCATGCACCTCTCTGCCCTGCGAAGCCTGTGCAGGCTGTGAGCTTTCGGTGCTCTTGCTTTCGGCTTTCTTGCTTTCCTCGCTCTTGCTTTGGGCGGTGCTGCTCTCGGCAGAAGGCGCTTTGTCTTTGGTTGAGGACGATTTACTCTCGGCGGAGGGCGATTTGCTTTCCTGCGCCGGTGCGCTCTGTTTTTCACTGTCGGTGCCGGACGCTGCGGCGTTGCCGCTTGACTGACCGGCGCCGGTTTCCGCGCTTTGGTGCTCGGCGTTGCCGCTCTCTTGGCTGCCGGAGGGCGCTGTGCTTGCAGCGGCTTGGGTTGCCTTCTGCTCGGCAGCAGAGGCTTGCGCGCTGCCTTGCGCGGGGGCGGATGAAGCCTTCTTTTCGCCGCACGCCGTCAGGCATAGCACACAGGCAAACAGCAGGACTGCCGCTGCCCAATAAATCTTTTTCATATTCTTCCACCTTTATATAGAAAAACATTATCACTTAATTTTACAACATTTATAAATAAAAGTCAACAAGTCAATGCGGTTTTGTGCAAATAATGCAACATAAAGTATATAATGTGCAAAAATTTTTTAGTGACAATCTGGAACACCCCCTTGTATTGCGCAAAAAAAGCATATAAAATATATATGAAAACACTTGACAACGCATTTTTTCAATCAACCGAACATTTGGATGGAGGGGAACGCACTTGGTAAGCTATTATTCAACCCTTATTTTGCTCTGCTGGATAGCGCTGGGTGTGCTGTGCATTTTGGTATGGGAAAACACTTGGATTCCCAAGAAAAGCAAACGGCTGTTTTATTTGACATACGGCATCATCGCGCTTTCGGCGCTGACGGAATGGCTGGGCATTCAGCTCAGCGGCAACACGGACATACCGTCGTGGCTGCTGTCGCTGGTAAAGTGCGCGGACTATATCCTGACGCCGATGACAGGCTACGCCGTTGTGGCGCAGATGGGCATGCACAACCGATGGTACAAGGCGCTGATAGCTGTGATTGCCGCCAACGCGGTTTTTCAGGTGGCGGCAAGCTTTAACGGCTGGATGATTATCATCGACGGAGAGAATCGCTATACGCACGGTCCGCTGTATTGGCTTTATATCCTTGTGTACCTGCTGATTATCGCCATCGTGGCGATTGAATTCCGCAGCTACGCGGTGGCGTACCGTCGCCAGAACCGCGCTTCGCTGTATTCGGCGCTGCTGCTGGTTATCGCAGGCATCGCCATCTTTTGGGCGGCGAATTTCGCACGGCGTATGTCGCCATCACTATGGGCGTGGCGCTGATGCTGATTCACTACGCGGAGTTTTATCACATGACGGCAGACGACCGTATTAAGCAGCAGCAAAGCGAGCTGATGACGGACGCCTTGTCCGGCGTATACAGCCGTCACGCTTATGTCAAAGCCGTGGAGGCATTCAAAAGCAGCACCGCCCTGCCGGAAAACACCACCGTTTTTTCCATTGACATCAACGGCTTAAAGGCGGTCAACGATACGGCAGGTCACGATGCAGGCGACGTGCTGATTGTCGGCGCCGCACGCTGTATTCAATCCGTTTTTGCCGACAGCGGTCCATGCTTCCGCACCGGCGGCGACGAATTTATTGTGCTGGGACAGATGACGCAGGAGGAGGCGGAGAACGCGCTTCTCCGGCTGGCGGACGAAACCGCGCAGTGGTCGGCAGACAAGCAAATCAAGCTGTCGCTTTCCGCCGGCTATGCGCGCGGCATAGAGCACGAGGGCTTTACCATTGAAGAACTCATCAAAAAAGCCGATCAGGCAATGTACACCGCCAAAACAAACTATTACAAGCAAAACGGTCTGACCAGCCGTGGACTGCATTATGCGGTTGAACCGTAACGGCTTATACTAAACTCAAATAAAAAGCTTAAAAAGCTTTTTATAGCGCCGCAGGCGCGTTTGAGTTTGTATGAGACGGGATGACGCGTTTTGCGCGGCATCAGCGTGCGCAGCACGCGCATTTCAAATTAAAGTATTTAATTTGAAATTAGTATTATTGGATTTCGCAGTATCCCTCTTTTCATAGAAATGCCGCACCCCTCACAATCTCCGGGTGCGGCATTTTTCTGCGCTTTTTTATCTGTTATTTATCAATCCAGCCGTCATAGCCTTGGGTATACTGGTTGTCGGTGATGGGCGTGTAGCGGCTTTGGTCGCCCATATCGTCCAAAAAGCCGTTGTAGGCGCGGTATATTTTGCCGGTGTCGTTGTCATAGACGCGCTCATACTCCTCCAGCATATCCGAACGCTTTTCCTGAAGAACGGTGTCAGCCTCGCTGCGCTCCTCAAACGCCTGCAGCACAGGATCGGTGTCGCTGACAGAGGGCGAGGGCGTTGTGCTTGTATTCATCCACCCCTGCCATTCCTGAATATAATAATCGGTATACGCAAAGGACTGCGCAATCTGCGCGAGGACGGGCTGCCAGTTGACCAACTGACCGAGGGGCGCCCACTGGGAGAGAATCGCGTCGATTTCCCAGTTGGCGTAGTTTGCGCCGCGGATGATGATGTCGTCATGGTCAAACAGCGCCGCCGAATATATTCCCTCTCCCTCGCCGACTGTCGCGTCGCGGAAGGTGGCGTACAGCGCCTGATAGTCCTTGAGCGTCTTGTTCACGGACGACTGCACAAGGCTGTAGTTCGACGGCACGCAGGCGTTTTGAACCGTGAAGTAGTCGGCGGTGTCCGCATAGATCATCTCAAAATAGCCCTGCACCGACGCGTCGGTCATCGCCTTTTGAAAGCCCAGCGTCTGCGTCATGGCAGGATCCTTGGCAGCATAGTCATGGTCGAGATTATAGATGCCGATTTTGCCGTCGGGGCTGGTTGCCTTCCACCACATGCCCTGCGCGTTGCCGTTCCAATCCACCTGCCAGCCCTCCGGGACTTGCAGCGTGAAGTAGGCGGAGGTATATGGCTGCCAGCTCACCTGCGTCCACTCGGCAGGGCGCACGGCAGCCTCCACCGGCTGCGGCGCCGCGGCGGTGGGAATGACCTCGGGAGGTGTGTCAACAGGTGTGTCGTTTTGCGCAGGTGCCGGGTTGGTGCTGTTTTGTTCCGCCGCCTGCTGACTGCCGTTTGTGTCCTGACTGTTACACCCGGTCAGAAAACCGGCGAGCAGCAATAAAGCGAGCGTGATGGCTGTCAATTTTTTCATAGGGAGCCCTCCTAAGCTTTTTTCTCATCATAACCGTACCACAAAACGACCGAAAACGCTATAGAAGCTTCCTGCTATATGGCTTATCCATGCGGTTTTTGCGCAAAAACAAAATCCTCTCCGTTCCCGGAGAGGAAAGCCGAACCCTGATTTTTAATGAAGATTGGTATTACCGCGCGGTATGCGTCAGCTTGCAGAGCGCCGCGCGCGTCTGCACACCGGTCTTTTTGTAGATGGAGGTGATGTGGTGCCGCAGGGTGCTGACGGAAATTTGCAGCCGCCGGGCGATGACCTCCTGCTTGTCGTCGGTCAGCACCAGCTCGCGCAGCACACGCAGCTCGGAGGGCGTAATGCCGCAGCTTTCCTGCACCGCGGCAAACGGATCGGCAGCTTCTTCCGCCGCGGGCGCGGACACGTTCAGCGCGCCGCTGAATGCCATCAGAACAATCACCGCCGCCAGCGCCGCGATGTTAATGAGCAAAACGACCACCTGCGGCTGCGAGGAAAGGTGCAGCCCGAACGAGATGATGACCACCGCGCTGTCGAGCATCCGCCCCATGCACGCCCACAGCGCCGGGCGCTTGGCGTTGGCGGCAAGGCGCAGAAAGGTGAGGTGATAGAAGGCGATGACGGCGGTGATGGCGACGTAATACAGACACATGTTCAAAAGATAGGTTTCGCTTCCGAGCAGCGCCGTATTCAAAAAGGCGACCGCCGCCACACACAGGGTGCACACCGGCAGCAGCCTGCCTCCCCTGCTGTCGCCCAGCCATCCGAACAGCAGCACGGTGGGCACCATCAGCAGCCGCGGCAAGCTGTAGACATTATAATCCGTATAGCCCGACGCTACCTGCAGGTGGTGGATATAGCCGTTGTAGAAGCTTGTGAACAGCAGCAGCGCAATGGTAATGCCCGCGCCGAACACCGGCGCCGACAGGGGCAGCGGCTTCTTTTCCGCCGCAGGCGGCTGCTCCGGGCGGCTGCCTTGGAGCAACAGCGCCATCCACGCAAACGACAGCAGCAGAAAAACCGCTATGGCAGGCGTAACCGTCCATTGCAGCTGCAGCACATATTGCAGCACCACGGCAAGCGCATAGCCCGCGCCGACGGAGATGCCGAGCCGGTTGGAATTGCCGGCGGACAGCGCCAGCCGCTCATACACCCTGCCGCCGAGAAATCCCGTCAGCACAACGCTGACGGCGGTTACAATCAGATACAGCAGGGATGACGGCGGACAAAACAGCATGACAGCCGCCCCCGTCAGGCACAGCGCGAGCGCAGCCGCCGTCACAGGCTTGACGGCGCCGCCGCGTTTTTCGGAAAAGAACAGCGCGCTGCCGAGAAAGCCGACGATTGCCGCCACCTGCGCAAACAGATAGACATACTCCTGCTGCGCCGGGGGCAAAAAGCCGCGCCCGGCTTGGTTGGCAAGCCGCAAAATGACAAGCTGAACAAACATAAAAGCAGCAAACAACAGCGTGTGTGCGCGCCACGTGTTTTTCAAAAGCACCCGAACGCACTTTTTCCGCTTTTCATTTTTAGTATCCATGCGCTCAGCTCCTTTCGTTGTCCGTTGTCATTATTGTACCATATCGATGCAGGCTTGACAAGAAGTTTCCCGGAATACGCAGCGCAGCAGCAAAAAGCTGCCTGCCGTTTGAAACGGCAGGCAGCTTGCTTAATAAGCTTAGGGAACGAAGCCCTGCGATTAGTTGAACTGAGAATTGTAGATTTCGCTGTAGAGTCCGCCGAGCTCCATCAAGGAATCGTGGTTGCCGGTTTCGACAATGTTGCCGTCCTTCATAACGAAGATGAGGTCGGCGTTCTTGATGGTGGACAGTCTGTGCGCGATAACAAAGCTGGTTCTGCCGCTGGTCAGCGAGTCCATTGCCTTTTGAATCAGAATTTCGGTTCTGGTATCGACGTTACTGGTTGCCTCGTCGAGAATCAGCATGGGCGCGTTCTCGGTCATCGCTCTTGCGATGGTAACCAGCTGCTTTTGACCGGCGGAGAGAGCGCTCTCCTTCTGGATTTCGGTTTCGAGTCCCTGCGGCAGGGTTGCCACATAGTGGCTGAGGTTGGTTTCCTCAAGAATCTCCTGCAGTCTGTTTTCGTCCACATTTTGCAGGTTGTAGACGATGTTCTCGCGGAGGGTGCCGTTGATAACCCAGGTCTCCTGCAGAATCATGCCGAAGATTTCTCTGAGCTCCTGACGGGACATATCCTTGATGGAAACGCCGTCCACCAGAATATCGCCGCTGGTAATTTCATAGAAGCGCATCAGCAGGTTGACCAGCGTGGTCTTGCCGGCGCCGGTGGGACCGATGATGGCAACCTTCATGCCGGGCTTAATTTTACCCGAGAAGTTGCGGATGGTAAGCTTTTGGGGATCGTAGCCGAAGCAAACGTCCTTGAATTCGACCTCGCCGCGGATGTGGTTGTGGTCGAGAAGCGCCTTCTTTTCGCCCTCGTCGGGAAGCTCCTCCTGCTCGAGGAAGGTGAATACACGGTTGCAGGCAGCGGTACCGAGCTGGATGGTGGAGCTCGCCTGACCGATTTGCGCCAGCGGCTCCTGGAACAGCGATACGTACACGATAAAGCCGGTGATGACGCCGATGTCGGAGATGGCGCCCTGATGGAACAGCAGACCGGCAACAATCAGAACCGCCGCATAGGTCAGGTAGGATACAAACTGCATGGCAGGCTCAATCAGCGTACCGATAGCCTGGGAGCGATACAGAATGGTGCCGAACAAGTCGTTCTTCTTTCTGAATTCCTCCACCTTCTGGCTCTCGGCATTGAACGCCTTGATGACGAGCTGGCCGGAATAGTTTTCTTCAACGGTCGCGTTGACTTCACCGAGGAGCTGCTGGTTTTTGTCAAACAGCGGCAGAGCGAACTTGAAGGTAAGACCGATGATGATCAGCATGATGGGCAGCGAGCAAACAACCACCAGCGCCATCTGCCAGCAGGCGATGAACATGGCGATGAATACGCCCAACAGCATGACGCCGGACTGCACCAGCATGCTCACGGAGTTTTGCAGCGAGGTGCTGAGGATATCGACGTCGTTGGTGATAACGGAGAGGATATCACCGGTTTGGGTGGTGTCGAAGTAGTTCAGCGGCATTTTGTTGATTTTGCAGGAAATCTGCCGTCTGATGTCCTTGGAGAATTTTTGGATGATGGTGTTGAGAATAAAGCCGGAGATAAAGCCGGTGATGAACGCGGTGCCGACATAAAAGACGAGCAGCAGCGCATAGTAGGTTACCTGTTCAAAGTCGATGACAAAATTGCCGTTGACGGCGGTTTTGCCGACAGGAGAAATTTCATTGGTCAGGCTGCGGATGGTGCCGGGCGTTAAAATGGTGAAGATAACCGACGCAATCAGCAGAACAATTGACACGATAAAGGGCGCATAGTAAGGGCGGAACGCCTTTACAAGGCTGCCCAGCTTGTTCTTTTCCTTAGCGGGAGCTTTGGTGTTGGTGCTCATAATCCTAACTCCTCCTTACTAAGCTGAGATAACGCAATCTCCTGATAAACAGGACAATTTCTGACCAAGTCGTAGTGCTTGCCGATACCGACCATCTTGCCCTGATCCAAAACGACAATCTGGTCTGCGTCCATAATGGTACCGACGCGCTGTGCGATGATGACGCGGGTGGTGTCGGGAAGCTGCTCCGCAATGCGGCCTCTGACCGTTTTGTCGGTCTTGTAGTCGAGCGCCGAGAAGGAGTCGTCGAAAATGAGGATTTCGGGCTTGGTGGCAACCGCTCTGGCAATGCAAAGTCTTTGCTTCTGACCGCCGGAGAAGTTGGAGCCGCCCTGGGCAACCTCGGAATCATAGCCGTTGCGCTTTTTCATGACAAAGCCGTCGGCGTCTGCGATTTCAGCCGCCCATCTGACGTCCTGCAGCGTCATTTCGGGATCCTTGAAGGCGATGTTGTCCTTGATGATACCCTTAAAGAGGAAGCCTCTCTGCGGCGCATAGCCGATGAGATCTCTCAAATCGCTCTGCAAAACGTTCTTGACGTTGACGCCGTCTACGAGGACTTCACCTCTGGTGCAGTCCGCCATACGCGGAATCATGTTGATAATGGTCGTTTTACCGCTGCCGGTGGCGCCGATAAAGGCGATGGTCTCGCCCTTTTTGACCTTAAACGAAATGTCGGAAACCGCTTCCTTGTCGGAGCCGGGATAAGCAAAGCCGACGTTTTTGAATTCGATGGTGCCTTTTTCCTTGAAGGGAACGGGGTTCTTGGGATCCAGCACGGAAACCTCGTGCGTGATGACCTCATGAATACGCTTTGCGCTGACGCTGGCTCTCGGCCAGATGACAATCAGCGTTACCATCAAAACGAAGGACATAATAATCTGGCTTGCCAGCATAACAAACGCGTTGGTCGCGCTGAAGGACGCCGCGGCGTCTTCCATCTTCATGCCGTTGAGCACATAGGCGCTCGCCCACAGAATGGACAGGGAAAGTCCGGACATAACCATCATGACCAGCGGAGTAAAGAAGGACAGGGTTCTGCCGGCAAAAATCTGCACCTTGGTGAAGGCGCTGTTGACCTTTTCGAACTTGTTTTCCTGATAGGTTTCCGCGTTGAACGCTCTGACAACGCGCACGCCGGTCAGATTTTCACGGGAAGCGACGTTGAGCATATCGGTCAGCTTCTGGACAATCTTGAACTTCGGCGTCAGCATTGCCAGCAGAACAACGACGGCAACGATGAGAATTACCAGCCATACGGCGGTGACAATCGTCAGAGAAGTGCTTGCATACTGCAGCAGCAAAATGACAGACCACACCATGACGACGGGTGACAGGAACGCGGTCTTTAAGAACGTGAGCCACGCCAGATGGACATTCTGCATGTCGTTGGTGGTTCTGGTAATCAAAGACTCGGTGGAGAAAGAGGCAAAGTCCGCGATGGCGAACTCATTGACTCTCTCGTACATTTTTTGTCTGAGATTGGTGACGGTGCTGCTGGCGGTGGCGCTGGCTACGAAGCGGATAATGACCTCGACCGCCGCCATCATAATGGCGCAGATGACCATATACAGGCCATACCACCAGATTTCGGCTACACCTTTTTCCTTGCTCGCCTGCACAGCGCCGGTCAGCAAGCTGATGTAGCTGACGATTTGCATCATGAAGTAAACCTCACACAGCGTCAGCAAAAAGATTGCGATGACTGAAATCCAGTTTTTTGCCTTCATGTTTTTGAAGAGTAATTTGAACATGACATCCCCTCTTTTAAAAAATTTTGCATATTTTAACGGCAAAGCGCCGTTAATGACTGATACTATTCTCAAATAAAATCCTTTAACATCTGTCGTGTAAAATTCCACATAACTGCGTTGTCGTCCTCGGAATCCGTCAGGATTCCTGCGTCCTCCGCCTTGTTCTGCGAAATTTTCCATCGACATCTGTTTTAAAGTCTTTTATCAGAGAATAGTATGAATATATCCGTTACATGGCGGACGCCGGTATGGTTACCTTTACGGATGTGCCGCCGCCTTCGCGCGGCGTGACGGTCAGCGTGCCCTTGCACATCAGCTCCAGCCTGTGACGAATGTTGTTGAGCGCGATATGCGGCTCGTTGTCATCCACCGGCTGAAAGCCCGGACCGTCGTCCTCGACGATGATTTCACTTGCCGACTTGGTCAAACGGGTGGCGACAGAGATATGGATGGGATTGTTGCTTGACTTCATGCCGTGCTTGACGGCGTTTTCCACAATGGGCTGCAGCGTCAGCGGCGGCACGCGAAACATGGTGTGCGGTGTGTCAAAGCGGACAAAAAGCTCGTCCTCAAACTGTGCCTGCTCCACCGCGAGGTAGGCGCGCGTATGCTCGAGCTCGTCGCGGAAGGGAATGGTTTTCTCGCTGGCAATCGCCGTGAAGTTCTTGCGCAGGTAGGTGGTGAAGTCCAGCGTGACCTGCTTTGCCTTATCGGGATCCTGGTCACAGAGATAGTAGATGCCCATCATGGTATTACAGATGAAGTGAGGCCGCATTTGCAGCACCATGATGCCGGCGCGCTGATGGGCAATTTCACGCTGCTGCCGCATATACTGATCCACGTTGTCCAGCAGAATCAGCGCAAACATCATCATCGCGCATACCGCCATGGCAAACACAATGAATATCATAATATCATTGAACAAATACGCAACCAGTGCCGCTGTCATCGGCAAAAGGTAAACTGAAACCGCAATAAGGTGCCTTCTGGACAGCGCTTTGCGTCTTTTGAAAACTCCCGCTATGTTGAGCAGCATGATGACAATCAACAGCAGCGGCAGCAGCACAAACCACGAATTGCGCACAAACTGGTTGCCCGGCGTAAGGTAATAGAAGGCGTCGGTAAACTGCGAGATAATCAGCACCAGGAAGAATAGGCACCACACCGCTATTTCGGCGCGGAACAGCGCGCTGCCCCGTATGCTTTCGCCGCACCAGTGCAGCAGCAGGATTGCCGGCATGGGCATCAGAGCGGAAAAGGTTAAAAATTCCAAAAAGCCGACGAATCTTTCCACCGCTGCCACTTCGGGCAGTCTGTAGATAAAAGCGTCAATCACAAGAACCGCAACACAGAGCAGCAGCATCAGAAAAAATGTGATGAAATACCGTCTGCTCCAGCGGTCAATGGTAGGAATAAGGGCGGAGAGCAGGACACCGAATATCATCATAATCAGCATGGCGCCGCCTATGGC
The DNA here is from genome assembly GCA_902799325.1 of uncultured Ruminococcus sp. GTDB lineage: Bacteria > Bacillota > Clostridia > Oscillospirales > Acutalibacteraceae > Ruminococcoides. Next base: position 2,905 of record CADCAD010000027.1, on the reverse strand, counting down.
GTAGCTGATAATGTCGAGCCAACTGACCGTCATGGGACGTCATCTCCCATCCAAACCGGATACCGCAGCGTTTTCAGCTGCTCCCGGACGCCCTGAGGGGTAATCGGCTTGAGCATAAAGCCGCTCGCGCCTGTGCTCCACGCGTCAAACGCATATTCGCTGTAGGCAGTCAGATAGACCACGTTGGTGCGGGGATACACCTTGAGCAGGTCGCGGCACAGCTCCAGTCCGCTTGTGTTGCGCAGCTCGATGTCCAAAAAGGCGAGCGCTACCCGGTTGACCTTGGCAAAGGCAATGGCGTCCTCGGCTTGTGTAAAGCCCGTGACGGTCGCGTCGGGCAGTACCTCCTCCAGAATGGACAGACCGCCGGTGAGAATCAGCTTTCGGTCGTCCACCATGATGACATTGGGACACGCGTCGCCATGTGTCGCCGCGTCCAGCAGCACGTTCACGTTGACGCCCAACGCTGCGGCGAGCCGGGAAATCATCACGGCGTCGGGCAGGCGGCTGCCGGTTTCCCAGCGCACAATCGTGGTGCGCGCCACATACAGCTTGTCCGCCAGCTCCTGCTGGGAAACGCCGCTTTCCATTCTCAGTTTTTTCAAAGTGTTTGAAAAAAACAGATTCATTATCGTTCCTTATATATACTTTTTCTGCGCTTTGACCATTTTTCTACATATCATTATATACAAAAAATCTTTATAATGCAACATTTTTTGTGAAAAACTCCTAGACAATTTTGCGTTATTCTATCGATTTAAGTAAAAAAATGTAAAATAACAGTAGATTTATGTACAGATTTGTTGTATAATAGATATAATATATGCTCCGGCAAACCGCACGCGCTGCGTCGGCGCCGGGAAAATTCGGAAAGGGTGTTTTTATGACCGTATTATTCATCATTCTGGGAATCCTGTTTGTTGCGGCAGGCTTTTCCTGCATCTTCACGCCGCTGCTCACCTATATGGACATGGGCTACTTTGTTGTGATACTGATTACTGTTTTCGGTATTATCGGCATTGTCAAGGCAATTGCCGCCAAACGCTTCGGCGTCGGCTTTGTGTTCAGTATTCTCAGCGTCCTGCTGGGCATTGTCATGCTGATATTCCCCGGCTACCTGCTGCTCGCCGAAGGCGTCATGCTGATTTTGACAGCCATCTGGCTTGTCATCATGGGCTTTGTGACCATCATGAACGCCGTGACCGTGACCAAAGCCGCCGGCTCCGGCATCTGGATTTTGCAGCTGATTTTCGGTATCATCGCGGTGCTGCTCGGCGCCTATTCGTTCTTCCAACCGCTGCTGATGGCGGTATCGCTCGGCGTTCTGATTGGCATTTTCTTCATCGAAACAGGCTTCACCCTGATGTTCAGCGGCTTTGCGATTGATGATTAACGCAAAGCTTTCTCCGATAATCCGTATCCGATGACGCACATAGGGATACAGCAAGGGGCATAGACATGGCAAAAATGAAAACCGAACCAACCAAAGGCGAAGCCGTCAAGCAAAAGGACACGCCGCCGGACAACGCCGTTCAAGGCAAAAAAAGCTTTTTTACCGCCAAAAAGGTCGAAACCGTTGTCGCGGTACTGCTGGGCGTTACCACGCTGCTGTCGGCATGGGCTTCATGGATTGGCTCGCTGCACAGCGGCATCCAGTCCATCAACTTCACCAAGAGCAACAACATGGCGTCGCAGGGCACCTCGGAATACAACATGGGCATGCAGCTGTACCTTGCCGATTACATGGCATGGAACACCATGAAGGACTACTCCTATGAGCTGGAAGCTGCCCAAGCCGCCAACGACCAAGCGCAGGTTGACATTATCACCAAAAAGATTGAAAATTTCAAAAAGCAGGCGATCAGCGAGGTGCTTGCCGAAGGCATCAAGTGGATGGAGGATAATAATCAAGACAATCCCTTTAAAATGCCCGGTATGACCGAAAAGTATTTTGAGTCGGCACAAGGAAAAATCAATCTGTCTCAGGAACTGCTTGAAGAAGGAGAGAGAGATAACACGAAGGGTGACTCTTATCATCTTGTGACTGTCATATACTCGCTGACGCTTTTTTTGCTCGGTATCGTCGGCACATTCAAAGATATGCCGAATCGGATAGCGGTTTTGTCGATTGCAGTCGTGTGTCTGATATTCGCATTTATTTATATGTGTACGATACCGCTGCCAACGGGTTTCGCACAGATGAATTTTTTTGAATTCAATCAATAATAGTTTCTGAGAGTTCATATATGATATCAATATTTACATACAAAAGAAAGGAACAAAATTATGGAAGTGATACAATCATTTGATTTCAGTATTCTTAACGGAATACAGGAAAATCTCCGCTATGCATTTTTAGATAATGTTTCGATTTTTCTCACCCACCTGTTTACGTCAGGCATCGTGTGGATTGTTGCGGGAGTGATCCTGTTATTCTTTCCAAAGACTCGCACTGCCGGGATTATTTTGCTCGCAGCACTGATGCTCAGTTTTTTGACCGGCGACGTATTACTCAAGCATCTTGTTAATCGTCCGAGACCGTTTACCATTAATACAGATATCGTTCTATTGATCAAGCAGCCGTCCGGTGCGAGTTTTCCGTCCACACACAGTACACTTGCAGCATCGGTAACGACCGTACTCCTCGTTAAAGAAAGAAAACTCGGCTTTATCGCTCTGGCATTGACGGTATGTGTTGCGTTTTCGCGTCTTTATCTCTATGTTCATTATCCTACAGATGTCCTTTGCGGACTTTTGCTCGGTGTGATTTGTGGTGCTGCGGTACTGTTGATTGCAAAAGCTACAAAGCTTGAAAACAGAATTTCCAAAAACCGTGTTGCCTGACGTTCAGAAAAAATACAACCAAATTCAATAGTGCAAAGAATTATGTTAATTATGTTAATAA
>CADCAD010000026.1:2874-20217 GCA_902799325.1 uncultured Ruminococcus sp. | reverse complement strand
ATGCCCTGCGCCGTTGTGATGTTTTTCAGATAAATCAGCAGATTTCCTTAATCCAGCCCTCGGGCGCTTCCAGTCTGCCCATCTGGATGCCGGTCAGGGTTTCATACAGCTTCTTGGTGACAGGTCCCATTTCGTCCATGCCGCTGGGGAAGCAGATTTCCTTGCCGTGGTCTACAATCTTGCCGACAGGGGAGATAACCGCCGCTGTGCCGCAAAGACCGCACTCCGCAAAGTCCTTGACCTCGTCGAAGTAAACCTCTCTCTGCTCAACCTCCAAGCCCAGATAGTGCTCGGCGACATACATCAGCGAGCGGCGGGTGATGGAGGGGAGAATACTGTTAGACTTCGGGGTGACAACCTTGCCGTCCTTGGTGACGAACAGGAAGTTGGCGCCGCCGGTTTCCTCAACCTTGGTGCGCGTTGCCGCGTCGAGGTACATATTCTCGTCAAAGCCTTCCTCGTGCGCGGTGACAATCGCATGCAGGCTCATCGCGTAGTTCAGACCTGCCTTGATGTGACCGGTGCCGTGCGGAGCGGCTCTGTCAAAATCGGAAACCTTGATGGTGATGGGCTTTGCGCCGCCCTTAAAGTAGGGACCTACGGGCGTTGCAAATACGCGGAACTGATATTCATCGGCAGGCTTTACGCCGATAACGGAGCTGGAGCCGAAGATGAACGGACGCAGATACAGCGTTGCGCCGGTGCCGTAGGGAGGCACATAGTCGGCGTTTGCCTTAACAACCTTTTCCACCGCTTCAATAAATCTTTCCTGCGGAAATGCAGGAATTTCCAGTCTTTTGGCGCTTTCCTCCAAACGCTGTGCGTTGAGGTCGGGACGGAAAACAACAATTTTACCATCCACGGTGGTGTAAGCCTTCAAGCCCTCAAATACGGTTTGCGCGTACTGCAGTACGCCGGCACACTCACTGATGGTAATGGTGGAATCGGTGGTCATCGTGCCCTCGTCCCACTTGCCGTCCTTGTAGTTGGCTACATAGCGCTCCCCGGTGGGGATATAGCCAAAGCCGAGATTGGACCAATCAATGTTTTGTTTTGCCATATGTAAGTCTCCTTTTTGAGAATATTAAATCTACCAAACTTTATTTTAGCACTTTACTATATTGATATAATTCTAAAAAGGAATTATATTAAGGAAATTATACGGTATAATAGGATTACTTTTTAACGAAAAGAGTGTTATCATGAAAAAAAGATTTATTTTCTTAGCTTTAAGTCTGGCAATGTCCGCTGTTGCGCTGTCCGCCTGCGGCGGCACCGACACGTCGTCAAAAACAGAATCCAAACCGGCAACCACTGCTGCCGCAGAGACCACACAGGAAACCGTTCCGGCTCCTCCGGCAAGCGCCGCAGCGGAACCCAAGGCAGCCGCCGAGCCCAAGGCACAAACAGGCGACGCAACGTCTGCGCCGCAAAGCTCTCAAACCGAAAAGGGCTCATCCGCTGTGAGCAAAACAGAGCAGCCTGAGGAAAAGCCTGCCTCGCAGACTTCGCAAGCCGCGCCTGCAGCCGACGGACAGAAGCAGCAGAGCAGCAAGTCCGAACAGCAGAGCAGCAAGCCCGCGCAGCAGTCCTCCTCAGCCGCACAGCAGGAAAGCGTGCCGGACTTCACTTTTGAGGAATACGAGCTGCCGCTCGTCAGATAGCGTCGGGGGTGGTTTTATCCCGCCTTTGGAAAAAACTACCTATATAGCAAAAAGCAGCGCCCTGTGACGCTGCTTTCTTTTTTGCGAAGTGTTTCCGATGGGAGCTACTGCGGCGACGCTTCTATATGAAAGCCCGGCAAGTACCACAGCAGCGCTTCCTCGGCGCTGAGTCCTTGACTGCACAAATACTGCACGCCGCTGATGCTCACGCCCCGGCAATGTATTTCCGCGTCATACAAATCGCTTTTGCAATCCCACGGCGAAGCCACGGCGGAAAGATACGGCATCTCCTCCGCCGCTTCCGTAAAGCCGCAGGAACACGGCGAGCAGGGCAGGATGACCGTTTGATTTTGATAGCGTAATATTTCCTTATTCGCATTATAAATAGCTTTTACACGTTTATATAATTCTGTTTCGGAAGGATAGTCGACTGCTTTTAATTTTGTATCCCCTGCGCGGATGTTTGTCCGCTGCAAAATGCAGACGGCTTTTATCGTTTCGTCGTCAAAGCCTTCCCTGCAAAGAGACAGGGCGTTCAGCACGCCGGTTTCTTCCTCACCGACTGCCGCGGAAGGGGAAGGCGCCGGTTCCTTTGCGGAGCTTGTCTGCCCGTATTTGACGATAAATCCGAGCGGAACAGCCGCCATACAGATAAAAAACAGCAAAATCATCAAAATTTTATGCTTCATTAACAACACTCCGTTACTATTTTTCCTTGACAACAGACGATAATTGACTTAAAATAGTATATGTACGTATTCTGGATATCATAACCATTAGGTTGAATATTTTTACTGAGGATGGAGAATAAAATGAAAGCAAAGCATGCGATTATTCCTTTTGTCCCTGTTGTTCTGGTCATGCTGTTCTTCAAGCTGATGAGTCTTTTCGGTTTGGACAGCAACGGAACTTTCATGGGCATGAGCAAAATGAACATCACCTATCTCGTGATTGGTATTGCGCTCGGTCTGTTTGTCATCTGCATTTTGATTAACCTGTTTGACAGAAAGACCGCTCCCGTCTATCCCGTCAGGAAAAACCCTCTCGCAGGCGTTTTTGCCGTCTTAACCGGCTTTTCGATGATGGCGGCGTCCATTACCACTGCTTCCAACACATGGATGTTTGATTTCGAAAACAAGGAACGCCTGATTTTGGCGATTGTCTGTGCGGTATTCTCCGTGCCGGCAGGCTTGTCGTTCGCGCTGATTTCGCGCGTGCATTTCACCGGCAAAAATGATGTTTCCGGCTTATCGGTGCTCTATGTGTTCCCCTCGCTGTGGGGCTGCGCCGAGCTGGTTGACGAGTTTTTGCAGGCGACCAAGGCGAGCATCTACGCCAAGGACGCCACCGCGCTGTTCTGCTTTATTTTCCTGTCACTCTATTTCTTCTCCAACTCTATGGTCGTTTCGAGAATCAAGGGCAGAAACCCCGTCAAGGGATTGTTCATCTACGGACTTCCCATGGCGGCGCTCACGCTGACCTTCGGCGCTTATGAATTGTTCCGCATGTTCCGCGAGGGCTTTGACAGAGCTGATTTGTTCTTTGCCGTGTTCTATGTCAGCGCCGCTGTATATGCGCTTTCATTCTTGGTAGAGGTGTTCTCCAACTACTACACCAAGGATGACTTCGAGGTTGTCAGCAGCCTTGAAGAAGGGGAGGAAGAAGGCGATTTTTTTGATGATTCTGTAAAAGCGGAAGAGGAAGCGGAGTATGACGCTGAAAATGAAGCGGAGTATGACGCGGAAGCCGAGGACGCCGCTTTTGCAGAGGATGAAGAGGATGAAGAGGTAGAGCCGGAAGGCATCGGCGATTTGGTGTTTTCCGAAACCGATGCGCAGGAGCTTCCCTATGAAACGGCGGACATCAACGATTTGGTGTTCGCGGAAACCGATACCCCCGAAGGCATTTACGAAAATACCGACATCAGTGATTTGGTGTTTTCGGAAACCGATGCTGCCGAAGAAGCTTACGGCGATGTGGATCCCGATGGACTGGTGTTCACGAAAGAACCCGTGCCGGAGGGCGTTTATATCAATAATGATATCGAAGATATGGTGCTTGATGGCCCCCAGGCGCCCGAGATTTCCTATGAGGATATTGATACCGATGATTTGGTGTTTGCGCAGGAACCCGATGAACCCGAAGCGCCCTACGAGGACGCAGATATTGACGATTTGGTATATTCCGACATTGTGTCGCCCGATTCGCAGCAAGACAACGTGACAGAATACTATTCCGCGGAAAAGGGCATGCATGATTATATCATGGGTTATGACTACGAAACCTATGAGGAGCCGGAAACCGACGAAAAGGCAAACCTTTTCAGAAAGAACAATAAAAAGAAAGACAAAAAACTGGCAAAGCGTCCGGCTGCGGCAAAAAAGCCTGTTGCTAAGGACGAACTTAAAGAGCAGTTAAAAGCGAACCGCAGGGAAGAAAAGGCAGGCGTAAGGGCGCAGGCTGCCGCCCGTACCGGCAAGCAGTCGGTGGAGGCTGCTCTGGCGGCGAGCTTAAAGAAGAAAGCCGCTGCGCCGGATGCGTCCAAGCAGACCTCGTCGAATGTTCAAAAGCTGACAGAGGAACTCAAAAAGGCTGCCGAGTCGCGCAAAAAAGCAAACAACCTCTCCGACAGTGCTGCCCGGGTTAACGAAAGGGAAATCCGCGGTGAAATTGCCGACGCTGCCAAGGCGGACGCCAAGAAGGCGGAGGAGGAGCGTCTGGCGCTTCAAATCAAAAAGGTAGAGGCTGCGCGCCGCGCGGCTGCCCAAAAGGCAGTAGAAGCAAAGAAGGCGGATGCCGCCAAGCGTGCCGCCGAGGAAGCCAAGAAAGCGGAAGCCGCCAAGCGTGCCGCCGAGGAAGCAAAAAAAGCCGAAGCCGCCAAACGCGCCGCTGAGGAAGTGAAGAAGGCAGAAGCTGCCAAGCGCGCCGCCGAGGAAGCCAAGAAAGCGGAAGCTGCCAAGCGTGCCGCCGAGGAAGCCAAGAAAGCCGAAGCCGCTAAGCGTGCTGCCGAAGCCAAAAGAGCCGAAGCGGAAAAGCTTGCGCGTCAGCAAAAGGCAACCGGCGCACAAAATAAGGCGGACGCCATTCAGCAGGCTGTTCAGGCACGCCGCATGGAGGAGCAGCGCAGAGCTGCCGCCGCTCAAAGTGCGCAACAGAGCCGTTCCGAAGCGGAGAATGTTATTGCGCAGGGCGAGGAGAGCTACCGCGCAAAGCTCAGCCGCGCTGACGAGTTGCTGAAAATGCTCGGCGATAAAAAATAAAGGTTGACATCCGGCGTTTTAAGTGTTATGATGTTAACAAATTTAAAATCATCCGGCTGTGACAGGGATATGATAAGCAGTCGCTTTGTTTCAGAGAGTGGCGCAAATGCTGCAAGCGCCATAGCAAAAGCTGTTTGTTACCGCCCTTGAGCTCCGCGCAGGAAATGGCGCGGCGTGTATTCGCGTTAAGAATTCCACGAGGACGCTCTGCGTCGAAATTGGGTGGAACCACGAGTCAATTCGTCCCAATACCCTCCGGGGTATTGGGACTTTTGTATTGTACATTATCAGGAAAAGGAGAACTGTTATGATTAATATTGAATTAAAAGGCGGCGTAGTACAGCAATTTGAACCGGGCGTAACGCCTGCCGAAATTGCAAAATCCATCGGAGCAGGCTTATACAAAGCGGTCTGCTGTGCGAAAATCAACAACGAAGTCAAGGATTTGCGCACGCCGATTACCGAGGACAGCAAGGTGGAGCTGCTCACCTTTGACGATCCCGAGGGCAAGCACGCGTTCTGGCATTCTGCTTCCCATGTGCTGGCGCAGGCGGTCAAAAGACTCTATCCGAACGCCAAATGTGCCATCGGCCCCGCGATTGAGTCCGGCTTCTACTATGACTTTGATGTAGAAAAGCCTTTCTCGCAGGAGGATTTGCAGAAAATTAAGGCGGAGATGAAAAAAATTGTCAAGTCCGGTCTGGAAATCTCCCGCTTTGAATTAGAGCCCGACAAGGCGGTTGCACTTCTGGAGGAAATGGACGAGCCCTACAAGGTAGAGCTTGCCAAGGAGCACACCGACAAGGGCGAAAACATCAGCTTTTACAAGCAGGGCGAGTTCACCGATCTCTGCGCAGGCCCTCACCTTATGAGTGTGGCGCCCATTAAGGCGATTGAGCTGACCAACTGCACCGGCGCCTATTGGCGCGGCGACGCAAGCAAGGCGCAGCTCTGCCGCGTTTACGGCATCGCGTTCCCCAAGGCTTCCATGCTCGAGGAGCATCTGGCGATGCTGGAGGAAGCGAGAAAGCGCGATCACAACAAAATCGGCAGAGAGCTCGGCTTCTTTACCACGGTGGACTATATCGGTCAGGGACTTCCCATTTTGCTGCCCAAGGGCGCAAGAGTCATTCAGCTTTTGCAGCGCTTTGTCGAGGACGAGGAACAGCGCCGCGGCTGGCTGCTGACCAAAACGCCGTTTATGGCAAAGAGCGATCTCTATAAAATCAGCGGTCACTGGGATCACTATCAGGACGGCATGTTCATCCTCGGCGATCCCGACAACGACGATGAGGTCTATGCCCTCCGCCCGATGACCTGCCCCTTCCAGTACCAGGCTTACCTCAACAAGCAGCGCTCCTACCGTGATCTGCCGCTGCGCTACAACGAAACCTCCACGCTGTTCAGAAACGAGGCTTCGGGCGAAATGCACGGCTTAATCCGCGTTCGTCAGTTCACGATTTCCGAAGGTCACCTGATGTGCACCCCCGAACAGCTCGAGGACGAATTCAAAAAGTGCGTGGAGCTGGCTGCCTTCATGCTGAAAACCGTCGGCTTGTATGAGGACGTCAGCTACCGTTTCTCCCAGTGGGATCCCGACAACCGCGACAAGTATATCGGCACTGCGGAGGAATGGGACAACGTGCAGGGCATGATGGGCAGAATCCTCGAGCATCTCGAGATTCCCTATACCATCGGTATCGGCGAAGCGGCGTTCTACGGCCCCAAGCTCGACATTCAGATTAAGAACGTTTACGGCAAAGAGGATACCCTCATCACCATCCAGATTGACCCGATGATTGCCGAGAAATTCGGCATGGAATACACCGACCGCGACGGCGTGAAGAAGAACCCCTTCATCATCCACCGCACCTCCATCGGCTGCTACGAGCGCACGCTCGCGCTGCTGATTGAAAAATATGCAGGCGCGTTCCCGCTGTGGCTGGCGCCCACGCAGGTGAAGCTGCTGGCGGTTGCCGACAGACACCTCGACTACGCTTACGAAATCAAAAAGCAGCTCGACGCGGCAGGTCTGCGCACGGAAGTGGATGACAGAAGCGAAAAAATCGGCTACAAAATCCGTCAGGCACAGATGGAAAAGGTGCCCTACATGATTATTGTCGGCGACAAGGACATCGAAGCCGGCACGATTTCCGTCCGTCACAGAAAAGACGGCGACCTCGGCGCTATGCAGGTTGCGGAATTCTTGGCGATGGCGCAAGAGGAAATCGACACCAAGGCGATTAAGTGAGCAGGTGACACATGGGACTTTCCCCATATGATAAAAAACAGTACAGGGAATCCAAGCGGCGCAGGCGGCAGGCGCTGCTGCAAAGCGAAACAGGCTATATTGTGCCCTACAGGCGCTCCAAAAGGCTGCTGATTACCGCCGTTGTGATTCTTTCCGTTATCGTTGTTGCCGTCGCCGGCGTGTTTGCGGTGCTGCATTTTACGCGCGGCGCCGGTGAGGAAAGCGCCGGCGAGGCGATAACGCTCAGCGAACGGGAGGCTTTGGCGGTTGTCAACCGCGTCCATCCGCTTGCCGAGGACGAGGAGCCGCCGCTAAAGACGTTCCGCGAGGTTCCGGTGCATGCCGCCGTTTACGGCGAGCTGGAAAAGCTGTTCCAAAAGGCGGAGGAGGAAAAGGTGGCGCTGACGCTCCGCGAGGGCTTTGTGTCCTACGGGGAACAAAAAAAGCGGTATCAGCAAAACCTTGATGCCTTTCTCGCCGACAAAAGCTATACGCCGGTCCGCGCGCAGGCTGCTGCGCAAAGGGTAGTGCCCGACGCCGGCTGCTGCGAGGCGCAAACGGGATTGCTTTTGCGCTTTGACGTCAGCAATCCGCAGACCAAAGCGTTTCTGGAACGGGAATGTATTCACTGCGGCTTCATTCTCCGCTATCCCGAGGGCAAGGACGATTTGACACATATCAACCCCGACGCCTCTCTCTACCGCTATGTCGGCAGGGAGAACGCCGAAAAAATGCGTGCCTTCGACATGTGCTTGGAGGAATACGCGGAATATAGGAATGTGTATTGAGTAATGGAAATTCAGTTTAACAATAACCGACAACCGAACAGAAACCGGCGACCGCCCAAAAAGCAGACCGCACTCCAGCGCTTCATGCGTAAATTCATCCGCCTGCGGCGCAACACCCGGCGGCTTGTGATGATTGTGGCGGCGCTGCTGGTGCTGGCAATTATTATCACCTTGATTGCCGTTCCGATTTCCTGCGCTAACCGCAACGCGGCAAAGCAGACAAATCTGGCGCAGCAGCAGGTGGTTGCCACCGAAGCCGTCACCGAGCCCGTCAACACCAATACACATTTGATTAAGGGTATTCCGCTGATCGCGCAGGACTACTACAAGGCAGGCTGCGAAACCTATGCCTGCACCATGCTGTTGCAGGGTTTGGGCTACAAAATCACCGAGGGCGAATTCATCGACAACTATCTGATCTTGCAGGAATTCTACTACGGCGAGGACGGCAATATGTACGGCCCCGACATGGACGCCGCCTATGCCGGCGACATCTTCCACGGCGCCGGCATCAACTGTCCTGCCATGGCAAAGTCGATGAACGCCTATCTCAAAACGCAAAACAAGGGACAGCAAGCGTATTTCTTCAAGGGCAAAACGCTGGAGCAGCTCTGCAAGGAATATATCGACAAGGATATTCCCGTCATGACATGGGTGACGACCTACATGGAGGAATCCTACGAAAAAATGTCGTGGATTATCGACTATGTGGACGAAAACTGCACCCGCAAGGAAGGCGACGAAATGGTGTGGCGCCAAAATGAGCACTGCATGGTGCTGATTGGCTACACCGACAAGGAGTACATCTTTAACGATTCCGTTGCCAACGAGGTTGTCCGTCACGATAAGAAGCTGGCGCAGACGCGTTTTGAGGAAATCGGACAGCAATCTGTCGTTGTGATGTAGAGAAAAAATAAAAAATTTAAAAAAACACTTGCATTTTGTAAACGAATGTTGTATAATCGATATGTTAATTGCGTAAAGTAAGTAGGTGAAAAGAATGAAAGAAAATATCCATCCTAAGTATGAGCAAACAACCATTACTTGTGCTTGCGGTAATGTGATTGAGACAGGTTCAACAAGAAAAGATATCCGCGTTGAAATTTGTTCCAAATGTCATCCTTTCTACACAGGAAAGCAGAAATTGGTTGACACCGGCGGACGTGTTGACAGATTTAAAAAGCGTTTCAACATCACAAAATAATTTTGCAAACATCAGGGCAGCACATTGGTGCTGCCTTGTTTTCTTCATTATTTTTGCACGAGGAAGCCTATGACACAGGATTACAAAACCGTTTCCGCTGCCGCCGACGCCGAGCTCACCGAAAAGCGTTCGCGTTTTATCGGCTATTGCAAGCCCGTTGCCACCGAGCAGGAGGCGACGGACTTTATCAGTCAAATCCGCTCCAAGCACTGGGACGCGCGCCACAATGTGTACGCTTATTCGCTGCGCGAGGGCAACATCAAGCGCTACAGCGACGACGGCGAGCCCTCCGGCACCGCCGGTATGCCGGTGCTGGAAACGATTACCAAAAACGAAATCTATGACGTCTGCATCGTCGTCACGCGCTATTTCGGCGGCGTGCTGCTCGGCACGGGCGGCTTGGTTCGCGCTTATTCGCAAAGCGCCAAGCTCGCGCTGGAGGCAGGGCAGGTGGTGCTGATGGAAAACTGCGCCGTGTGTACGGTGCACTGCTCCTACAACCAATACGGCAAGCTCGCGTCGCTCATTACTGAGGCGGCGTCCGCGCCGGACGACGTGGTGTATGCTGCCGACGTGGCAATTTGTTTTCATATTAAACCCGAAATTCTGCCACGGTTGTCCAAAAAAATTGCCGATGCCACCGCCGGAGAAGTGACTATTCAAGTAGAAAATGAAAAATATTTTCCAAAAATGACGGAAATTTAAAATATTTAAAGGACTTTCAGCGCAAAAAACGTATATGCTTATTGGAATTTCAAAAAAAGGAGGGTACTATGGCTTTTCCCGATGGATTTTTACAGGAACTGAAAGCGCGCAACGACATCACGGAGCTTGTGTCGCAATATGTCAGCCTGAGGCGGCGCGGCAGAAACATGGTTGGCTTGTGTCCGTTCCACGGGGAAAAAACGCCTTCCTTTAACATTTATACGGAAAACGGTTCCTTCTATTGCTTTGGCTGCGGCGTGGGCGGCGACGTGATTTCCTTTGTGATGAAAATCGAAAACCTCGATTACGTGGACGCCGTCAAGTTTTTAGCCCAGCGCGCCGGCATGGAGCTGCCCGAAAACGCCTATGATGACAGCATGTCGCGGCTGCGCAAGCGCATTTTTGAAGCCAACAGAGAAGCGGCGCGGTTTTTTTATCAATCGCTCTATCAGCCGGTCGGCAGGGAAGGGCTTGACTATTTCCACCGCCGTATGCTGACCGACCGCACCATCCGCCATTTTGGGCTGGGCTTTGCGGACGACGACTGGACGTCGCTGACGACCTATCTCAAGTCCAAGGGCTTCACCGAAAACGAGCTGGTCGCCGCCAATCTCGCGGTGCAGCGGCGCAGCGGCAGCGGTGTGTATGACCGCTTTACCAACCGTGTGATGTTTCCGATTATTGATTTGCGCGGCAACGTGATTGCCTTCGGCGGCAGAATCATGACCGACCAAAAGCCCAAGTATCTCAACACCTCCGACACGCCGGTGTTTAAAAAGAGTGAAAACCTGTTTTCGCTCAACAACGCCAAAAACGCCGGTACGCGCACGCTGTTGCTCTGCGAGGGCTACATGGACGTCATCGCTGTCAATCAGGCAGGCTTTACCAACGCTGTTGCGACGCTCGGCACGGCGCTCACCGCCGAGCAGGCGATGCTCATCAAACGCTACGCCGACGAGGTTGTCATCTGCTATGACGCCGATGAAGCAGGGCAGAAGGCGACCGCGCGCGCAATTCCCATTTTGCGCAAGGCAGGGCTGCTCGTCCGGGTGCTGACGATACCCAACGGCAAGGATCCCGATGAGTTCATCAAATCACAGGGCGCCGACGGCCCCGAAGCGTTCCGCGCCGTGATTGAGCGCAGCGGAAACGATATTGACTACCGCCTGCAAAAGCTGCGCGCGGACTATAACCTCGAAACCTCCGACGGCAAGGTCGGCTATCTGGAAGCCGCCGCAAAGGTGATTGCGCCCTTGTCCAGCGCGATTGAGCAGGATGTGTATGTCACCAAGCTTTGCCGCGAATTTGAAATCGACAAAAGCGCCTTTCAGGAGCGGCTCAAAAAGCTGAACCGTCAGCGCAGCCGCGAGGATTACCGCAGGCAGCAGCAGAAAATCCGCACGGATTTAAGCGGCAGAAGCGACAAAATCGACAAGGACAAGGCAAAGATACCGCGCAGCTCCTCCGCCGAGGAAGCGCTGCTCGCGTATTTGCTGCAAAATCCCGATTCCGCGGCATATATTTCCGGGGAAATAACGCCCGAACAATTTCAAAATTCGTTAATGCGGCGCTATTACGAATATTTTTTGACACGCATAAACGACGGCAAGGACGCCATGATGAACGTCACCGCCGATTTTACCGCTGACGAAGCGGATAAAATATATCAAATCATCAGCAAACACGCAGGCGTTGCTTCCACAAAGCAGTCGCTTGATGAAACCATACAGGTGATCCGCGAGGAAAGCGCCAAGCCCAAGAGGAGTGATATCGGCAAGATGTCGCCCGAGGAGCTCAACGCTTATCTTCTGAATACGAGGAAAACCAAAAAGTGAAAGGAAAGATAATATGGCACAGCAGGAGAAAAAATCCATCGTTAAGGAGCTTGTAGAGCTGGGAAAGCAAAAAGGACAGCTTACCAACCAGGATATTTTGGACGCTATCGGCGAGCAGGATTTTGACCCGGAAAAGCTCGAAAAGCTCTATGATACCATCGAGAGCCAGGGCATTGAGATTGTCGAGGACTTTGACGACCTCAAAATTGAGGATCTTGACATCACGATTGACGACAATCATGACGAGGACTCGCCTGCCGCTGCCGGTGACCAGAGCGTTACCATCGACGATCCCGTCAAGGTGTACTTAAAAGAAATCGGCAGGGTGCCGCTGCTGACCAGCGAGGAAGAGGTGGATCTTGCGATTCGCATTTCCAACGGCGACGTCGCCGCCAAGCAAAGACTTTCCGAAGCCAACCTCCGCTTGGTTGTCAGCATCGCCAAGCGCTATTTGGGCAGGGGCATGCAGTTTTTGGATTTGATTCAGGAGGGCAACCTCGGTCTGATTAAGGCGGTCGAAAAATTTGACTACACCAAGGGCTTCAAGTTTTCCACCTACGCCACCTGGTGGATTCGTCAGGCTATCACCCGTGCCATCGCCGACCAGGCGCGCACCATCCGTATTCCCGTGCACATGGTGGAAACCATTAACAAGGTGAAAAAGGTGCAGAGCCAGCTGCTCCACCAAAACGGTCACGAGCCTTCTCCCGATGAAATCGCGGAGGAAATCGATATGCCCGTTGACAAGGTGCGCGAAATTATGCGCGTGGCGCAGGAGCCGGTGTCCCTTGAAACGCCTATCGGCGAGGAGGAGGACAGCCACCTCGGCGACTTCATTCCCGACAACGACGCGCCGGCGCCTGCCGATGCGGCGTCGCACACCATGCTGCGTGAGCAGCTCGCCGACGTTTTGTCCACCCTGACGCCAAGGGAAGCCAAGGTGCTCAAGCTGCGCTTCGGCTTGGAGGACGGCAGAAGCCGCACGCTGGAGGAAGTCGGCAAGGAATTCAACGTCACCCGTGAGCGTATTCGCCAAATCGAGGCAAAGGCGCTGCGCAAGCTGCGCCATCCCAGCCGCTCCCGCAAGCTCAAGGATTACCTTGACTATTAATTCTTATTTCAATCATGATTAGTTTTGAAGAATGTGCGTCCATGCTGGATGAAATCGCGGACAGCATGCCCTTGGAGCTCTACCGTGAGCTTAACGGCGGCATTTCCATCGTCCCCGAAACCAAATTTCACCCGGTTGCGCGATGCAACGATTTATATATTCTCGGCGAATATAAGCGCGATTTAATCGGCAATTCCATTGTCTTTTACTACGGCTCCATCGCGCGCGTCTACGGCAATTTGCCGCGTGAGGAGTTTTACCAAAAGATGGAGCATATCCTGCACCACGAGGTGCGCCACCACAATGAATATTTGGCAGGCACCGATGATTTGGGCTTGTGGGACGACGAGCAAATCGTTAATTATCTGAAAAACCGGCGATAATCTTAGGCGGAACGCTCCTGCGGCGTTCCGCTTTCATACTAATTGCCGTTAAAACGCTTAATACAAATATTAGCGGAGACGTACATATTACTTATGGTTGCTCTGTTCTAATGATGGAATGGTAAAACTGCACATATTTCAGGTGCTTTTTTCTACAGAGGAAAGTGGGATTTCTTGAGTAAAATTCTATTAACGAAATAAAAAACCTTTGCAGATGTGATAAAATGATAGAATAAAGTAACTATGCAATTTCATAAAAAACTAAAACGGGGGGCAATGCTTTGCGTTTTAAAAAAATCATCACAGGAGTATTGGCAGTTATGATGGCTACAGGTGCTTTTGCCGGCGTTGACGCGGCAGAAAAAAGTAAAACAGTGGATATTCCGTCATATGTAAAGGAGCTTGAAAAGTTTGCCTATGACGGCAGCGATTTAGGTGCGGTATATACGGAAAAGGCTACCACCTTCAAGGTGTGGTCTCCCAAGGCGAGCGCTGTCAAGGTTGACATCTACAGCAAGGGCAGCGAGGCGGAGGGCGGCAAAACCGAAGCCACCGCCAACCTTACCCTCGACAAGAAAACAGGCGTTTGGTCGGCAACCGTCAACGGCAATCTGGCGGGAAAATATTACGAGTATACCGTCACGCACGGCAAAACCGCGCAAAAAACCGCCGATATCTACGCGCGCGCCTGCGGCGTCAACGGCAAGCGCAGCATGGTGGTGGATTTGTCCAAGACCAATCCCGACAACTGGGAAAATGACGCGCATATTTTTGTAAAGCAGCAGACAAACGCCACCATTTGGGAAACCTCTGTCGCTGACTTTTCCTCCTCGTCCACCAGCGGCGTCTCCGAGGAGCACCGCGGCAAATTCCTCGCCTTTACCGAAAGCGGCACCACCGTGGACAATATTCAGGGCGGCACGCCGACCTGTGTGGACTACCTCAAAAAGCTCGGCGTCAAGTATGTGCAGATTATGCCGATGTATGATTTCGGCTCGGTGGATGAAAGCAAGGATATTATGTCACAGTACAACTGGGGCTACGATCCCGTCAACTATAATGTGCCCGAGGGCTCCTATTCCACCAATCCCTATGATGGCGCGGTGCGCATCAAGGAATGTAAGCAGATGATTCAGGCGCTGCACAATGCCGGCATCGGCGTTGTGATGGACGTGGTGTACAACCACACCTACTCCACCGATTCCTGGTTCCAGTACACCGTTCCCAACTATTACTACCGCATGAAGGCGGACGGCAGCTTTTCCAACGGCTCCGGCTGCTCCAACGATACCGCTTCCGAGCATTTGATGTTCCGCAAATACATGATTGATTCCGTGACCTATTGGGCGAAGGAATACCATGTGGACGGCTTCCGCTTTGACCTGATGGGACTGCACGACGTCACCACCATGAATGCTGTCCGTGAAGCGCTGGATAACCTCTATGAGGACGGCAGCGGCAAACAAATCCTGATGTAAGCAGAACCTGACGCAGCTCAGCGACAGCATCGGCGCGTTTGACGACACCATCCGCGACGGCATCAAGGGCAGTGCGCAGGGAAATGATATCGGCTTTGTGCAAAACGGCAGCCGACGCGCCGACATCAAAACCGGTTTTCTCGGACAAAGCGCACTCGGTTGGGCAAATGTGCCGACGCAGTGCATCAACTACGCTTCCTGTCACGATAACTATTGCTTCTATGACAAGCTCGTCAATTCTGTCTATAACAACGGCGAATACCACACACGCTATGAAAATTTGGTGGCGATGAACAAGCTGTCCGCCGCTATCGTCATGACCGCGCAGGGCGTTCCGTTCTTCCTCGGCGGCGAGGAGTTCTGCCGCAGTAAGGACGGCATCGAAAATTCCTTTGATAAGCCGCGCGAGAGCAATCAGATTGACTGGACAAATCTGCTCAGCTTCGGCGATGTGACGGAATACTACCGCGGCTTGATGAAAATCCGCGACTCGTTTGCGGCGTTTACCGACTGCACGGCGATTACCGCGAACAACATCACCTCCGTTGACGGGCTGCCCAAGGGCGTTGCGGCGTATATCATTCCCAACACTGAGTCCGGCGCGTGGAACAAGGTCTGCGTTGCCTTCAACGGCACCGACGACGACCAAAACATTTCACTCTCCGGCGACTGGGTGCAGCTTGCAGACGAAAATGTCGCAGGACTCAACAACCTCGGCACCCGTTCCGGCAACGTCAGCGTTAAGGCACATTCCGCCGCGATTCTCTGCGACAAGGAAGGCTACAAGCAGGCAGGCATTTCCGACTACGAAGGTCAGGTTATCATCAACTACTTCGACAGCGATTCCAAGGACAAGCTGGGCACCGATGTGCTCGCCGATACCTATACCTCTATGTACGATGTGTACAAGGCAGCAAGCAAGCACAACTACGACGTCAAATCCGTTGACGGCGACGAAAAGGGGCAGTTTGAGGAACAGTTGCACAAGGTGAACGTCTATGTCAAGCCGTATAAGGGCAAGATGTGCGTGGTCACTGTCAAATTTGTGGACGATATCAACGGCTTGGAGCTGGCGGACGATTATTTGATCCGCAACCGCGTCGGTTCCAAATACTACACGCCCGATTTGCCGAGCATTCCCGGCTATGCGCTGGTGATGGACAAGCTTCCCGAAAACGGCGCCGGTGTGATGCCCGACCACGACGTGACCGTCACCTATCAATACACGCGGCTGACTGACGACGCCGACAAAAGCGTTTGCAAGGTCAATGTCATCTATATGCTCGAGGACGGCTCTGTGATTGAAACCAAAACGCTGACAGGGCAGGAGGGAGAGCAGTATTCCGTTCAGCAGAACGAATATGAGGACCGCTCGCTGGTGGAGGTGCCGCCGAAGGTCAACGGCACGTTTAAATCCGGCGAAATCAACGTTATTCTCAACTACCTCAACAAGCCCGATCCCATGAAAAGAGCGCTCGTGGTGGTGCTCATCGGCGTCGGGGTGATTTTTGCGGCGTGCATCGCTTCCGCCGTGATGTCCTCTGTCAAGAGGAAAAACAAGCTCAGGGCGCAGATGGACTTCAACGAAAGCCTGGAGCCAAAGGACTAAGGTTCGTATTTCCGCGTTTGCGGAATCAACATAAACTCATATATTATTGAAGGAGGATTTATCCAAATGAGAGCATCAAAGAAAATTGTTTCTTCTGTTCTTGCGGTATGTATGCTCGCTTCCTCAGGTGCTTTAACGGCGTTTGCCGCGACAGACAACGGTTCTGTCGGCGCGACGGTTGACAGAAATGTCGCTGCCATGGAAGCACTGGACGCAGAATATGCGTATACGGGAAATGACCTCGGCGCGACCTACTCACCCGAGCAGACCGTGTTTAAGGTATGGTCACCGACCGCAACAGAGGTAACGCTTAACCGTTATGCCACCGGTTCCGACAGCGAGCCCGGCGCTGCAAAGCTTGGCACCATTGGCATGGAAAAGCTGATGGACGGCGGCAAGTGGACAGGCGTCTGGACGGCAACCGTCACCGGCGACATCGTCAACACCTACTACACCTACACCATCACCTCCGCCCATCCCTACGGCGGTGAAATGCAGACAGCGGAAACCCAGGACGTTTATTCCGTCGCCACCGGCGTCAACGGCAAGCGTTCCATGGTCTGCGACCTCTCCAAGACCAACCCTGACAACTGGGCAAGCGACAAGCACGTTC
Organism: uncultured Ruminococcus sp.; assembly: GCA_902799325.1. Classification (GTDB taxonomy): domain Bacteria; phylum Bacillota; class Clostridia; order Oscillospirales; family Acutalibacteraceae; genus Ruminococcoides. The sequence goes on along the minus strand of CADCAD010000026.1, from coordinate 3,316 downwards.
TGTTGGACGAGCAGTCCGACTCCACCGTTTGGGAAGTGCACGTGAAGGATATGTCATGGGACGCCAGCTCCGGCGTGAGCGACGCTAACCGCGGCAAATACCTTGCGTTTACCGAAACCGGCACAACCATCGACGGCGAGGGTAAGTATCCCACTATGGTAGATTACCTCAAGGAACTGGGCGTCACCACCGTTCAGATTAACCCCTTCTATGATTTCGGCTCTGTTGACGAAGCAGGCGCTGACAGTCAGTTCAACTGGGGTTACGATCCGCAGAACTACAACGTTCCCGAAGGTTCCTATTCTACCAACCCTTATGACGGCAACGTCCGCATTAAGGAATGTAAGCAGATGATCCAGGCGCTGCATGACGCCGGTATTTCCGTTGTTATGGACGTTGTGTACAACCACACCTACTCCAACCACAAGGATTACTCTCCCTT
>CADCAD010000026.1:0-2864 GCA_902799325.1 uncultured Ruminococcus sp. | reverse complement strand
AAATACTATGACGCCACACAGGGACAGGACTACTGGTCGAACGGCCCCGGCTGCGGCAACGACGTCGCTACCGAGCGCGCCATGGTGCATAACTATATCGTGCAGTCCTGCAAATATTGGGTGGAGGAGTACCACGTTGACGGCTTCCGTTTTGACCTGATGGGCTTGATGGACTGCGCCGTTATGAACGATATCCGCGCTTCTCTTGACGAGGTAGACCCCCGTATCACCATTTGGGGCGAGGGCTGGAGCCTGACTACCCATAACGCGTCATATGATTACAGAGGTCAGCGCGCTTATCTGGCTACCCAGAAGAATGCAGCCAAGCTTGATTCCAGAGTCGGCTTCTTCAACGACGCTGTGCGCGACGGCATGAAGGGTTCTGTTTTTGAAGCAGACGCAACCGGCTTTATTTCCGGCAATCCTGCCATTGAAGGCGTACAATCCGTCAAGGCTGCCATCTACGGCAACAGCTACACCTCCTATAAGTCCGGCTGGACCTCCAGAGGACCTGAGCAGAGCGTTAACTATGCGGCTTGCCATGATAACCACACGCTCTATGACCGTCTTGCCAATTCGCTGACGCATCGCGGCATCAAGTCCGGCGATCCCGTTTACGCGGAAAGAAACGAGCAGGCGCTGGAAGCCAACCGCTTTGCGGCAGGTATCCTCTACACCACGCAGGGTATTCCCTTTATCCTCGCCGGTGAAGAATTTGCGCGCACCAAGCTCGGCAATGAAAACAGCTACAACGCACCTGCCGACCTCAATAAGCTCGACTGGAAGAGAACTGTTGAATACAGCGATTTGGTAGGCTACTACAAGGGTATGATGAACATCAGAAAGAACTTTACGCCCTTGACCGCCAAGGATAAGACCTATCAGAGCAGCATTAAGGTTTCCGGCAATTTCAAGGATCAAAGCACCATCATCACCTACGTCATCACCAATGACCAGGAGAATGAATGGAACAAAATGCTGGTTATTCACAACGGCTCTGCCAGACAGCAGACCGTCACCCTGACCACCACCTTAGTGCCTGACATCAGCGACACCTATGAGTGGGCAATTCTTGCCAAGGGCGACCGCGCAGGCCTGACCGCACTGGAAACCGTTAAGGGCAAGAAGGTAACTCTCCCTGCCACCTCTACGCTGGTTGCCGTTGATAAGGCAAGCTATGACAGCGTCGGCATTACCGATACCGACATGGGCAACGTTGAAATCAGCTCCGTTGATATGAACGGCAAGGCGATTTCCGGCGTTAACACCATTCACCTCACCGGCAAGGTGGGCACCGCTTACACCACAATGGAAAATGCGGCTGTTTCCAACGCCTATATTCTCGACCACATCGACGGTAACGCAGAAGGTACCTACTCCGCCGACACACAGAAGGTAAAATATGTTTACCGCAACGCTGCTAAGGTGACCGTTACATACGAGCACGAGAACGGCACCGAGCTTTCCGATCCCGTTGTTCTCTACGGTCATGACGGCGATATCTACACCGCGCCCGAGGCAACCGATATTCCCGGCAAGTACATCTTCAAGGAGATGCGCGGCGAGACAACCGGCTCCTTTACCGAAGGCACGGACAAGACCGTTACCTTCGTCTACAAGGACGCTATGGAGGTCATCGTTAAGTATCAGCTCAAGGATGGCACCGAGCTGGCGCCTTCCGTAACCCTTTACGGCGAGCCCGACGCGGATTATTCCGCTCCCGAATCCGACGCGATTCCCGAGAAGTATATGCTTGATAAGGTGGAGGGCGACAAGGACGGCAAATTCGGCACCGAGACCAAGACCGTTACCTTCGTTTACACCGACTATGTTCCCGAATCCATCCGCACCTACGGCGACGTGAACGGCGACGGCAAAATCACTGTCAGCGACGTTACCGAGCTGCAGCGCATCCTCGCGGAGATGGTGCCTGCCACCGAAGAACGTCTGGCACAGCTTGACTTCAACTACGACGGTAAGACCGACATCAATGACGCTACGATGCTGCAGAGCTATCTTGCGGAGTATGTCATGTCCCAGAACAGCGTAACCGTCAACTACTACACCGAGGACGGCGCTTCCACCCTGATAGATTCCGTTACCTTTAAGGACAGAGTCGGCGACGATTTGGTGGCTCCCGCAGTTTCCGTATTCGGCTACAAGCTCGACGAAACCAAGCTGCCTGAGACGGAAGGCAAAAAGGTTACTTACGGCAAGGCAATCGTTGTGGATTACTACTATGTACCTGCGCAGGAAGCCAACGTTCAGCTTCACTTCAAGCACAGCAATCCCGATGAGGTTTGGGGCAAGAACAACGAAGACATGAAGCTGTGGATTTGGAACAGCGAAAACTACACAGGCGGCTCATGGCCGGGTGTAGCGCCTAAGCTGAACACGGCAACCGGCTGGTATGACTACAGCTTTGACTATAACTTCGCAAAGGAAAAGACAGTTTACTTTAACCTGATTGTTTCCAACGCCGGCAATCCGCAGACCAGCGACCTGAACAACTTCACCAACAGAGAGCTTTGGGTAATCGTCAAAGACGATGAGATTGTGAACAAGGAGAACTTCCTTACTATCTATTCCGCTAATCCCGATCTCGTACCCGAGCCCGAGCAGTATTTGGTAGCTGTATAAACACCGTAATAAAGCATAACAACAGCAGCACAGCGATTTCGCTGTGCTGCTCTTTTTTATTGTATGAAAACACATCATATTTTCATATCCGCCGTAAAGGTGGTGCCGTCCTCCTCGGTGCTGGCAACGGTTAATTTGCCGTTCATCTCCTGCACAATCCGCTGGGCGATGGAAAGTCCCAAGCCATAGCCCTTGGTGGTGCGTGATTTTTCGGCGCGGTAGAA
>CADCAD010000025.1 GCA_902799325.1 uncultured Ruminococcus sp. | reverse complement strand
AATTATGCGGATATCTATAGAACTTTGTAATATACATAGACACATTATATTGTAGGGTAAGGGCTTGCCCTTACCGCAGGTTGGGAATAAAACGTTGCGCCTTTATCCGCGGTAAGGGCAAGCCCTTACCCTACAGGTTCTATGCAAAAACCTTGCGAATAAACCGAACCTGACCTTAACTCCGTAGGGGCGCACCCATGTGTGCGCCCTCAGAACAGCAGTTATGTCGCCCGGGCGCACACATGGGTGCGCCCCTACGAATTGTAAGAAGCGTTGTGATTAATCCCAGCTTTCCAACACTTCCTCAACCTCTCCTAAACATTGTAGTGACAGGGCTCGCCCCTGTCATTTTGCCGCTCTGCGGCAAACGGGCAACTTTGCAACAAACAAAAAGAGCGCCTGCCGGTTTCGGCTGACGCTCTTTTTTTGAGATCTTATTCTACAACCTTAATGGAATTAATCACAGGCTGTTCTGCTTTGGCGATGGTGCCGTTGTTGTCGGTGGGCTTTGCGTTCTTGGCAATAGCGTCCACCACGTCCATGCCGCCGGTCACCTCGCCGAACGCGGCATAGTTGCCGTCGAGGAAGGTGCTGTCCTGATGGACGATGAAGAACTGCGAGCTGGCGCTGTCGGGCGCATTGGCGCGCGCCATGGAGATAACGCCGCGCAGGTGGCTGAGGTCGTTTTTCACGCCGTTGGAGGAGAACTCGCCCTTGATTTCCTTGCCGCTGCCGCCGCTGCCGTTGCCCTGCGGGTCGCCGCCCTGAATCATGAAGCCTTCCATGATGCGGTGGAAGGTCAAGCCGTCATAGAAGCCGGAGGAAACCAGGTTTAAAATGTTTTCAACGGTAATCGGCGCCACCTTCGGGTAGAGTGCCACGGTGATTACGCCGTAGTCCTTGACGTCGATGGCGATGTACTTTCTGCCGCTGCGGTCAATGTTGGTCTGGCCGGAGGGAGAAGCGCTGTCGTTGGTGGATACGGTGGAGGTAAGGGTGCTTGCCTTCTCCTGCGTTTTGGAGGTGCCGATGCCCTTTACCTCGCTGTTGACGGAGCCGCAGCCCGCAAACGCGGCGACTGCCAGCGCAAGCGCCATCAGCAGGCAAAGCAATTTTATGGATTGTTTCATCTTTCATTTCCTTTCCAAAATTTTATCAGCTTCCATTTTAGCACGTTAGCGGCAGGAAATCAAGCTTTTATTGACACACCCGTGCGAATGTGATAAAATTGGGAGTGAAATTCAATTCGGAAGTGGCATTATGCAGAACGAAAGCATTACCTATATCACGGCAAAATCGAAGTGGTACCGCATCAACTTTAAGGAGCTGTGGCGCTACCGCGACCTGGTTTTGCTGTTTGTCAAGCGCAATATCACGACGTCCTACAAGCAAACCATCTTGGGACCGCTGTGGATTATCATCAATCCGCTGATTTCCACTGTAGTGTTCACGGTGATTTTCGGCGTCATCGCCAATACCTCGCCGGCAGGCGTGCCGCAGTTTTTGTTTTATATGTCGGGCAATTTGCTGTGGAGCTTTTTCTCGAGCTGTCTGGGCAAGGGCTCCGGCACCTTCCTCGGCAACGCGCGGCTGTTCGGCAAGGTATATTTTCCGCGTCTGTGTACGCCGGTGGCGGACATGGCGTACAGCTTCCTCAACTATGCCATTCAGATGATAGTGTTTGTCATTCTGACCATCGTCTACGCCTGCATCACGCCGTTTGTGCAGCCCAACTGGGTGCTGGCGCTGGTGCCGCTGATGGTGCTGCAAACCGCCGTTCTCGGCATGGGTGTGGGCTTGATTATCTCCTCCATCACCACCAAGTACCGCGACCTCAATATCTTGGTCAGCTTCGGCGTGTCGCTGTGGATGTACATCACCCCGGTGGTGTATCCCGTGGCGCGGATTCCCGACTGGCTGTATCCGCTGTTTATGCTCAATCCCGTGGCGCCGATTATGGAAAGCTATCGCTACGCCTTTCTCGGCACGGGCAGCTTTGAATGGTTTTACTGGCTCATCAGCCTCGGCGTGACCGTTCTGGTGGCGCTGTTCGGCTTGGTGGTGTTCAGCAAGGTGGAAAAGAACTTTATTGATACGGTGTGACAATGGAACTGGATAAGAATTGCGTCATCAAGACGCAGCATTTACAAAAAGAATACAGACTGGGCGTCATCGGCACCGGCACGCTGCGCAACGACATACAGAGCTGGATTGCCAAAAAGCGCGGCAAGGAGGATCCCAACCGCCGCATCGGCGCCGAAGAATATAAAAAGGGCGACACCTTTTTGGCGGTGGACGACATCGACCTCGAAATCATGCGCGGCGAGCGCGTCGGCATCATCGGCGCCAACGGCGCAGGCAAATCCACGCTGCTCAAGCTGCTGTCGCGCATCACCTCGCCCTCGGACGGCGAAATTGCCTACCGCGGCAGAATTGCCAGTATGCTGGAGGTCGGCACGGGCTTCCACCCGGAGCTGACCGGCAGGGAGAACGTCTATCTCAACGGCGCCATCCTTGGCATGACGCGCGCGGACGTTGACAGAAAAATTGACGACATCATCGCCTTTTCCGAGTGTGAAAAGTTTATCGACACGCCCGTCAAGCGCTATTCCTCGGGTATGTTTGTCAAGCTCGCCTTTTCGGTGGCGGCGCATCTGGACGCCGAAATCATGATTATGGACGAGGTGCTCGCGGTCGGCGATATGAAATTCCAAAAGAAGTGCATCAATAAAATGCGCGAGCTGGCGGTGGACGAGAACCGCACCGTGCTGTATGTGTCGCACAATATGGGCACCATTCAGGATTTGTGCAGCCGCTGCATTGTCCTCGACCACGGCAAAAAGGTCTACGACGGCGAGGTCGACGAGGCAATCAAGCTGTATATGGGCGGTGACAACGACGAATTTTTCATGGCGACTTACGAAGACCAGTACAAAAATCCCGTGCGCCGTCACGACCTCAACCTGACACAGGTCAAATACAACGGCAGAACCACCAACCTGTTCTATGACAACGAGCCGCTCAAGCTGGAGCTGACGTGGGAAAATCTGGAGGATATCCCGTCGCTTTCCCTGCGCGTGGAGGTGCAGGATCCGCGCCGTATTCCCGTGACGTCCTACATCATCGAGGATTTCTACAGCGGCAAAAAGGGTGAGACGCACACCCAGCGCTTTAGCTTTGACATCTCCAAAATCGCGCAGGGCAGATATTTTACGCGCTATGTGTTCTACAACAAAAAGGACGCGACAGCGGCATATGAGGACATCGAGGACGCGGCGGGACTGATTTTCCGCCGTCAGGTCAGCGACACCCTCAAGCGCAAGTGGCACCGCAGCTGGGGCAGCGTGCGGCTGGGCAATATTCAGCTCGAAAACGACTGACGAAAATGTAAATATTTTGTTGCTTGTATTCTTCATAATTCTATGATATAATTATTATATAGAAAAATGAGGTGATGTTGATGAAGTGTCCGTATTGCGGTTTTGAGGAAAGCAAGGTAATTGATTCGCGTTCGGCGGACGACGGCGAAAGAATCCGCCGCCGCAGGGAGTGCCTGAAATGCGGCAAGCGTTTTACCACCCACGAAATCATTGAAACCGTGCCGATTATTGTGGTCAAGCGCGACAAATCGCGCGAGGTTTTTGACCGCAACAAGCTGACGGCAGGCATTTTGCGCGCCTGTGAAAAGCGCCCGGTGTCCATTCAGCAAATCGAAACCATGGTCAACACCATCGAAACCAAAATCCAAAGCGCCCTCGAGCGCGAAATCACCACCGCGCAAATCGGCGAGCTGGCGATGGAGGAAATCAAAAAGGTGGACGAGGTGTCCTATGTGCGCTTTGCGTCGGTTTACCGCCAGTTTAAGGATATCAACACCTTCCTCGAGGAGCTCAACAAGCTGCTGACAGAAAAGCAATAATACAAAAGGGGCGAGCCAAACGGTTCGTCCCTTGTTGTATAATCAGGCAAAAAATGCCATATCCTATTATATGGATTGTTCTGCATAGCGGCGGCTTTGCGCCACGGCAAGCCTGTCGCACCGCTCGTTTTCGGGGTGTCCGGCGTGCCCCTTTACCCAGTTGATTTCCACCTCGTGTATATCGCAGAGCCGCAGCAGCTCCTCCCACAGCTCGGGGTTGAGCGCAGGCTCCTTTTTGTTGCGCATCCAGCCGTTTTGCCGCCACTTCTTTGCCCAGCCGAGCTTCAGCGCGTTGCAGACATACTGCGAGTCGCTGTAGAGCGCCACGCGGCACGGCTCCTTGAGCGCCTTCAGTCCGTAGATGACGGCGGACAGCTCCATGCGGTTGTTGGTGGTGTTGGCTTCTCCTCCCGACAGCTCCTTTTCCACGCCGTTATAACGCAAGATGGCGCCCCAGCCGCCGGGACCGGGATTGCCGCTGCACGCGCCGTCGGTGAATAATTCGATTCTTTTCATAGGTCGTTCCTTTCCGCAAAAGTCTGTACCCATTGTGCCACAAATTTGCGGACTTGGCAAGTGAAATGGGAAATTTTGCAAATATTTCTTCGCGCGGCAGTTATAATTCTTTTAGCCCATTGACATTGATGGGCATTTTGGGGTAAAATAAACTGAATATGTATACTGGGTCAAAGTATACGATAAAAATTCTGAACGGAAAAAATTTGTATCATACGGAGGTTTTATTGCGTGAGTGCAAACAAATGGACACAAAATTATAAGCTGAAGCAAAGCTTGTACTCCAAAAACAAACACAAACAGGGAACAAGAGGGAACTTCAAAGGCAATTCCAAGCCAAGGTCCCGTGCGGTGGAACCCGTGAAGAAGCCGCCGGTCAAGATTTCCTTTTTGGGTGGTTTAAATGAAATAGGCAAGAACATCACCGTCATCGAGTGCAACGGGGATATGGTCATCGTTGACTGCGGCATGGCGTTCCCCGACGGCGACATGCTGGGCGTGGATTTGGTCATTCCCGATTTCAGCTACATCGAGCAAAACGTGGACAGGGTGCGCGGCATTGTGCTGACGCACGGTCACGAGGATCACATCGGCGGTCTGCCGTTTTTGCTGTCGAAAATCAACGTGCCGCTCTACGGCACGCCGCTGACGCTCGGCTTGGTGGAAAACAAGCTGCGTGAGCACAGCCTTGTCAACAAGGTGAAGCTCAACGTTGTCAACGCCGGCAGCACCATCCGGCTGGGCTGCATGGAGATTAAATTTATCCATGTCAACCACTCCATTCCCGATTCGGTGGCGTTTGCCATCAAAACGCCGGGCGGCACCATCGTCCACACGGGCGACTTCAAAATCGACTGCACGCCCATCAGCGGCGACACCATCGACCTTTCCAGCTTTGCGCGGGTAGGCGACGAGGGCGTTTTGGCGCTCCTCGCCGAAAGCACCAACGCCGAGCGCGCGGGCTACACGCCCACCGAGCAAATGGTGTCGGAGAGTCTGGACAATCTGTTCAAAAAAGCGGAGAAATACCGCATTATCATCGCAACCTTTGCCTCGAATGTCAACCGCGTGCAGCAAATCATCAACTGCGCCGAGAAGTACGGCAGAAAGGTGGCGTTCTCGGGCAGAAGCATGGTCAACTACATGGACGTCGCGTCCAAGCTGGGCTATTTGAACCTGCCGAAAAATATCTTAATCGATATTGACGCGCTGAAAAAATATCCGCCCGAGCAGATCGTGCTCGTCACCACCGGCAGCCAGGGCGAGCCGATGAGCGCCCTGTCGCGCATGGCATACTCCGATCACCGCAAGGTCATGGTGGGCGAGGGCGACTTTATCATCATCTCCGCCAACCCGATTCCCGGCAACGAAAAGTCTGTCGGCAACATCGTTGACGAGCTGCTCAAGCGCGGCTGCAAGGTGATTTATGAGTCGATGTACGACGTGCACGTCTCCGGTCACGCCTGTCAGGAGGAGCTCAAGCTCATGCACCGTCTGGTGCGTCCCAAATACTTTATTCCCGTGCACGGCGAGCAAAAGCATTTGCGCAAGCACGCCGAGCTGGCGGAGTTTTTGGGCATGGAAAAAAAGAATATCTGCATCACCGATATCGGCAAAACCGTGGAAGTCTGCGACGATCACATGAAGGTGACCGGCACCGTGCCCGCCGGCAAGGTCTTTGTTGACGGCTTGGGCGTCGGCGACGTCGGCAGCATTGTTCTCCGCGACAGAAAGCACCTCGGTCAGGACGGCTTGATTATCATCGTGGCGTCGCTGGACGTCTACGACGGTCACGTCATCAGCGGTCCCGACATCGTTTCGCGCGGCTTTGTGTATGTGCGCGAGAGCGAGGGCTTGCTCGACGAGGTCAGAAAGCTGGCGCTCTCCATTCTGGAGGACTGCGCCGAGCAGAATATCCATGAGTGGGGCGTCATCAAAAACCGTCTGCGCGAGGAAATCTCGAAGCTGATTGGTCAAAAAACACGCCGCTCGCCGATGATTCTCCCGATTTTGCAGGAGGTATAAGCAAGCCGTTTGACGGCATATTTAACTGATGGAAAGCAAAGTGTATTTATGAAAAGACGAAACTGGACGCTGATGCCGTGGTTTGCGGTGTTTGGCTTGGCAATGCTGCTGATGGCGACCTTTACCAGCACCTACAGTATGAACCTGTTCTATCTGGAGCTGGGCGTTTCCGTTCTCGTGCTGGCGCTTGTTTTGGTGCTGTCCCTGCGGTTCAGCAACTATATCCGCGGCATTGTGCGCAATACGGCGGAGCACACAGACGGCATTGATTCCGAATATCTTGAAAAATACAAATTTCCCGTGGCGGTGTCGGGCGAAAAGGGCGACATCGTCTGGTGCAACGCGCGCTTTCGCAAGTCTATCTGCGGCGGACGCAGCCCCGAGGGCGACAACATCAACGCCTATCTGCCGGGCTTTTCCGTGCAGGACATCACCGACGGCGACGGCGTGGACATCGCCATCGACGGCAGGGAGTTCACGGTGTACGCTGTTTCCAACGGCGGAGGCGGCGCGGTGTGCCACTTCATCGACAACACCGACTACAAGCAGACCGCGCGCGAATTTCACGAGAATCTGCCCTGCGTGGCGCTGATTACCTTTGACAACGCCGAGGACTTCTTTACGGACTCCGACGAAAGCTATTCCAACGTCGCCATCTCCGTGGAGGCAAACCTGCAATCCTGGGCAATCGACTACAACGCGCTCTATAAGCAGCTCGGCAACAACCGCTACATGATTATCTTCCGCGACGCCGACGTCGAAAAGATGATTGCGCAAAAGTTCCCGGTGCTCAAAAATGTGCGCTCCATCAGCTCCAACCGCCATATCGCCACCATTTCGGTGGGACTCAGCCGCGGCTGTAAGCTGGTGCGCGACAGCGAAATGAACGCGCGCAAGGCGCTGGAAATGGCGCTGGGCAGAGGCGGCGACCAGGTGGCAATCATCCGCGACGGCAGCTATGAGTTCTTCGGCGGCACTGCGGCGGCGACCGAAAAGGTCAGCAAGGTGCGCATGCGCGTCATCGCCAACGCCATCAGCCGCGCGGTAGGCGACGCCGACAAGGTGTACGTCATGGGACACCGCTTCTCCGACTTGGACTGCGTGGGCGCCGCTATCGGCATGCAGTGCATTATGGAAAAATCCTTCAAGCGCTACAGCAAGGTGGTCATCAACCGCGACACCACCATGGCAAAGCCACTCATCGACTACGCCGACGAGCGCATGGAGAGCAATATTTTCATCACGCCCGAGGAGGCAATTCGCGGACTGACTGCCAAAACGCTGTTGGTCATTGTGGACACCCACCTCAAAACCTCTCTCGAAAGCCCCGGGCTGTACGAAAAGTGCAAAAAGGTCGTGGTCATCGACCATCACCGCAAGGCGGTCAACTACATCAACAACGCTTTGGTGTTCTGCCACGAGCCGTCGGCGTCCTCCGCCTGCGAGATGTGCTGCGAAATCATCAGCTATCTCGACGACAAGGCGCTCGGCTACATACAGGCGGACGCCATGCTTTCGGGCATTATGCTCGACACCAAGAATTTTGTGCTGAAAACCGGCGTGCGCACCTTTGAGGCGGCGGCGTATCTGCGCCGCAAGGGCGCCAACACCCTCACCGTCAAGGAGATGTTTTCCGGCAGCATTGAAACCTACCGCGAAAAGGTGGACATCGTGTGCAACAGCAAAATTTATAACGGCTGTGCCATCTCCACCACCGAGCGCACAGACGCCGACATGCGCCTTGCGGCGGCACAGGCGGCGGACGAAATGCTCACGCTCACCGGCGTCACCGCGTCGTTTGTGGTGTTCCCCGACGAGGAGCGCATCAACATCTCCGCGCGCAGCTACGGCAGGGTAAACGTGCAGGTTATTATGGAAAAAATGGGCGGCGGCGGTCACCAGACAATGGCGGCTACGCAGCTTTACGATACAACGATGCAGGACGCGCTCGTCAAGCTTAAGGAAGCCATCGACACTTCCCTGAGCGAGAGCACCGCTTCCTGAGGAAAGGAAATCACTATGAAGGTTATTTTATTGCAGGACGTCAAATCTCTGGGCAAAAGGGGCGAGCTGGTGGAGGCGTCCGACGGCTACGCGCGCAACTATCTTTTGCCCCGCAAGCTCGCCAAGGAAGCCAACGCGCAGGCGATGAACGAGTATAAAAACGCGGAGAATTCCAAAAACTATAAAATCGCCACCGAAAAGGCACAGGCGGAGGGCTACAAAAAGCAGCTCGAGGGCAAGGTGTTCCGCATGACGGCGCGCGCCGGTCAGGGCGGCAAGCTCTTCGGCAGCATTACTTCCAAGCAGATTGCCGAGGAAATCAAAAAGCAGTACAACATCCCCGTTGACAAGCGCAAGGTTGTGCTCGAGCGCGACATCAAGGAGTTCGGCACCTACAAGGCGGAGGTCAAGCTCTACACCGGCATTTCCGCCAACATTGACGTGCAGGTCAGCGAAGCGTAACCAAGCGCTTTTGCTTTAACGATTCACTCTGATAACAATGGCTGAAACAACATTTACAGGCGATTACAATCCTACCAACCTGCCCTACAGCGCCGAGGCGGAGCAGGCGGTGCTGGGCGCCATCATCATCGACAACGCGATGTTCGACACGGTGCTCGACTACGTCAAAACGCCCGACTATTTCTACATCACCCTGCACAGGCTGATTTTCACCGCCATGCAGGACATGATGAATTTCGGCAAGTCGATAGATTTTGTAACGCTTTTGGACAAACTAAAACAGAACAGCGGCTTTGAGGAAGCGACGGGCAAGACGTATCTGGTCGATTTAATCGACAATTGCCCGGCGCCGTCCAATGCCGGGGCTTACGCCAAAATTGTCGCCGACAAATACAAGCTGCGCAAGCTGATTACCGCCTCGCGCGAAATCATCGACGACGCCACCGCCGCCGACGACGATCCCGCGATGCTGCTCGATTCCGCCGAGCAGCGGATTTTTGATATCCGCAGCGGCAGCGAAAAGGGCGGCTTGGAGCGGCTCAGCGCCGTGCTGCTGCAAACCTTTGAACGGCTGGATTCGCTCAACCGCGACGCCGACGAAAGCGTGCGTCCCGTGTCCACCGGCATCGGCGATCTGGACAGGGTTATCACCGGACTCAACCGCAGCGACCTCATCATTCTCGCGGCGCGCCCCGGTATGGGTAAAACCAGCTTTGCGCTGAACATCGCGCGCAACGTCGCCTGCCAAAGCAAAAAAACCGTCGCGTTTTTCTCGCTGGAAATGTCCAAGGAGCAGCTCGCAAGCCGCCTGCTGTCCTCCGAGGCGCTCGTCGGCGGCACCAAGCTGCGCACCGGCAAGCTCAGCGACGAGGAGTGGCAGCGCTTGATCCCCGCGAGCGATATCCTCAAAAACGCCAATCTTTACATAGACGACACGCCCGGCATCACCATCACGGAGATGAAGTCCCGTCTGCGCCGCCTGCGCGACATCGACTTGGTTGTGGTGGACTATTTGCAGCTGATGTCCAGCACGCGCCGCATTGAAAGCCGCGTCAACGAAATTTCGGAAATCACCCGCAGCCTGAAAATCATGGCGAAGGAGCTTAACGTGCCCGTCATTACGCTGTCACAGCTGTCGCGTGCTTCCGAACAGCGCCCCGACCACCGTCCGCAGCTTTCCGACCTGCGCGACTCGGGCTCTATCGAGCAGGACGCCGACATCGTGCTGTTCCTCTACCGCGAGGGCTACTACGATAAAAACAACGAAGATGACGCCGCCGCGCCCGTGGTGGACGTCAATTCGGGCGAATGTATCGTCGCCAAAAACCGTCACGGCGAAATGAACACCGTCAAGCTGCATTGGCAGGGCGAGTTCATGCGCTTCACCGATGTGGAGGACAGGTATGACTGACGCCGTGGTGCAGACCGTTGCGCGGCATGACTTGCTGCAAAACGGCGACAGCGTCATTGTTGCGCTGTCCGGCGGCGCGGATTCCGTCGCGCTGCTGCATGTGCTATATTCTTTAAAAGAACAATACAACCTCAAGCTCTACGCCGCCCACCTCAATCATCAGCTGCGCGGCGAAGAGGCAGACCGCGACGAGCAGTTCTGCAAAATTCTTTGTGAGAAATATAATATACCGCTTTACCGCAAAAGCGTGCCCGTCGGCGCCCTTGCCGCCGAACGCAAAATCAGCGAGGAGCTGTGCGGCAGGGAGGAGCGCTACCGCTTTTTTGAAGCGCTGAGCGGCGCCCTGCACGCCAAGGTTGCCACCGCGCACAACGCCGATGACAACGCCGAAACCCTGCTGTTTCACTTAGCGCGCGGCAGTGCCTTGCAGGGCGCCGGGGGGATTCCGCCCAAGCGCGGCGTGTTTATCCGTCCGCTGCTGGGGTGCACACGCGCGCAGATTGAGCGCTACTGCGCCGCAAACGGGCTGGACTATGTCACCGACAGCACCAACCTGCGCGATGATTACACGCGCAACAAAATCCGCCATCAGCTGACGCCGCTGCTCCGGGAGCTGAATCCTCGGTGGGAACAGGCGGCGGCGCGGTTTTGCGAAAGCGCCGCGCAGGCGGCTGATTTTTTGGACGCGCAGGCTGCGCTGCTGCTGCAAAGCGCCGCAAGCGACAGCGGCTATGCGGCAAAGCTGCTGCTGGACGCGCACCCTGCCGTGCGCAGCGCCGCGCTGACGCGGCTGTGCAGGGCAGAGGGGATAGCGCCCGAAACGCGCCATCTGCGGCTGCTGGAGGGCATTGTAGCCCACGGCGGCGCGGTGGACTTGGGCAAGGCGACCGCCGTGTGCAAGCAGCAATATTTGCGGCTGGCGGCGAAACATCAGCAAAAAAACAATTTGGAAATTCCCTTTGACGGGGATATTTCTTTCCCGTACAGGGATAAACTAATAACGGCGCAGTCGGATAATTCCGATAGAGAATTAAAAAACGCCGTGTTTCGCACACGCCGCGGCGGCGAACGCTTTTCCTTTGCAGAAAGGCGCCTCACCAAGCCGCTGCGCAAGGCGCTGAACGAACAAAAAATACCTGCCGAGCAGCGGGACAATCTGCTCCTGCTCTGCATGGGCGACGACGTCCTGTGGTGCGAATCCCTCGGGTTTTCCGCCAAGGGCGAGCAGCTCCGGCTTGCGGCAGGGCTGAGGATAGACATACAGCAAAACCAACACAGCAAAGGGGAAGAACAATGCATAAGGATGTAGAAAGAGTTCTGATTTCCAAGGAGAAACTTGAAAATATTGTGAACTCGCTTGCAAAAAGGATAGAAAAAGATTATAATGGCAAGGAGTTCATTATGGTCGGTCTGCTCAAGGGCAGCGTTGTTTTTATGGCGGAGCTGATGACCAAAATCAACCTTGATTTTGAAATCGACTTCATGGTGGCGTCCTCCTACGGCGGCGGCACCGAAAGCTCCGGCAAGGTCAGAATCCTCAAGGACATGGGCAACGACGTCCGCGACAAGGAGATTTTGATTATCGAGGACATTGTTGACTCCGGCAACACGCTCAACTTTGTGATGAACCACCTCATCACCAAGGGCGCCAAGGACGTCAAGGTCTGCACCCTTTGCGACAAGCCCTCGCGCCGCAAGGTGCCGCTTGTTCCCGACTACTGCGGCGCCGAAATCCCCGACGAATTCATCGTCGGCTACGGCCTCGACTATGACGAAAAATACCGCAATCTGCCTTACATAGGCGTTTTAAAGCGTTCGGTATATGAATAAACGGAGCTTTGCGCTCCGCACCTTCACTAACCAAAGGAGTGAATCCCATGGACAATAAGAAAAAAGTGCGCAATTTGCTGCTGATTTTGGGAATTCCGATACTGTTGATTATCATTTCCACCATCTTCCTCAGCACGCGCCACACCGACCCGCCGAAAACCTCCTCGCTGGAGCAGTATTTCGTCGACGACAAGGTGGACAGCTTCACCATCAACTACGGCTCGGGTGAAATCAGGATTACCCTTAAGGAAAGCGTCCAGTCGGCAACCTATGACAACGCCGTCATCAATGCCGACAAAAAGGCAATCACCGCCTCCACCCTGACCAAGGACGGTCAGCTCGTGGTCAAGGGACAGCTTGCCGACGTCAGACGCTTCCTCGATGATGTGGACGAATACATCAAAAAGGCCGCCAAGACGAATAATCCCATCACCTATGATTTGATTCGCGCCAGCGACAACTCGCTGCTGCTCGATTTGATTCCCACCATCATCGTCGTGCTCATCTTTATTGTGGCATGGGTTATCTTCATGCGCAGAATGGGCGGCGGCGGACTCGGCGGCAGAGAAATGAGCTTCGGCAAGGCAAAAATCAAAAACACCAACGACGAAAAGCGCAAGACCACCTTTGACGATGTGGCAGGCGCCGACGAGGAAAAGGAAGAGCTGCAGGAGGTTGTGGAGTTCCTCAAAAATCCCGACAAGTTCAACAAGCTCGGCGCGCGGATTCCCAAGGGCGTGCTGCTCGTAGGCCCTCCCGGCACCGGTAAAACCCTGCTCGCGCGTGCGGTCGCAGGCGAGGCAGGCGTTCCGTTCTTCTCCATTTCGGGCTCCGACTTTGTGGAGATGTTCGTCGGCGTGGGTGCTTCCCGTGTGCGCGATTTGTTTGACCAGGCGAAGAAAAACTCGCCCTGCATCATCTTCATCGACGAAATCGACGCTGTCGGCCGTCAGAGAGGCGCAGGTCTCGGCGGCGGCAACGATGAGCGCGAGCAGACGCTGAACCAGCTGCTCGTGGAGATGGACGGCTTTGGCGTGAACGAGGGCGTCATCCTGATTGCCGCCACCAACCGTCCCGACGTGCTCGACCCGGCGCTGCTGCGTCCCGGACGCTTTGACCGCCAGGTTGTCGTCAGCTATCCCGACATCAACGGACGTGAGGCTATCCTCAAGGTGCACGCGCGCAAAAAGCCGCTGGCGCCTGACGTCAAGCTGAAAACCATCGCCAAAACGACGGCGGGCTTCACCGGCGCCGATTTGGAAAACCTGCTCAACGAGGCGGCGCTGCTTGCCGCGAGAGCGGATAAGAAAGCCATCACCATGAAGGAAATCGAGGAAGCCACCATCAAGGTTGTGGTGGGCGCCGAAAAGAAATCCAAGGTGATGAGCGACAAGGAAAAGAAGCTGACCGCCTATCATGAGGCAGGTCACGCGATTCTGTTTGACAAGCTGGAAACGCAGGATCCCGTTCACGAAATCTCCATCATTCCGCGCGGAATGGCAGGCGGCTACACCATGCCGCTGCCCACCGAGGATAAGTCCTACAACTCGCGCAACGAAATGCTCGAGAGCATTGTGGTGGATTTGGGCGGACGTGTCGCCGAGGTGCTGATTCTCAACGACATCTCCACCGGCGCTTCCAACGATATCGAAAAGGCAACCAAGACCGCGCGCGCCATGGTCACCAAGTACGGCATGACCAAGGAGCTCGGCTGCGTCAACTACGGCAGCGAGGACGGCAGCGTGTTCCTGGGCAGAGATTACGGCAGAACGCAGGACTACAGCGAAGCCACCGCCGCGAAAATTGACGAGCTGGTGCTCAAGATTGTCAACGACGCCTACGACAAGGCGGAGCGGATTCTCAGCGCCAACATCGACAAGCTGCATGAAATTGCGGCTTACCTGATGAAGCACGAAAAAATGGGCGGCGAGGACTTTGAAAAGGTCATGAACGGCACCTTTGTCGAGCCGGAAGAGCCCGACGACGCCGATTTGGACGACGAAGAATAATAGGCAAGGGGTTGATGCAAGGCTCAGAAAGGAGCGGCTGCGTCAACCCTTTTTGTTTTTTACTATTATCTCGATGGACAAACAAACGCAAACATTCTTTCGAAAAACGGTTGTCAATTGAAAACTTTTGTGATAAAATAAAGGTATCCTATATGAAATGAGTAAACGCTATGGCAAACGATAAAATCATCGTCAGGGGCGCCAAGGAGCACAACCTGAAAAATATCAGCGTAGAAATCCCGCGCAATCAGCTCGTCGTCATCACGGGCTTGTCCGGCTCGGGAAAAAGCTCGCTCGCGTTTGACACCATCTACGCCGAGGGACAGCGGCGCTATGTGGAAAGCCTGTCCAGCTATGCGCGCATGTTTTTGGGGCAGATGGACAAGCCGAACGTGGAGAGCATTGAGGGCTTGTCGCCGGCGATTTCCATCGACCAAAAGACGACCTCCAAAAATCCGCGCTCCACGGTGGGCACGGTGACGGAAATCTATGATTACCTGCGCCTGCTGTACGCGCGCATCGGTGTGCCGCACTGCACGGTTTGCGGCAGGGAAATCCGTCAGCAGACGGTTGACCAAATCGTTGACAAAATCCTCGCCTATCCCGAGGGCAGCAAAATCCAGCTCCTCGCGCCGGTGGTGCGCGGCAGAAAGGGCGAACACCAAAAGGTGCTCGACAGCGCGCGCAAGTCCGGCTTTGCGCGTGTGCGCGCAGACGGCATCATCTATGATTTGTCAGAGAATATTCCATTAGAGAAAAATAAAAAGCATAACATCGAAATCGTCGTTGACCGTTTGGTGATTAAGGATTCCATCGCCTCGCGCCTGTCCGACAGCATCGAAACCGCCTCCAAGCTGGGCAACGGCTTGGTGATGGTCAGCTTTGCCGACGGCGAGGACGTGACTTTTTCGCAAAAGTATGCCTGCCCCGAGCACGGCGTCAGCATCGAGGATTTGTCGCCGCGCATGTTCTCCTTCAACAACCCCTTCGGCGCGTGCCCGAAATGCACCGGCTTGGGCGTGTTCCTCAAAATTGACGAGGACAAAATCATTCCCGACCGCGACAAAAGCATTGCGCAAAACGGCATAAAGGGCAGCGGCTGGGCGATGGAGGGCAGCCAGATTGCCGCGATGTACATGGAGGCGCTGGCGCGCCGCTACAAATTCTCGCTCAACGAGCCGATTAAGAACATTCCCGAT
>CADCAD010000024.1 GCA_902799325.1 uncultured Ruminococcus sp. | reverse complement strand
TCGATTGCTTCTGCGGCGCCAACAAGGACACCAGAATGGCTGTCCGCTTCATTGTAGAGGTTGCATGGCAGGCACACTTCATCAAGAACATGTTCATCAAGCCCACCGCCGAGGAGCTCGAGAGCTTTGACCCCGATTTCGTCTGCTACAACGCTTCCAAGGCAAAGGTGGAAAACTACAAGGAGCTCGGTCTCAACTCCGAGACCGCGGTGCTGTTCAACGTTTCCAGCCGTGAGCAGGTCATCCTGAACACCTGGTACGGCGGCGAAATGAAAAAAGGTCTGTTCTCCATGATGAACTACTACCTGCCCCTGCAGGGCATTGCTTCCATGCACTGCTCCGCCAACACCGACATGAACGGCGAAAACACCGCCATCTTCTTCGGTCTGTCCGGCACCGGCAAAACCACCCTTTCCACCGATCCCAAGCGTCTGCTCATCGGCGACGACGAGCACGGCTGGGACGACAACGGCGTGTTCAACTTCGAGGGCGGCTGCTATGCAAAGGTTATCGGCCTCGACAAGGAGAGCGAGCCCGACATCTACAACGCCATCAAGCGCGACGCGCTGCTCGAGAACGTCACCGTTGCCGACGACGGCGCCATCGACTTTGCCGACAAGAGCGTCACCGAAAACACCCGTGTTTCCTATCCGATTGAGCATATCGAAAAAATCGTTAAGAACGTCAACAAGATTTCTTCCGGTCCTGCTGCCGAAAACGTCATCTTCCTTTCCGCGGACGCGTTCGGCGTTCTGCCGCCCGTTTCCATCCTGACGCCCGAGCAGACGCAGTACTATTTCCTCTCCGGCTTCACCGCCAAGCTGGCAGGCACCGAGCGCGGCATCACCGAGCCCACTCCCACCTTCTCCGCTTGCTTCGGTCAGGCGTTCCTTGAGCTGCACCCCACCAAGTATGCCGAGGAGCTCGTTAAGAGAATGGAACAGAGCGGCGCCAAGGCGTACCTCGTCAACACCGGCTGGAACGGCACCGGCAAGAGAATCACCATCAAGGACACCCGCGGCATCATCGACGCGATTTTGGGCGGCGACATCAAGAACGCACCCACCAAGAAGATTCCGTACTTTGATTTTGAGGTTCCCACCGAGCTGCCCGGCGTAGACACCGGCATCCTCGATCCCAGAGACACCTATGCCAATCCCGCCGAATGGGACGCCAAGGCAAAGGATCTGGCACAGAGATTCGTCAAGAACTTCGAAAAGTACACCACCAACGAAGCAGGCAAGGCGCTTGTCGCGGCAGGCCCCCAGCTGTAATAAAAGCATAATAAAAGGACGCGCATAAGCTGATGCCGAAAGGTGTTCTGCTTACGCGAAATACGCGAAATACGCGAAATCCTGTCCGCAGGGCTGACTCAAAACCCGAAAACGAGGTTGAGTCAGCCCTTTTTTGCACAACCTATCTATCCTCCGTAGGGGAACCCCTCGCGGTCTCCCGTTCTTACCCTATTGGAACGAATGGGATTCGTGACACAGGAGGTAAAAAGTATATAAAATTCTCGGAAAAATCTTGACTAATTGTCATTATTTTTGTATAATTTAATATGAATAACTAATCGAAAGGGCTTGACAAGGATGACGGCAAGAGCGATAATGCTAAAAGCAAGCAAGCAAGCAAGCAAGCAAGCAAGCAAGCAAGCAAGCAAGCAAGCAAGCAAGCAAGCAAGCAAGCAAGCAAGCAAGCAAGCAAGTAAGCGCTGACTGCGCTCTCTTTCGTGCGCCCTTTTTTCAACAGAATAATTTTAGTCAACTGACACAGGCGTAGTGTATCACTGCGCCTGTGTTTTCTTTTGTTAACAATTTGCCGATTTGCTTGGATTATTCCAATGCCCGGTATTATCACAATACGCGGTCAGCGGGCAGACCGAAATCGGCATTGTTATACATTTAAGGCAACACCGCATGATTCATGCGGATTGCAGGGCGAGCGCCGTGGACTATGCGGCGTTGCCTTAATCAAAAAATCATTAAGGAGGAAAACTTATGACAAAAGTTTTAAAAAGACCATTGAGCATCCTGCTCAGCCTTGTGCTGGTTCTCGGACTGATACCGGGGATGAGTTTGACAGCGTATGCAGCATCTCACAGCATTACAATAAACAATGCTCAGCATGGCACTGTGACTGCAACGGTGAATGGCTCAGCAGCGTCATCGGCAGAAGAAGGTGCGACTGTTACATTGACAGCTAATCCTGATGAGGGATATAGGCTGAAAAGTATAAGTGGTACATATAAGAACTATTACAGTGAGAGTTTTGGTACAGGGGGCGGTACGAAAACGCATTTTAAGGTTACCTCTACCTGTCAAACTAATGCAGGTGGCTGGAGATTGTATAACAATGGAACAGTTACGGTTACCTCCACGGGAACTCAAAAAATAACCAAAGTGGTGTTTACCGGTTGCAGGCGGGGTATGAATGCAGGTGCGGCTCAACTTGGAGTCTCTTCTGGAAATTTATCAATTAGTGGTAACACTATCATTATTAATAATCTGAGCAATGTTACTTCTTTTACATTAACAGGTAAGGGATACAATGCCGCAACTCAGTGGCAAAGTAGTGGGGTGACTGTTTACGGGAATAGCGGAGTTGACACACAGCTACCAATCACAAAGACAAGTGACTCGAATGTTTGTACATTTACCATGCCTACAGTGGCTACGGGTAATGTATTGATTACAGCAGAATTTGAGGAGTTGCCTAAATACACCGTAACATGGAAGAACGAGGACGGCACTGACATCGACACCACCACCGTCGAGTCCGGCGTAGTACCTACTCACGCAGACCCCACTAAGGCGGAGGACGCAAACTACACCTATACCTTCGCGGGCTGGACTGACGGCACCAACACCTATGCTGCAAACGAGCTCCCCGCTGTCACAGGCGACGTGACCTACACCGCGACCTTTACCGCGAAGCCCAAGAAGCTCTTCCCGCAGCACTCCGTCAGCCTTGGCGGCGACATCGGCGTGAATTTCTACATTGATCCTGCGGCGGCAGACGCTGATAAAACCGCAACGGTTAGCGTAGAGTTCTCTTGGAACGGACAGTCAGAAACCGTTAACGCTCGCTACGATGAGGACGAGAAGCTGTTCAAGGCTGTCTGCAATGTTGTTGCTGCTGAGGTGGCATGCGATATTACTGCTGTAGCAACTGTCAACGGCGTAGTACAGACACAGACCGACACATACAGCGTACAGGATTACGCCGAGGCGGTTTATAATAATCCTACGGCATATGACAGCGAGAAGCCCGAAAAGCTCAAAGAACTGGCTAAGGCGCTGCTCAACTACGGCGCGATGGCTCAGACTGTATTCGTTGAATATATGAAGCAGCCAGTGAAAGATCCTGCTGACATCGTATCAACAGTAGAAAAAACAGATTTCGACGACATTACTGCTGACGATATCGCCGGTGAAGCTACCGACTTGAAAGCCATCGCAACGGAGCTCGGCTGTAAGTATTATACCAGCTCCCTGATCTATCTCTCAAAGAACACCCTGCGCCTTTACTTCACCCCGAACACCTATCCGGGCGAAATGCCGCACGAGGGTGATTTTGATGGTAAAAAATTCGACTACTACTACTATGTAGATAAGGAAAACATTGCTGCGGCAGAGCTGGACGACCAGCAGACCTTCACCATCGGCGACAAAAGCTTCACCTTCTCTGCGCTCGACTACGCAAAGGCAGTTGTCAACAGCGACATGGGCGACAATCAGAAGGATCTCGCAAAGTCCCTCTACCTCTACAACAAGGCTGCGAACGAATACTTTGGCTAACAGGAAAGGACGTGCATGAATGATGAAAAAAGAATCTTATGAACGTCTGAATATGGACGTAACCAAATTTGACGTGGAGGACGTCATCACCACCTCGGGCGTCAGCCCCGATGATCCTTCTCAGGTCAACCCTCCGGCATTTACCGCCGGCAAATGGGAAATGCCTGTCATGTAATGGCTGCAATGCCGTTCTAAACAAATAAACACCGCCGCCGTTTTGCGTATTATACACGAAACGGCGGCACCGAGGGCGCTTTCTCCGCCTTTGAAGAAGTTTCTGTTGATTCAGAACTTCATCAACGGCGGGGCAGGCGTTTTTTTTGGCAAAGCCTTGCTCGCTCTCAAAAGCGTAAGCGGCAAAATGACAGGGGCAAGCCCTGTCACTACAATGTTAAGGATAGGTTGAGGGAGTGTTGGAAAGCTGGAATTAATCACAACGCTTTTTATAATTCGTAGGGGAGACCCTTGCGGTCTCCCATTTGCCGCAGAGCGGCAAAATGACATTACGGCGAAATCCAACCTTGCGACACCCTCAACCTACCCTACAGAAAATATCCTATCCCTTGACGGCACTTCCGCGCTCACAAAAACGAACGCATTTCGTTGATGTGCGCCTGTTCCACATCGAGCATTTTCTTGGCGAGCAGCGTGATGTTGGGGTCGGTGCGGTCGTAATCGCGCAGGTGCTGCGCCATTTTGTTGACGCCCATGGTGTTGCCCTTAATCATCATCTCCGCAATATGCGAGCCGGACGGATCGCGCCGCAAATCCCTGTTTGCTGATATCCGCGCCATCGTTTTTGCCATCGGGCTGACATGGTGCACCTCCTCGCCCAAGCTGCGCAGCATGTTGCCGGCGGTGCTGTAAATTTTGCCGTAACGCACCATCTGTCCGCACAGCACGCTGTCCATGGCGGCGCCGCACTTTGCCGCGCGCACGTCCTTAATGCCCTGACAGCCCATCTCCGCGCTCTGCATAATGTATGTCAGCATTTCCGCGTCGTTAATCATAAAATCACCTCTGTAAAAATTATTCGTCACAAATTGCTTTTTATACATTGCAACATTTCTTTTTTTGTGCGATAATGTTTACGGTGATATTTATGATAAAAGCAGCATTATTTGATTTGACCTTGCCCTATCCCGAAAAGGGCGCGCGCCGCGTGCGCGTCTATGTGCCCGCGCACGGGGAGGATGAGCTTCTGCCGGTTATCTATATGACCGACGGACAAAACCTGTTTGACGAAGAAACCGGCACCTGGGGCTGCTGGCACACGCGCGAGGCGATGGAAGCCGAGCGCCAAAGCAGCGGCAGGGCGGCAATCATCGTCGGTATCCACAACGACAATCCGTGGCGCGACAACGAACTGACGCCCGGCAGCATCGGCGACGTCATCTGCGCGCACCTCATGGAGGGCTACACCGCCTCCGAGGGCGAAATCTTCGACAGCTTTATGCTCGGCACCGTCAAGCCCTATGTGGAGCAGCATTTTCCCGTCATGACGGGCAGGGAGAACACCGCTGTCTGCGGCAGCTCCTCGGGCGGCCTGCAGGCGTTTTTTGCCGCGCTCAGCCACCCGGAGGTGTTCAGTGCCGCCGGTGTGTTTTCGCCGGCGTTTTTGCTGTACGGCGAGGACGACATGCGCCGCTGGATCCACAGCCGCCTGACCGCCGCGCAGCTGCCGTATTTGTACATTTACACCGGCGCAGGCGACGATTTGGAAACGCGTATCTACCAAAGCACCGAGGCGGTGTATGACATGCTGATGGCGTGCTATCCCATGCACCTGCTCAACGAAATCGTGCTGTTTGAACAGCCGCACCACGAAAAAGCATGGGCGCAGATTTTCCCGGACTTTATCCATACCTTTCTAAATAAATAAAAAGGAGCCCTTTCGGGCTCCTCCGCTGCGTATTTTTGCGCATTAAACAATAATTTCACCGTCTACGGTGCCGCTCAAGCCTGCCGCGTTGCTCTCATCGGTGTCGATGTGCATCGCAGGCGCATACTTGGGGCTGACGCGGACAACAACGTCGCCGAAAACGGTTTCTCTGCCGGTGCCTTCGCCGACCTTGACGGAAACGATTTGCTTATCCTTAAAGCCGTTCTCCTCAGCGGTCTTGGGGTCAAAGTGGATGTGACGCTGTGCGGCGATAACGCCCTGCGCAATTTCCACCTCGCCCTTGGGACCCACCAGCTTGCAGCCGGGGGTGTCCGCCACGTTGCCGGACTCTCTGACAGGAGCCGCCAAGCCGAGCTTTCTGGCGTCGGTCAGGGAAACCTCCACCTGATCCTCGGGACGCTCAGGGCCGAGAATGGACATGGTCATCTCGCCTCTGGGGCCGACGACCGTTACCTTTTCAAAGCAGGCAAACTGGCCGGGCTGGGACAAATCCTTTTTGTTGGTCAGCTGATAGCCCTCGCCGTAGAGGACGTCCAACGTAGCTCTGCAAACGTGCACATGATGCGCAGAGGTTTCTACCATAATTTTCATAATTCTACCACCATTCTAAGATTTTTCTGAAAAAAACTTTCATTATTTTCATTTTACTACGAAACAACGGATTTTTCAACCATATTTTGATAAAAGGGGATTTAAAATGTTTAACAGTTGGGAAGAACTCAAAAACGCCTGCGCCGCGTGCGAAAAATGTGCGCTTTGCGAAACCCGCCACAATGTCGTGGTCGGCGTCGGCACGCCCGACGCGGAGGTCATGTTTATCGGCGAAGGCCCCGGCGAAAACGAGGATTTGCAGGGCGAGCCGTTTGTCGGCAGAGCCGGCAAGCTGTTTGACAAAATGCTCCTCGCCGTGGATTTGGACAGAAACAAAAACATCTACATCGCCAATATCGTCAAGTGCCGTCCGCCGCAGAACCGCGATCCCAAGCCCGAGGAGCAGGAGATGTGCATCGACTGGCTGCGCAACCAGGTCAAGCTGATTCGCCCGAAAATCATCGTCTGTCTGGGCAGAATCGCCGCTGCGCGCATCATCAAGCCCGACATTAAAATCACGCGCGAGCACGGTCAGTTTATCGAGAAAAACGGCGTGCTGATGATGGCGATGCTGCACCCTGCCGCCATCTTGCGCGATCCGCGCAAAAAGCCCGAGGCGTTCAACGACTTTTTGATTTTGCGCGATAAAATCAACGAAATTTGTGACCATACCTATAACGGACAGTGAGGGAGCTTTATGCCGCTGGTTGAGTTTAAAAATGTATATAAGCGCTACAAAATGGGCGAAATCACCATCAACGCCGTGGACGGCATCTCCTTTTGCGTGGAGGAGGGCGAGTTCGCGGTGGTGGTCGGCGCGTCCGGCGCCGGAAAAACAACGGTTTTGAACATTCTCGGCGGCATGGACAGCGCCACCGAGGGCGAAATTCTGGTGCGCGGCAACGACGTCAGCCGCTATTCCGACCGACAGTTAATCGAGTACCGCCGCTACGAAATCGGCTTTGTGTTCCAGTTCTACAACTTGGTGCACAACCTCACCGCGCGCGAAAACGTGGAGCTCGCCACGCAAATCTGCAAAAACCCGATGGACAGCGACCAAGCGCTCGAAAGCGTCGGCCTGCGCGACAGGCGCGACAACTTTCCGGCACAGCTTTCGGGCGGCGAACAGCAGCGCGTGTCCATTGCGCGCGCGCTCGCCAAGCGCCCGGCGCTGCTGCTCTGCGACGAGCCGACCGGCGCGCTGGACTACAACACCGGCAGGCAAATCCTCGCCCTGCTGCAGGAAACCTGCCGCAGCGAAAAAATGACGGTGGTGCTCATCACGCACAACAGCGCCATCACCCCGATGGCGGATCACGTCATCGAAATGAAAAGCGGCAAAATTGTCCGCGACATATACAACAATCATCCTAAGTCGATTGAAGAAATCGAATGGTGACGGGCAATCGGCATTTTCTGTGAACCGAGAAAGGTGGTGAAAACATGACGAAAGCACTTTTGCGCAACACGTTCCGCGAAATCGGACACACCAAGGCGCGCTTTATCTCCATTATGGCGATTATCGCGCTGGGCGTGGGCTTTTTTGCAGGCATCAAGGCGACCGCGCCCTCGATGTATAACCTTGCCGAAACCTACTACCGCGACACGCGCCTGATGGACTTCCGCCTTGTTTCCACCGCAGGCTTTGCCGAGGAGGATATTCAGGCAGTAGCCGCGCTTGACGGCGTGGAAAGCGTTATGCCGTCCTATTTTTGCGATGCCATTATCAATTCCGAGGGCGGCGGCGAGGTGGTGCGCCTGATTGCCGTGCCGAAAAAATATGAGAAGAACAAGGCGCTCAATAATTTTTCTCTGACCGAGGGCAGAACGCCGCGCAAAAGCGGCGAAATTGTGACGGAAAGCGCCGCCTTTGCCGGCAGCCGCCATCATGTGGGCGAAACCGTCACCTTTAACCCGATTGCCGGAGAAAACAAAATCAACGATTTGCTGCAAACAACCTCGTTTACCGTTGTCGGCAAGGCGGAGTCGCCGCTGTATATTTCCTATCCGCGCGGCACCACCACGGTCGGCGACGGCAAAATTGATGAATATATGTACATCACTGCGGAGGATTTCAAGCTGCCGCGCTATACGGAGCTGTATGTCAAGGCGGATTTTTCAGGTGAAGTCTCCGCGTTCTCCGACGCCTATGAGAAACAAGCGGCTGAAATGCAGGAAAAGCTGCGCGCGCTTGCCGACGACCGCGAGGCGGCGTTTACAGCCGAGGTCATTCCCAACGCGCAGCAGGAGCTTGCCGACGGCAAAGCCGAATTTCAAAAGAAGAAAGCCGAAGCCGAAGAAAAGCTCGGCGAAGCGCTGGAGCAGCTGACGGCAGGCGAGGAGGAATACAACACCGCCATCGCCGAAGCCGAGCAAAAGCTCAGTGACGCACAGGCGCAAATCGACAGCGGCGAAGCGGCGCTCACGGCAGGCGAGGAGCAGTATGCCGCCGCCATCGGCGCTGCCGAACAGCTGATTGCGGACTCCTCGGCGCAGCTTGCCGACGGACAGCAACAGCTGGAGGAGGGCAGGGCGGCGCTGCAGCAGCAGCTTGCAGCCGCCAAGCAGAGCGCCGCGGACAGTCCGCTCGGCGACGTTCAAACGGACGTCATGGACGCCATCGGTTCGGCACAGCTCGGCGCGGCGCAGTCACAGCTTTTCGCGGGCAGCGCCCAGCTTGCCGCAGGAGAAAGCGAGCTCGCCGTGCAGCGGCTCACCGGCAGCGCCCAATTGCAGGCGGCGCGCGCCCAACTCAGCGCCGCCAAAAAGCAGCTCGAAAGCGGCAAGGCGGAGCTGGAGGAAAAGAAAACAAGCGGTGCGCAGCAGCTTGCCGACGCGCGACGGGAATACGAAACCGCCAAGGCGGACGCAGACAAGCAGCTCGCCGAGGGCGAGCAAAAGCTGAAGGACGGCGAAGCCGCGCTGGAAAAGCTCAGGGGCTTGAAAGCCGAGTGGTACGTCTTTGATCGCACCGGCAACCCCGGCTATGCCAGCTTCAGCCAAAACGCCGATCGGCTGGATGCGGTCGCCTCGGTGTTTCCGCTGTTCTTTTTGCTGGTGGCGGTGCTCGTCTGCGTCACCACCATGACGCGCCTGATTGAGGAAAAGCGCACCGAAATCGCCACGCTCAAGGCGCTCGGCTACGGCAACGGCGCCATCATCTTAAAATATGTCATCTATTCATCCATCGCGGCGGTCGCCGGCAGTGCCGTCGGCGTTGCCGCAGGCGTTGCTTCGCTGCCGTTTATCATCTATAACGCCTACAAAATCATGTTCTATATCGGCGACATCACGCTGGTCATCCACTGGCCGTCTGTGGTGCTCGGCACGCTGGCGGCAATTTTGTGCACCACGGTGGTGTCGGTGATCGTCTGCACCAAATCCCTGCGCGCCAAGCCTGCGCAGGCAATGCGCCCCAAGGCGCCCAAGGCAGGCAAGCGCATTTTGCTGGAGCGCATGACGCCGCTGTGGAAGCACATGGGCTTTACCGCCAAGCTGACGGCGCGCAACCTGTTCCGCTACAAGGTGCGGCTGTGCATGACCGTCATCGGCGTGGCAGGCTGCACCGCCCTGATTGTGGCGGCGTTCGGCTTGCTCAACAGCTTTGTGCCGCTGACGGATACGCAGTTCGGCGAGGTGTTCCGCTACGACGCCGTGGCGGTGCCCAACAAGGCAGGCACCGCGCAGGAGCTGGCGTATCTCAAGGACAGCGCCTATCAAACCGGCGAAGCCGACGTCGCCATGCTTTCGCTGCAGGAGGAGGCAACCCTGACCTTCGGCGGCAAATCCACCAAGGAAAACACCCACATCGCCGTGCCGGAGCAGCCGGACAGCATGGATGCCATCATCACCCTGCGCACGCGCCGCGACAAAACGCCGCTGACGCTTTCCGACACCGGCGTGCTGATAAACGAGCGCATCGCCGCCGACTTCGGCTTTGCGGCAGGCGACACCGTGACGCTGCGCACGGACAACGGCGAGGCGCAGGTCAAGGTGGACGGCATCTACGAGCACTATATCCACAACTACGTCTTTATGAAGCCGGCGCTCTATGAAAAGCTGTTCGGCAGCGAGCCGCACTACAATCTGCTGCAGGTCAAGATGAAAAACAGCGGCAGCGACGCCGAAAGCCGCTTCAGCACGCAAATGCTCAGCGACGACCGTTTGGTGGCGGTCACCTTCATGCGCGAAAACATCGAAGAATTCAAAAACATGCTCAACTCGTTGGACATGGTCGTAGTGGTCATGATTGTCTGCGCCGCGGCGCTCGCGTTTGTGGTGCTCTACAACCTCACCAACATCAACCTCGCCGAGCGCCAGCGCGAAATCGCCACCTTTAAGGTGCTGGGCTTTTTCAACCGCGAAACCTCGCGCTTTATCTACATTGAAAACATCATCCTCACCCTGCTCGGTATCGCGGCAGGCTTGGGCTTGGGCGTGATTTTGTCGGGCTTTATCATCCGCACGGTGGAAATTGACAACGTCATGTTCGGCAGGGATATTTTCTTCACCACCTACCTCTACGCCGCCGGGCTGACGATGCTGTTTTCGCTGCTCGTCAACGCCGCCATGGCAGTCAAAATCCGCAAGGTCAACATGGTGGAAAGCCTGAAAAGCGTGGAGTAGCGCACAACCCTCAAAAAAGGCTTGATTGCCGCAGATTTTTGTGATATAATCAATTGGAATAGGCAAAATATCTGTGAAAGGACAGTTTTGATGATAAAAGCAAATCAGTACCGCACAGTAAGCTGCGGCGAATTAAGAGAAGAAAATATCGGTCAGCAGGTGCGCGTGGCAGGCTGGGTGGAGAACATCCGCGACCACGGCGGCGTCATGTTCTTGGACATCCGCGACCAGTACGGCGTGCTGCAGGTTGTCGTTCACAACGACGCGCTGCTCAAGGGCATCAACAAGGAGTGCACCGTCACCCTCAGCGGCGAGGTCGTCAAGCGTGACGAGGACACCATCAATAAAAAAATTGCAACGGGCTATGTCGAGGTGCACACCGATGACATCACCGTGCTGGGCAAGTGCAAAAACGTGCTGCCCTTCGAGGTTGCCACCTCCACCAACACCGGCGAGGACGTGCGCCTGAAATACCGTTTCCTCGATTTGAGAAACCCCAAGGTGCACAAAAACATCATGTTCCGCTCGCAGGTGGTTTCTTTCCTGCGTCAGAAGATGACCGAGCTGGGCTTTACCGAAATCAACACCCCGATTCTGTCCACCTCCTCTCCCGAGGGTGCGCGCGACTATCTCATTCCCAGCCGCAAGCACAAGGGCAAGTTCTATGCGCTGCCCCAGGCGCCGCAGATTTTCAAGCAGCTCCTGATGGTTTCGGGCTTTGATAAATATTTCCAGATTGCGCCCTGCTTCCGCGACGAGGACGCGCGCGCCGACCGCTCTCCGGGCGAGTTCTATCAGCTCGACTTCGAGATGGCGTTCGCCACCCAGGAGGACGTGTTCGACGTAGCCGAGCAGGTGCTCTATGAAACCTTTGCCAAATTCACCGACAAGGCGGTTTCCAAGCCACCGTTTAAGCGGATTCCCTTTGCCGAGTCCATGCTCAAATACGGCACCGACAAGCCCGATTTGCGCAACCCGCTCGAAATTGTGGAAATCAGCGATATGTTTGAGGAAACCGACTTTGCGCCCTTCCGCAAAAAGTGTGTGCGCTCCATCAACGTGCCCGGCGCCGCCGCGCAGAGCAAAAAATGGTTCAAGCGCATGGAGGAATTTGCGCTGTCCATCGGCATGAAGGGACTCGGCTATGTCAAGGTGGAGGACGACCTCAGCTTTGACGGTCCGATTGACAAGTTCCTCAAGCCCGGCGACCGCGAGGAGCTGATTGCACGCAACGGTTCCAAGGCAGGCGACGTCATCTACTTCATCGCCGACACCGCCGCGGAAGCGCCGAAGCTCGCCGGTCAAATCCGCACCGAGGTTGCCGAGCGCCTTAACCTGATTGACAAAAGCCGCTTTGAGCTGTGCTTCATCGTGGACTTCCCGATGTTTGAGCGCGACGACGACGGCAAAATCATCTTTACCCACAACCCCTTCTCTATGCCGCAAGGCGGCTTGGACGCGCTGCTCCATCAGGATCCCGAAACCATTCTCGCCTATCAGTACGACATCGTCTGCAACGGCGTAGAGCTGTCCTCGGGCGCGGTGCGCAACCACGACATTGAAATCATGAAAAAAGCGTTCGAGATGGCAGGCTACTCCGAGGACGACCTCAAGGCAAAGTTCTCCGCCCTCTACAACGCCTTCCAATACGGCGCGCCGCCGCATGCAGGCATGGCGCCCGGCGTTGACCGCATGCTGATGCTCCTCACCGAGGAGGAAAACATCCGCGAGGTCATCGCGTTCCCGATGAACTCCAACGCGCAGGACGTGCTCCTCGGCTCACCCGGCGAGGTCACCGAGCAGCAGCTCCGTGAGGTTCACATCAAATTAAGATAACACAAAAAGAAACGTTTGGTTTTTCCAAGCGTTTCTTTTGCGTTGCGGCGGATTCACGTAAATTCCTATTGAAACGCGCCGGAAAATAGTGTATAATGATATGGATAGTTTATGCTTAAGAAACTAGTATGATAAATTAACATCAGAGGGTGATATCATGGTAACAAGAGAAGATGTAGAAAACATCGCTTTGCTTTCCAAGCTGTTTGTGCCCGAGGAGGAGCTGGACGGACTGACCGCGTCGATGCAGGAAATCATCGACTTTGCCGACGCCATCAACAACGCGCCCGTCAGCGACGAGGGCTTTGACAACATCAACAACCTTTCCAATGTATTCCGCGAGGACGAGGTTGTGCCGTCCTATCCGGCATCGGAAATCCTGAAGAACGCGCCCGAGCAGGCGGAGGACCATTTTCTGGTCAGAAACAGAGAGTGAGGTGCGCTATGGGATCAATTGCTAAAATCCACGAGATGCTCCAAAGCAAGCAGGTTTCCTGCACGGAGCTGACCAAAAGCTATTTGGAAGAAATCGAAAAAGCCAACGGCGAGCTCAACGCCTATGTCTGTGTCACGCCCGACGAGGCGCTGCAAACCGCCGCCGCGGTGGATAAAAAAATTGCGGCAGGCGAGGAAATCGGCTTGCTGGAGGGCGTGCCGATGGCGCTTAAGGACAACATGTCCACCAAAGGCATCGACACCACCTGCTGCTCCAAAATTCTCAGCGGCTACAAGCCGATTTACGACGCGACCGTTTGGGAGATTTTAAAGGCGCAAAACGCCGTCATGCTCGGCAAAACCAACATGGACGAGTTCGCCATGGGTTCCTCCTGCGAAAACTCCTGCTTCGGCGGCGCCATGAACCCGTTCAACACCTGCCATGTGGCAGGCGGCAGCTCCGGCGGCGCGGCAAGCGCGGTCGGCGGCAATATTGCGGCTTACGGCTTGGGCTCCGACACCGGCGGCTCCATCCGCCAGCCCGCGTCCTTCTGCGGCGTTGTCGGCTTAAAGCCCACCTACGGCGCGGTTTCGCGTTACGGCTTAATCGCCTACGCCAGCTCGCTCGACCAAATCGGTCCGATTACCAAAAGCGTCGAGGACGCGTCGCTGGTGTTTGACGCCATCGCCAAGCAGGACAAGCGCGACTCCACCTCGCTGGGCGCGGTCGGCGGCACTACCTACGACAAGCTGAACAACGACATTAAGGGCATGAAAATCGGCATCGCGCGCGAGTATCTCGACGGCGTGCGCGACGACGTCAAGGAAGCGGTGCTCGCGGCGGCAAAGGTGTATGAATCCCTCGGCGCGGAAATCGTCTACTTCGATTTGCCGGTGCTCAAATTTGCCCTGCCTGTTTACTATATCATCGCCTGCGCGGAGGCTTCCTCCAACCTCGGGCGTTACGACGGCATCCGCTACGGCTACAAAACCGCGCACTACACCGGCACGCACGACATGATTTGCCGCACGCGCAGCGAGGGCTTCGGCGAGGAGGTCAAGCGCAGAATCCTGCTGGGCACCTATGTGCTGTCCGCCGGCTATTATGACGCCTACTACAAAAAGGCGACCGATTTGCGCGGCACCATCATCAAGGCGTTCAACGACGCGTTTACGCACTGCGACGTCATTTTGGCGCCCACCGTGCCGATGACCGCCTTTGAAAAGGGACACGCGGTGTCTGACCCGGTGGAAACCTATCTCACCGATATCTGCACCGTGCCCGTCAACATCGCAGGTTTGCCCGGCGTTTCCGTGCCCTGCGGCTTCAATGCCGACGGCATGCCCATCGGCATGCAGCTCATCGGCAAGAGCTTCGGCGAGGCGACCATTCTCAACGCCGCTTATCAGTACCAGCAGGCGGCGCCCGAGCAATTTAAGGATACAAAGTGGGGTGTAAAGCTGTGAAATACGAATTAGTTTCGGGTTTTGAAACCCACATTGAATTATCGACCAAAACAAAGATTTTCTGCGGCTGCACCACGCAGTTCGGCGGCGAGCCGAACACCCACTGCTGCCCGGTGTGCATCGGCTTGCCCGGCACACTTCCGGTGCTCAACCGCGAGGTGGTGCGCTTTGCCATCAAGGCGGGCTTGGCGGTGCACGGCAAAATTGCCGAAGTCGCCAAAATGGACAGAAAAAACTACTGCTATCCCGACTTGGCAAAGGCGTATCAAATCAGCCAGCTGTATGAACCGCTGATTATCGGCGGCTACATCGAGCTGAACAGCGGCAGAAAAATCCGTCTGCATCATATCCACATCGAGGAGGACGCCGGCAAGCTGCTTCACCAGCACGGCGATACCTATGTGGACTACAACCGCGGCGGCGTTCCGCTGATTGAAATTGTCTCCGAGCCGGACATCCGCTCCATCGACGAGGCAAAGGAATATGTGGAAAAGCTGCAGCAGGTCATGCGCTGGGTGGGCATTTCTGACTGCAAAATGCAGGAGGGCTCCATGCGCTGCGACGTCAACATCTCTGTCCGTCCCGAGGGCACCGAAGCATTCGGCACCCGCACCGAAATCAAAAACATGAACTCCATCACCAATATCGCGCGCGCAATGGCGTATGAATACGAGCGCCAGGTTGACCTGATTGAAAGCGGCGGCAAGGTGGTGCAGGAAACCCTGCGCTTTGACGATGCCACAGGCACCACCTCCTCCATGCGCAGCAAGGAGGACGCGCACGACTACCGCTACTTCCGCGATCCCGATTTGGTGACCATCAACGTGCCGCGCGACGAGGTGGAGGCGCTGCGCGCCGAAATGCCCGAGCTGCCCGGCGAAAAATTCGAGCGTTATGTGGACGACTATGACATTCCCGAAAAGGACGCGGCGCTGCTGACAAAGTACCGCAATATCAGCGCCTATTTCGACAAAGCCATCGAGGGCGTCAAGTCGCCCAAAACGGTTTCCAACTTCATCATCGGACAAATTTTCCGCCGTGTGGAAACCGAGTCCGACAAGGAAGTCTTTGCGGTGGCAACCTCGCCCGAGCAGCTCAACGAGCTGGTCAAGCTGCTTGACAGCGGCAAAATCCGCAACAACCTCGCCAAGGCCACGCTGGAAAAAATGCTGGACAGCGGCAAGGGCGCGCTGGAATTCATCAGCGAGAGCGACATGGGCGGCGTGGACGACAACGCGCTGCTGGCGCTGTGTAAGGCTGCCGTCGAGGGCAACCCAAAAGCCGTTGAGGATTTCAAAAACGGCAAGGAAAAGGCGATTAAGGCGCTGGTCGGCAACGTCATGAAGAACAGCCGCGGCAAGGCGGACGCCGTGGCGGCGGAAGCAAAAATTAAAGAACTCATCGGGTAATACTATTCTCTGATAGAAAGTAGACAACTTTCTATCAGAGAGAAAACGCTTGGCGCGTTTTCCAATTGCGCAAAAGCGCAATTGCCGTCTTATAC
>CADCAD010000023.1 GCA_902799325.1 uncultured Ruminococcus sp. | reverse complement strand
TCTTCAAGCTCAAAGCCAAAATCCAGAACGTTTACGACCAGTTGAAGGGAACGATTTGATTATCCCGGTTGGCTTTCGTATTGCGTTCCGAAGGAGAACATCATGACTGTACAAGACTTAATTCAACAACTGAATCTGAAAATCCTCGTGGAGGGCGATTTGACACGCGAGGTGACGGATTGCTATATCGGCGACCTGCTCAGCTGGGTAATGGGCAGAGCGCCCGGCGACAGCGCGTGGCTGACTGTGATGGGCAACATCAACTCCATCGCGGTGGCAACGCTGGCGGACGTCAGCTGCATTGTGCTGGTTGAAAACGCGGCGCTTGATGCGGCGGCAAAGGCAAAGGCAGAGATGCACGACGTCACCATTTTGCAGAGCGAGGAGAACAGCTACCGGTTGGCGGTGGCTGTCAGCCGGCTGCTGTGAGGCTGTTTTACGACCTTCATCTCCATTCCTGCCTGTCACCGTGCGGCGATATGGACATGACGCCCAACAATCTTGTCAACATGGCAAAGTTGCTGGGCTTGGATGTGATTGCCCTGACCGACCACAATACCTCGCGCAACTGTGCGGCGGCAATGACGGTCGGCAGGGAAATAGGACTGACGGT
Source organism: uncultured Ruminococcus sp. (assembly GCA_902799325.1). Classification (GTDB taxonomy): domain Bacteria; phylum Bacillota; class Clostridia; order Oscillospirales; family Acutalibacteraceae; genus Ruminococcoides. Next base: position 15,801 of record CADCAD010000023.1, on the reverse strand, counting down.
TATCCCCGGCATGGAGCTGACCACCGCCGAGGATATCCACGCGGTGTGCCTGTTTCCGACGCTTGAAAAGGCGATGGCGTGGGACGCATATGTGGACGCGCACCGTATCAAAATCCGCAACCGCCCGGATATCTACGGCAGACAGGTGCTCATGAACGAGAACGATGAGGAGGTGGGGGAGCTGGAGCATTTGCTTTTGCCGGCAACCGAAATCCCCATCACCTCCGCCTATCAGACCGTGAAATCCTTTGGAGGCATTTGTTTTCCGGCGCACATCGACCGCGACAGTTTGTCGATACTCTCCGTTTTGGGTGAGATTGACGCCGCCTGCGGCTTCAAAACCGCCGAGCTTGCCGACAAATCAAAGCTCGAAGCGCTGCGCAGGCTGCACCCGATTCTCGACACCCTGCACCTCGTCACGGACTCCGACGCGCACTATCTCGAAAACATGCGCGACGCCGAGAATGTTTTGGAGGCGGAGGATAATTCGCCGGAGGCGGTGCTCCGCGCGCTGGACTAGCGGCTGTCGGACGCAATCGGCGGCGCAGCCCTGCCAAACGTGCATCATCAGCCATAGCTATCAAATACTATAATTCAATTAAAATTTGCCATTTAAGGACAAAATTTGACAAATTTCTATCATAAGACAAAAAATGGGAATTTTTCACCCGTTTTATTGCCCGATTATGATATAATCAGACAAAACAGGAAAAAACTTTAGTAGACTTTTTCGTTTGTTTGTGTTATACTTATCTGTGAGTAAATATAATATTACGCCCTTTGCGTGATATTTTTTTATCGGAATTGACAATTCTATTCAGGGAGGAAAAATTATGCAGAAAAAAATCAGCACTATCCCGTTTGCGGGCACACCTGAGCAGGAGGCAAAGCTGAAGGAGGTCATCGCAAAGCACCGCGACGACCCCGGTGCGGTTATGCCCGTGCTGCAGGAGGCGCAGGAGATCTATGGCTATCTGCCGATTGAGGTGCAGACTATGGTAGCCGAGGGCTTGGGCGTTCCGCTCGAGGAGGTTTACGGCGTGTCCACCTTCTATTCGCAGTTTGCGCTGTCGCCCAAGGGCAAGTACAACATCTCCGTTTGCCTGGGTACCGCCTGCTATGTTAAGGGCTCCGGCGATATCCTCAACAAGCTCTCCGAGCTGCTTGGCATCGAGGCGGAGGAGTGCACCGCCGACGGCAAGTTTTCGCTGACAGCATGCCGCTGCATCGGCGCATGCGGCTTGGCGCCCGTTCTCACCGTCAACGACGAGGTTTACGGCAGACTGACCGTTGCGGACGTGCCCGGCATTCTCGAGAAGTATCAGGATGCGTGAGCTGTCGCTTAACGTAATGGATGTTGCCCAAAATTCCGTCAGGGCAGAAGCGAGCCTTGTCACCATCACGGTGGAGGAAAGCGACAAAGACGACTTTCTCACCATCACCATCGGCGACAACGGCTGCGGCATGACAGAGGAGCAGGTGCAGCAGGTCATCGACCCGTTCTTCACCACACGCACCACCCGAAAGGTCGGGCTGGGCGTGCCGCTCTTTAAGATGTCGGCGGAGCAGACCGGCGGCAGCTTCAGCATAACATCCAAGCTCGGACAGGGCACCACCACGCGTGCGTCCTATGTCAAGAGCCATGTGGACATGACGCCTCTGGGCGACATCAACTCCACCGTTTCCATTCTCATCCGGTGCAACCCGGACATCGACTTTGTGTTTACGCGCACAACCGACAACGGTTCGTTTACGCTTGACACGCGCGAGCTGCGCGAGGTGCTCGAGGGCGTCAGCCTGGACACCCCCGATGTGGTGGAATGGATTGAACAATTTTTGGAAGAACAAACTGAAAATATTTGCGGAGGTGCAGAATTATGAAATCATTAGCCGAGTTACAGGCTATCCGCGACAGAGCAAAAGCGAATGTCGCACTGAGAAAGGAAAACCCCAACGCCGCACGTGTACTGGTCGGCATGGCAACCTGCGGTATCGCCGCAGGCGCAAGACCTGTGCTGAACGCCTTCACCGAGGAAATTGCAAAGCGCGGCTTGCAGGACGATATCGTCGTCACCCAGACCGGCTGTATCGGCATCTGCCAGTATGAGCCTGTTGTCGAGGTGGAAATCCCCGGACAGGACAAGGTTACTTATGTCAAAATGACGCCCGAAAAGGTGGTAAGAGTCGTCAACGATCATCTTGTCAACAAGAACGTTGTGACCGAATACACCATCGGTGCGATTGAAAACTAAGGAGGTCACTGAATGTATCGTTCTAATGTATTGGTTTGCGGCGGTACCGGCTGTACCTCCTCCAACAGCCTTCAGATTGCGGAAAAACTGAAGGAAGAAATTGCCAAAAACGGCTTGGAAAAGGAAGTTAACGTCATCACCACCGGCTGCTTCGGTCTGTGTGCGCTCGGTCCCATCATGGTTGTCTATCCCGAGGGCAGCTTCTATTCCATGGTAAAGGTGGAGGACATCCCCGAAATCGTCGAGGAGCACCTCTTAAAGGGCAGAATCGTTACCCGTTTGCTCTATCAGGAGACAGTGGAAAAGGACACCATCAAGTCTCTGAACAAAACCGCTTTCTATGCTAAGCAAAAGCGCGTGGCGCTGCGCAACTGCGGCGTCATCGACCCCGAAAAGATCGACGACTACATCGCCCGTGACGGCTATGCCGCGCTGGGCAAGGTGCTCACCGAAATGACGCCCGACGAGGTTATTCAGACCATCCTCGATTCCGGCTTGCGCGGCAGAGGCGGCGCCGGCTTCCCGACAGGCTTAAAGTGGAAGTTCGCGGCTGCCAACGACGCCGACCAAAAATATGTATGCTGCAACGCCGACGAAGGCGACCCCGGCGCATTTATGGACCGTTCCGTTCTGGAAGGCGATCCCCACTCCCTGATTGAAGCAATGGCAATTGCAGGCTACGCTATCGGCGCCTCCAAGGGACGCGTATACGTTCGCGCGGAGTATCCTATCGCCGTTAAGCGTCTGCAAATCGCTATCGACCAGGCGCGCGAATACGGTCTGCTCGGCAAGGACATCTTCGGCACCGGCTTTGACTTTGACATGGAGCTGCGTCTCGGCGCAGGTGCGTTCGTCTGCGGTGAGGAAACCGCGCTGATGACCTCCATCGAGGGCAAGCGCGGCGAGCCGCGTCCGCGTCCGCCGTTCCCGGCTGTCAAGGGCTTGTATCAAAAGCCCACCATCCTCAACAACGTAGAAACCTACGCGAACATCGCGCAGATTATCCTCAACGGTCCCGAATGGTTCGCTTCCATGGGTACCGAAAAGAGCAAGGGCACCAAGGTGTTCGCGCTCGGCGGCAAGATTAACCACACCGGTCTGGTAGAAATCCCGATGGGCACTACCCTGCGCGAAATCGTGTTCGAAATCGGCGGCGGTATTCCCAACGGCAAAAAGTTTAAGGCTGCCCAGACAGGCGGTCCCTCCGGCGGCTGTATTCCCGAGGAGCACCTCGACGTTCCGATCGACTATGACAACCTGCTCGCTATCGGCTCCATGATGGGCTCCGGCGGCTTGATTGTTATGGACGAGGACAACTGCATGGTTGACGTCGCCAAATTCTTCCTCGAGTTCACCGTAGACGAGAGCTGCGGCAAGTGTACGCCCTGCCGTATCGGCACCAAGCGTCTGCTTGAAATGCTCGACAAAATCACCAAGGGACAGGGCACCATGGAAATGCTCGACGAGATGGAGGAGCTGTGCGAATTCATCAAGGCGAACTCCCTGTGCGGTCTGGGACAGACTGCGCCCAACCCTGTTCTTTCCACCCTCCGCTACTTCCGCAACGAGTACATCGCCCACATTGTGGACAAGAAGTGCCCCGCGGGCGTATGTAAGGATTTGCTCGAATACACCATCGACAGAGAGAAGTGCGCAGGCTGCGGCCTCTGCTCCAGAAAGTGCCCGGTGCAGGCGATTTCCGTCACCGATTACACCGCGCCCGGCAAGAGACGTCCCGCGCTCGAGATCGACGCCAAGAAGTGCATTAAGTGCGGCGCTTGTATGTCGACCTGTAAGTTCAAGGCTATCTATAAAGCGTAAGGGAAGGAGAGAAAACTATGGAAATGCTGAATATCAAAATTAACGGCAAGGACTATCAGGTGGAAAAGAACACCACCATTCTGCAGGCCTGCCACAAGTTCGGTATCAAAATCCCGACCTTATGCTACCTGAAGGAAATCAACGAAATCGGCGCCTGCCGTATGTGCCTTTGCGAGGTCAAGGGCGCGCGCAGCTTAGTGGCTGCCTGCGTGTATCCCATCGACAGAGAGGGCACCGAAATCTTTACCAACACTCCGCAAATTCAAAAATACAGAAAAATGAACCTCGAGCTGCTTCTGTCTAACCACGACAAGAAGTGCCTGTCCTGCCCCAGAAACCAAAACTGCGAGCTCCAGCAGCTCTGCTTGGAATACGGCGTGGACGAAAAAGCCTTCGAGGGTGAGGAAACCAAGTACGAGCAGGATACCTCCACGCTGCACCTGGTGCGCAACAACAACAAGTGTATCCTCTGCCGCCGCTGCGTGGCTGCTTGTAAAAACCAGTATGTGTCCGTTATCGGCGCCAACAACCGCGGCTTTGACACCCAGATTTCCTGCGCGTTTGAGCAGAACCTCGGCGACGTTTCCTGCGTCAGCTGCGGTCAGTGCACCGTTGTTTGCCCGACCGGCGCATTGGTAGAGCGCGACGACACCGACAAGGTGTTTGCCGCCATCGCAGATCCCACCAAGCATGTGGTTGTCCACACCGCTCCCTCCATTCGTGCCACCCTCGGCGAGTGCTTCGATATGCCTATCGGCACCAACGTCACCGGCAAGATGGTTGCGGCGCTCAAGCTGCTCGGCTTTGACAAGGTGTTCGACACCAACTTCGGTGCCGACCTCACCATCATGGAGGAAGGCAACGAGTTTATCCAGCGCGTGCAGAACGGCGGCGTGCTGCCGATGATCACCTCTTGCTCGCCCGGCTGGGTTAAGTTCTGTGAGCACTATTATCCCGACCTCATTCCGCACCTGTCCACCTGCAAATCTCCGCAGCAAATGCAGGGCGCAATGATCAAGTCTTACTATGCCGAGAAAGCCGGCATCGATCCCAAGGACATCGTGGTTGTATCCGTCATGCCCTGCGTAGCGAAGAAGTTCGAAATCAAGCGCGACGATCAGGGACGCGACGGCATGCAGGACAACGATATCTCCATCACCACCAGAGAGCTTGCCAAGATGATTAAGCGCGCAGGCATCCAGTTCACCGCCCTTGAGGACGCTGACTTTGACCCGATCATGGGCATCGGCACCGGCGCAGGCACCATCTTCGGCGCCACCGGCGGCGTTATGGAAGCGGCGCTCCGTACTGTAGCGGACAGACTCACCGGCGAGGACCTCAAGCAGATTGACTACAACGAGGTGCGCGGCACCGACGGCATCAAGGAAGCCACCTATGAGGTTGCCGGCATGACCGTGAAGGTTGCGGTTGCCTCCGGCTTGAAGAACGCAGCCGAAATTCTCGACAAGATGCGCGCGGGCGAGGCGGACTATCAGTTCATCGAAATCATGTGCTGCCCCGGCGGCTGTGTCAACGGCGGCGGTCAGCCGATTCAGCCCGGTCACGTCAGAAACTTTGTTGACCTCAAGGCGCTGCGTGCCAAGGCACTGTATGAGGATGACCTCAACCTGCCCTACAGAAAGTCCCACGACAACCCCGAAATCAAGGCAATCTACGAGGAGTACCTCGGCGAGCCCGGCTCCCACAAGGCGCACGAGCTGCTGCATACCTCCTATGTAAAAAGAGCCAAGGGTATCTAAATTCTATTGATAACAGCAAGGCGTCCTGCTTCGGCAGGGCGCTTTTTTGTTGGGAAATCGACAATGAAAAACGGAAAGTTTTGATACTTCTTTTCCGTTGCCGTGACCGACTCGCGGAGATAGTTTGAAAAAATGACAAAATTGTCACAAATCTGTCACATACCCGTGCTATAATACAAGCCATACGGAGAATACAGCTTAATAACAAAAACCTGAATCGTGAAAATATCTAAAAAAATTCGAAAAAATTTGTGAATAGAGGTTGATTTTTTTCTCGATTTTGTGTAATATGTATATGAGGAGAAATGTATCTTTTACATTATCATACAGATTACGACAAATTCGCAGGAAGAAGAGGTATTTACTATGTCCAACAGACTATTTCAGGGTATTGTCCATCAGATGAAGGACGCAATCGACCGCACCATCGGCGTTATTGATGAAACCTCGGTTGTTATCGCTTGCTCGGAGCTCGGCAAAATCGGCGAGGTGAACGAGAGCGTCAACTCCGAAACGCTCAGCTCTACCGCTCCGTTTGTGATTAACGGCTACACCTATAAATCCTTCGGCAGCAGCGCAAAGTATGACTACGCCGTTTTTGTTCAGGGCACCGATGAATATGCCCAGAAGTACGCGCAGCTTCTTTCCGTTTCCTTTGCCAGCATCAAGCAGTACTACGACGAAAAGTATGACCGCTCCAACTTCATCAAGAACGTTATTCTCGACAACATCCTGCCGGGCGACATTTACCTCAAAGCCAGAGAGCTTCACTTCAACAGTGAGGTGGCGCGCGTCTGTTTGCTGATTAAGATCGTTTCGCGCACCGATGTGTCCGCCTATGATATCGTCCAGAACCTGTTCCCGGACAAGTCCAAGGACTTTGTTATCAATATCAACGAGGAGGAAATCGCGCTCGTCAAGGAAGTCAAGCCCGACATCGACGGCAGAGATTTGGAAAAGCTCGCAAGCTCCATCTCCGACACCCTGTCCAGTGAGTTCTACACCCACTGCGTGGTCGGCATCGGCACCACCGTCACCGGCATCAAGGATTTGGCGCGCTCCTTCAAGGAAGCCCAGTCCGCGCTGGAGGTAGCCAAGGTGTTTGACACCGAGCGCACCATTGTCAGCTATGACAACCTCGGCATCGCGCGTCTGATTTACCAGCTTCCCACCACGCTGTGCAAAATGTTCCTCAAGGAAGTGTTCAAGCGCGGCTCCATCGAAAGCCTTGATCAGGAAACGCTGTTCACCATTCAGCGCTTTTTCGAAAACAACCTGAACGTTTCAGAAACCTCGCGCAAGCTGTTTGTGCACCGCAACACGCTGGTGTACCGTCTTGAAAAAATCAAGAAGCTCACCGGTCTTGACCTGCGCGAATTTGAGGACGCTATCGTCTTTAAGGTAGCGCTGATGGTTAAAAAGTACCTCAACGCCAGCCCCACAAAGTTCTAAAATGCTGAGTTTTTCCGTTCCCGAGCGCGGGGTTTCTCTGCGCTTGGGACGGTTCTTTGTAGTGCTTAGTGGTTTTCCGCAGAGACAGTCCGTGATTTCCGCGACAGCACTAACCCTTAACCGCTATCCACTGAAATGGAGTAAACTATGATTGATTTTGAAAATGTATCAAAAACCTATCCCAACGGCACGCACGCGCTGAGCAATGTCAATCTGCACATCGAGCGCGGTGAGTTCGTGTTTATTGTCGGCGCGTCCGGTGCAGGCAAGAGTACGTTCCTCAAGCTGATTATGCGCGAGGAGCTGCCTACCTCGGGCGAAATTATCATCAACGGCAACAAGCTTTCCAAACTGAAAAAGCGCGATGTGCCGTATCTGCGCCGTCATATGGGAATTGTTTTTCAGGATTTCCGCCTGATTGACAAGATGAATGTTTTTGATAACGTGGCATTTGCCATGCGCGCGGTGGGCGAGAACACCGCCACCGTCAAAAAACGTGTGCCTTATGTGCTCGATTTGGTCGGGCTGAAGGATAAAATGAAGGACAAGCCGAGCGAGCTTTCGGGCGGCGAGCAGCAGCGCGTCAGTCTGGCGCGCGCCCTCGTCAACAACCCCGAAATCATCGTTGCGGACGAGCCGACGGGCAACATCGACCCCGAGCTTTCCCACGAGATTATCGAGCTGCTGACGCGTATCAACGCCATGGGCACCACCGTTTTGGTCGTCACCCATGAGCACGAGCTGGTGCGCGAGTTCAACCAGCGCGTTATCGCCATCGACAAGGGACAGGTCATTGCCGACAGTGCGCATCCCACGGATATCGCGCCCGAGGCGGCTGAGCAGGCGGAGGAAGCCTTTGAGGACTACGCCGAGGACTACGGCGACAGTTACACCGACGCTGCGCTGACCGAAGCGCCTGAAGCGCCCGAGGCGCCCGAAGCGGCTGCTGTTCTTCCGGAGGAGGACGAGGACATCGACATCAGCGCCTTTGCCGGCGCGCACTTTGCCGCCGAAGCGGACGAGCTGCCGGACGAGCTGCCGCAGTATCCCGACAACGTGGTGATTACACCCGACTAATCCGAAAAAACCCGAAAGGAACATGATATGAAAGGCTTTGGCTATCTTGTAAAAGAGGGCTTCAAAAACGTCTATGCCAACCGCATTATGAGTCTCGCGTCCGTTTGTGTGCTTGTGAGCTGTTTGGTGATGACGGGTGCTGCCGCGTTATTCTCACTGAACGTGCAGGTCATCGTCAAGGACGTGGAAAAGACCAATGAAACCACGGTGTATGTGGAAAAATCCTGCACCGAAATTGAAGCGAAGCAAATAGGCGAGGAGATTTTGCGTTTGGATAATGTGGAATCCGCCGCCTTTGTTTCCAAGCAGGACGCTGTCAAGCAATTTAAAGAAACATTGGGCGAGAGCCTGTTTGACCGCGTCAAAAGCAACGATCCCCTCAACGACTCCTACCGCGTTGTCCTTAAGGATTTGGACAAGTATGAGGATACTGTGCAGCAGATAAAGGCGATCAAGGGCGTCGAAAGCATCAACGACCGCCGTACGTTCGCCAAAAAGCTGACCACTGTCAGCACGCTGGTCAACATCATCTCTGTTGCGGTTGTGGCGGCGTTGATTGTCATCTCGCTGTTCATTATCGCCAACACCATCCGCGCCACCATGTATTCGCGCCGCTTTGAAATCAGCATCATGAAGTCTGTCGGCGCAACGAATATGTTTGTGCGAATGCCGTTTTTGGTCGAGGGTATGATCATCGGCATTTTGTCGGCGGCGCTGTCCACCGGCGTGGTGGCGCTGCTCTACAACGGCGTTGCGCGCGTCATCTTTGAGGTGGCGGGCTCGTGGCTTAATCCGATTCCGTTTAGTCAAATTGTGCTGCCGCTGGCACTCATCTTTGTATTGGTCGGCGTGTTGGTCGGCTTCTTCGGCGGCTTCATTTCGATACGCAAGTATCTGAAAAAGGAAGGAAACGAAATTCTCGGCTGGTAAAGCAGGAAGGATATGACATATGAAAAGTATCAAAGCAATTATTTGCGCGGCGCTTTCGGTTTGTCTGCTGGCGGTTCCGCTGTCATCGGCGGTTGTGTTTAATGCAGGCGCGGAGGATGTGCAGACCTTGCAGGACAAGCTCGCAGAGCTGGACGCAAAAAGTGCGGAATATCAGGCGGAGCTTGATAAGTACGAAACCGACATCAATGAAAAGGAAGCCTACAGCGCGGCGCTGATTAACAAGATTGACGTCCTCAACGAAAAGGCTGTCGTCACGCAGCAGGCTATTGCCGAAACCAAGCAGAACATTCAGACCAAGCAAGGCGAAATCGACAAGGCAAACGGCGAAATCGACAAGCAGGTCGATGCGCTGTGCGAGCGTCTGCGCCTGATTTACATGGCAGGCAGCGCAAGCAATCTGGAAATTTTGCTCGGCGCCAAGGACTTTGACGACTTCATCGACAAGATGGCGCTGGTCAAGTCCCTGTCCGATTACGACAAGCAGATGATTGATGACATCAACGACCAAATCAGTGTGGTCGAAAAGCAGAAGTCCGACCTCGAAGCAGAGGAAAAGACGCTGGAGGAGCAAAAAAAGACACTCACCGACGATTTGGACGAGCTGAACACCCTGCTGGAGGAAAACCAGAACGTGCTGTCCGAGCTGACGCAAAAGAGCGCCAGCGCGCGTGCCGCTTTGAACAGCGCCTCGGGACAGAGTCAGGAGCTGGAAGCGCAGATTGCCGAATACTTTGCCGAGCAGGACGAGTTGGCAAGAGCGGCGGCAGCTTCTCAGGCGGAGGCGGAGGCTTCCAAGCAGCGTGCGGCTGAACAGCAAAAGCAGCAGGCGCAGGAAAGACAGTCCTCGTCCAACACCGAACCGCAGAATAATGACGACAACTATGACGATTACGAGGAGGAGCAGGGCTCTGACACCTATGAGGACGTCACGCCCACCGGCAGCGGCTACACCTGGCCTGCACCGGGCTACTACTACCTGTCGTCCCTGTGGAATGAGGACAGATATTCCTACAACCACGGCGCCATCGACATCGCCGGCGGCGACATCTTCGGCGCGGCGGTTGTGGCGGCGGACGACGGCTATGTGTCCGACACCTGCACCTATTGCACCCACAACTATTCCAAGAGTATGAGCGAGAGCTGCGGCTGCGGCGGCGGCTTCGGCAACTACGTTTGGCTTGACCACGGCAACGGAAAGGAGACCATCTACGGTCACCTCACCAGCGTCCTTGTCAGCCCCGGCCAGCGTGTCAGCAAGGGACAGGTTATCGGCACCGTAGGCACCACAGGTCACTCCACGGGACCGCACCTGCACTTTGAGTGCCGCTACTACGGCACCAAGTACAACCCCATGGACGAGCTCAGCGCGTATTGGGGCATGGTTTCTTATTAATTGAATCGCATAGCAAAAGGCGTGACGAAACGGTCACGCCTTTTTGAATGTTCGAGGTTAGTGATTGTTAACGGCAGGGAAGGGCTTTTTGCATTGTCCGCAGCGGTAGCGCTCCGGGTGCATGACAAACGCGGACATTTTGTAGCGCTCATACACCGCGCCGCAGCTTTGGCAGACAATCCGGTAGCGCGGCTTCGGTGCAAGCGGCTCGGGCACCAAGCCCTCCTCGCGCGACGCCGTGCGTTGGATGGCATAGCCGTAGGCGGCGTTCATGCGGTCGGCGTATTGCTTCCACCGTCCCGTGTGCTTCATGCAGCCGCGGCAGGTGTGCAGTATTTCATGCACGAGCGTGTTTTTCAGCCCTTCCTTCAGCGGCGCGCGCTCGTCCAGCAGGGAGGTCGCTATTTCAATCACATAGCGGTCGCCCGTCTTTTTGCACACGCCCAGCCGTGTTTTTGCGCGGCAGTTGGCGGCAAAGGTAATCGCCTTGGCGCGCGGTATTTTTAGGCGGTCAACCTCCGCCAGACATTCGTTTGCATTTTTTTGCAGGTCACGCATAATGACTCTCCCGGGTGCATAGGATAGGATTGGAAAAATCTTCGCCGCAGGGCTTGACATTTCCCCGGGCAGATGGTATAATATCTATTGTTGTGAAACGGCGACATAGCCAAGTGGTAAGGCACGAGTCTGCAAAACTCTGATGCGGCGGTTCAAATCCGCCTGTCGCCTCCAGAAACGCCTCCGCAGTGATAAGCTGCGGAGGTATTATTTTTATCGGAAACATTTCCGATAGCTGATGCGAAGGAATAGGGTTGGGAAATGGCAGCTTTAAAAGTCTATTTGGCAAGTCCGTTTTTTAATGATTTTGAATTGGCGTGCGTCAAACGCGCCGAGAAAATTTTGCTGGCGCGCGGCTTTGATTTGTTCAGTCCGCGCCTGCATGAGGTGCGCGACAAGGCGGTGGTCGGGCAGGCGGAATGGTCGCGCGCAACCTTCCTCAGCGACCGCGACGCCATTGATAGTGCGGACGTGGTTGTCATGCTCTATCACGGCGCCTACAGCGACAGCGGAACCGCTTGGGAGGCAGGCTATGCCTGCGCCAAGGGAAAGCCCGTTGTCGTGGTGCACACCGTCAAGGGCGCGGAGAGCAGCTCAAATTTGATGGTGCATGAAAGCGGCTGCACGAATATTTCTTTGGAAGAATTATCAGACTATGACTTCCAAGCCCTGCCGCACACTCCCTACCGCGGCAACATGTTTTAAATGATATGAAACTTAAACAGGTATAACACCAGCATGTGCAGGGGATAAAACGCATAGAAGGCGTATTTCAGCACCTTGCCGTGAATAAAGCCGCGCTTGCCGTTATACAGCGAAATCGGCACAAAGGCGAGCAGGCTCCACCACTGCATGTTCAGCACAAAGGCGCTGAGTATGCGCAATACCTCGTGCTCGTGCAGGGCGTACAGCAACAGGATAAACGCAAAGCCGAGCACAGAAAAATCCGCGCGCAGCACCACCGACAGCACAGCGCCAAGCAAAATCGCCGCTATTTGCAGCACAGGCTTGTGCTGCAGCAGCTCCAGCGCATACATCGCCGCAAAGCCGAGCAGGAGCGTGACAAACACACTTTGGCTTTTAAAGGAAAACCAGACGCCGTGGTGCAGCAAATCCCACGGCACCTCGGAAAGCAGGGTGAACACCAGCAGATTCAAGCCGTATTTTTGGCGGCTGTGCGTGTGCACAAAGCCCTCCACCAGCAAAAACGCGAACAGCGGAAACGCCATTCTGCCCACGCCGCGCAGGAGAGGGTAGAGCCTAACATTGTGCCCCAGCACACTGAACAGCACGACGTCGGCTGTCATCAAGTGGCTTGCGATATGGTCAATCAGCATGGTCACCACCGCCAGCAGCTTGAGCGCGCTGCCGCTGAGCACCTTCATTTTATCGGGCAACTGAGTTTGCTTTTGCATACTAATAACCTTTCTCGTATGAATAAGCACTGCCGGGGGCACCGGCAGTGCTTTTGTTGCTTTGTAGCCTTACTTGCTCTTTTTGTTCAGCAGGTTCTCATTCTTGCGCGTAAACTTGATGATGACCATGGTGCCGATCATCAGCGCAATTGCAATCGGAAGCGCGATGTACCAAATCTGCACAAAGCCCGCGATGATGAAGGAAACGAACGAAACGCCCGCCACCGTCAGCGCATAGGGCAGCTGTGTGGATACGTGGTTAATATGGTTACACCGCGCGCCTGCCGAGGACATAATCGTCGTATCGGAAATGGGGGAGCAGTGGTCGCCGCAGACCGCGCCGGCAAGACAGGCGGAGATGCCGATAATCTTGAGCGGAGAATCGGGGTTGGTGGCGAACAGATAGGTGACAATCGGGATAAGAATACCGAAGGTGCCCCAAGAGGTGCCGGTGGCAAATGCCAAAATGCAGGCGACGATGAAGATGATTGCGGGCAGGAAGTTTTGCAGAGAGCCTGCCGCGCCCTCCATCATGTTGGCAACAAAGTACTTGGCGCCCATCAGACCGGTGATTTCCTTCAGGGCAGTGGCGAAGGTAAGAATCAGAATCGGCGGAACCATGGCGATAAAGCCCTTGGGAATCGCCGCCATTGCGTCCTTGAGGCTGATAATCTTTCTCAGGTTGAGGTAAATCATCGTGAAAATCAGCGCCAGCAGTCCGCCCCACGGCAAGCCGACGGTTGCGTCGGTGCCTGCAAAGGCGTCCACAAACGGTGTGCCGTCCAAAATGCCGCCGTTGTAAACCAGCGCAAAGACGGAAATCACAATCAGCACGATAATCGGGAGAATCAAATCAATCACTTTGCCGTGTTCGTTGGGCTCGTCGTTGACCTCCTCCACACGGTCGCCCGAGGTGAACAGGTCATTTTTGTACTGCGCGTTGTATTCGTGCAGCGCCATGGAGCCGTAGTCGAAGTTCATCAGGCAGAGCGCGATGATGAACACGAAGGTCAGCAGGGAATAGAAGTTAAACGGAATCGCCATGATGAACAGCTTAATGCCCTGACCGTCCTCGGTGTAGCTGGCAACCGCCGCCGCCCATGAGGAGATGGGCGCAATCATGCACACAGGCGCCGCTGTGGCGTCGATGATGTAGGCGAGCTTGGAGCGCGACACCTTGTGACCGTCCGTGACGGGGCGCATGACCGAGCCGACCGTCAGGCAGTTGAAGTAGTCGTCAATGAAAATCAGCACGCCCAGCACAAAGGTGGCAAGCATAGCGCCGGTGCGTGTTTTGATGTGGCGCGCCGCCCATTTGCCGAATGCCGCCGAGCCGCCCGCCTTGTTGACCAGCGCGACGATAACGCCCAGCTCAATCAGGAAAATAAAGATGCCTGCCGTGGCGGAAACTGCGCTGATTAAACCGTCGTTGACAACGGTGTCCACGGTTTTCAGCACATCAAAGTTGGTGTACATCAACGCGCCGGTGATGATACCGATGAACAGCGAGGAATAAACCTCCTTGGTAATCAGCGCCAGTGCGATAGCGATGATGGGCGGAAGCAGTGCCCACGGAGAGCCGGCAACCTTGCCGCTGCCGCCGCAGGTTTCGCAGGGTGCGGTTGCGATGACGCCGTCCTTGCAGTAGGGACAGTCCACCTCGCCGGCGTTTTTGCAGGCGTCGCAGTTAACGCCCTCCACCACCGACGCGCCGTCGCATTTCGGACAGGTAATCATGTGTGTTTCAGCGTCGCAGTGCGTACATTCGGCGTCTTCTACCAGACCGGTGCCGTGGCAGTCCATGCACTTGACTTCACCCAGTGCGCCGCCGGTGACACCGACCACAACCAACAAACCGACAATAATCAGCGCCGCAATCGCCAACACAATTTTCTTTGTTGTTGTCATTGTCTATCCTCCAATAGATTAAAATAATAATAGCCGCGGAGGAACCCCACGGCTAACAAACACATAACCGAATAGCACTCCGCTTCCGCGACAGTATAACGCATATTCTGCGTTATCCCGGCAGGCATAAGCCGGAAAACCGATGCCAACCTCGGCGGCTTTTCCTTTCGCCTGCCGCGTTTCCGCGCATGAATGGCAGACTACTGATAAAACCCGCGCCTCTATTACAGATACCATTATAATCATTCCGACAGATTTCGTCAATAGGTTTTGCAATTTTTGTCGGATATGTTGCGTTTTTTCGGAATATTCGGTATAATGGAAGCGGTGATTGCTATGAAATGTTTAATTGCAGATTTGGTTACGGAGCTGCATCCCCGGTTTGAGAACACCAAAACGCTTGCCGCCCCGTTTTTATATGACGGCGACCGACCGGTTGATATTCAATTAAAGGTCAGCGACGCCTATCTAAAAGACCTCATGCGCCGCGCCGCAGAGGGCACCACCGAGCCGCTGATGGAAAATTTTGCGTTTAGCTCGGCGTTTAACCGCGCGGCAATTCCGTTCGGCACGATGCTGATTCATTCCTCGGCGCTGATATACAACGGCGGCGCCTATCTGTTTTCCGCCGACTCGGGCGTCGGCAAGTCCACCCACACCAAGCTGTGGCTGCGCGCGTTCGGCGACAGGGTGCACATCATGAACGACGACAAGCCCGTTGTCAGGCTCTATGACGATCGCGCCGTCGCCTTCGGCACGCCCTTTGACGGCGGCAGCGGTATTGCCCTGAACGAAAGCTATCCGCTTAAGGCGGTGGTGTTTGTGGAGCGCGCGGAGGAAAACGCCGTGCGCGTGCCGCAAAACAAGGAGATTATCCAAAAGCTCTACTTCCAGACCGCGCATTTCGTCGGCGCGGCAGCGGCGGAGAAAATGCTCGACAACTTCGACAGGCTGCTGCGGCTCACCCGGTTTTATGTGCTGTCCTGCAATATGGACGTCTCGGCGGCGTACACGGCGTTTGAGGCAATCGTCGGGGACAGTTGACAATTGAAAATTGAAAATTGAAAGTGAAAAATTGCGGGCGCACATGATTATCACCAATCTTATCACATTCCCTAAGGGTACGTGATAATATGATAAGATTGAGAGAAACCCACTGTTTAAGCCATTTTTACAATCTTATCAGTTTGTTTTTTCGTGAGAAGATTGGAGAA
>CADCAD010000022.1 GCA_902799325.1 uncultured Ruminococcus sp. | reverse complement strand
CCAGCGTTCGTCCTGAGCCAGGATCAAACTCTCTAAAATTTGTATCTCAACACCTTGCGGCGTTAAAATCTTAGAGCTTTAATCTCTTGATACAGTATACGCTTGCGTATTGTGAATCTACTGTACATCTTAGTGTGTACTTACTGTAATTTCTTGAGAATACTTTCTCAAAGTCATTACGGGTTTCTTTCTTTTCGTTGTTTAATTTTCAAGGTCCTTTGGCGCTGATATTGAGGCTTTTAGTGCCGATTTCTCAGCGCCGCACCTCATCAGTGCAAGAGCTATTATATCGTAAATCGGCGCTAATGTCAAGGGATTTTTTCGAAAAACTTTCCAAAAAATTTCATTTTTGTTATATATATAAAAATAAACCACATCATGAAAGATTTTATGGATAACCGACAAATACTCGTTTTAAACAAAGCGATTTAATTCCGCGTTATAGGTATACTCCATCGCGCCGAGCTTTTGCTCGATTTCCGCCTTATCCGCTTGCAAATCGTCGCATAAAGCGTCGAGCGACGGGTAGTCGTCGCGCAGCTTGGTGTTGATATAGCTGAGCAAAATCATGGGATCGTTCGGTAACATTTTATCTCCTCCGTAGCTGTCCAAAAAATGGTGCTTGACGCCCTTTGTCTTATAGGCGATGACCGCGTCCAGCGCAACGTTGTGCATACTGTTAAAGATATTCGCTTCCACGCTTGGGTTGGTCTTTTTGAGCATGGCAATCAACTGCTTGGTTTCCTTACGCTTGGATGCGGACTCCCTGTCCCCTGCTTCCTGCTCCAGCCTTTCGGTGAAGCGGCAGGCGCAGCGCAGAAATTGCAGCTTGTTTTCATCACGCCACGCGATGATATCCTCCTCGCGGACATAATACAGCGGACGAATCAGCTCCATACCGGCAAAATTAGTGCTGTGGAGCTTGGGCATCATCGTCTGAATCTGTCCTCCCCAGAGCATGCTCATCAGGTTGGTTTCAATGACATCATCATAATGGTGCCCCAGCGCGATTTTGTTGCAGCCCAGCTCCTGCGCCTTTTTATAGAGATGACCGCGGCGCATGCGCGCACAGAGATAGCACGGTGATTTTTCTACATTGACAACTGAATCGAAAATATCGCTCTCAAAGATCGTCAGCGGCACATCCATCAGTGCGGCGTTGCTTTCGATTTGGCGGCGGTTTTCAGGATTGTAGCCCGGATCCATCACCAAAAAGACAAGCTCAAACGGGAATTTGTTGTGCCGTTTCAGCTCCTGAAAGAGCTTTGCCATCAGCATAGAATCCTTGCCGCCGGAGATGCACACAGCAATTTTGTCATACGGCTGCACCATTTCAAAATCAGTGATTGCCTTGGTAAAACGGTGAAACAGCTTTTCTTTAAATCGGCGGCGGCGCGTAAGCGATATCTCGATGGCACGGGCGCGGGCGTTCGGGCGGATGTGTTCTTCCATAGTTTCTCCAAATGATTATAAAAGGGCTTATCCGAAAAGACAAGCCCTTAGTTGGTGTGTTACAGCGTTTCTACGGTAATTTTTTCACCGTCGGAGGTGACATTGATGGCGGAAAGGCTGCCGCTTTGCGACTGAATCATCGCTTCGGCAATCTTTTCCTCCACCTCGCGGCGGATAGTATTTCTCAAATCACGCGCGCCGCTTTTGCCGTTACAGGACTTTTTGGCGAGATAGACGCACGCCTTGTCGTCATAGCTGAAGCGGATGTGCTTTTCCTCAAGCGTGGGCACATATTCCTCCAGCATAAGCTTGGCGATTTCCACGAAGTTCTCCTCCGTCAGATTGTTGAACACGATGATTTCGTCCACACGGGCGATGAACTCGGGGCGCAGGAAATCCTGCAGTGCCTTCATCACCTTTTCCTTGGAGGCTTCCTCAGCGGTTTTGCCGAAGCCAAGCGCGGTATCCCTGCCGGCGGAGCCTGCGTTGGAGGTCATAACGATGACGGTGTTTTCAAAGTTGACCGCTCTGCCGTGGGCGTCGGTCACCTTGCCCTCGTCGAGAATTTGCAGCAAAATATTCAGCACGTCGGGGTGCGCTTTTTCGATTTCATCAAAGAGCAGCACCGAATACGGACGACGGCGCACCTTTTCCGTCACCTGACCTGCCTCGTCGTAGCCGACATAGCCGGGCGGTGAACCGATGATTTTGGAAACGGAGTGCTTCTCCATAAACTCGGACATATCCAAACGAATCAGCGTTTCGGGTGTATCGAAAAGCTGTTGGCTGAGCACCTTGACCAGCTCGGTTTTGCCGACGCCGGTGGGACCGACAAAGATAAACGAAGCCGGACGGCGGCGCGGCGAAATCTGGCAGCGGCTGCGCTTGATTGCGGAGGCGAGCACCTCGACAGCCTCGTCCTGTCCGATGATTTTCTTTTTCATTTCGCTTTCCAAATCAGCGAGCTTGGAAAGCTCGTTTTCGCGGATACGCGAAGCCGGGATACCCGTCCACAGCTCGATGACCTTGGCGATATCCTCCTCGGTCACCTTTGCCGTCAACTCATCGGGGCTGATACCCTCCAGCTCGTTGTCAATGCGCGCGAGGTTGGTGTTGACCTCGGCGAGCGCCTTGTAGTCGATTTCCTCCTCGGAGGAGAGCGCGTCCTTGGTTTGCTCCAGCGCCTGACGCTCATCGGTCAGGGTTTCAAAGCGCTCCAGCACCTTGTTGCGCAGTCCGGCACAGGCGCAGCTTTCGTCCAGCAGGTCAATCGCCTTGTCGGGCAGGAAGCGGTCGGTGATGTAGCGCTCGGAGAGCACAACGGTTTTGCGCACGATGTCCTCGTCAACAATGACGTTGTGGTGCTGTTCATAGTAGCCCTTTACGCCCGCGATGACTTCAATTGTCTGCGCAATGGTCGGCTCTCCGACCTTGACGGGCTGGAAACGGCGCTCGAGCGCGGAGTCCTTTTCGATATATTTTCTGTATTCATTAAAGGTGGTGGCGCCGATGACCTGCACCTCGCCGCGCGACAGCGCAGGCTTGAGGATATTGGCGGCGTTCATGGTGCCTTCGTTGTCGCCGGTGCCGACAAGGCTATGTACCTCGTCGATGAACAGAATCACGTTGCCGCTTTCCTTGACCTCGGACACCAAGCCCTTGATACGGCTTTCAAACTGTCCGCGGAACTGCGTGCCTGCCACCAGCGAGGTGAGGTCAAGCAGCTGGATTTCCTTGTTTTTCAGGCGCTGGGGCACCTTGCCCTGCGCGATTCTGAGCGCCAAACCCTCGGCGATGGCGGTCTTGCCGACGCCGGGCTCGCCGATTAAGCAGGGATTGTTCTTGGTGCGGCGTGACAGAATTTGAATCACGCGCTCAATTTCCGTATCTCTGCCGATGATATTATCAATCTTGCCCTCTCTTGCCTTGCGTGTTAAGTCCTCGCAATAGAGGTTGATGTGTTTTCTTTTTTTCTCTTTCTTTTCCTTGCCCTTGCCGGTTTTGTCGGCGGTTTTGCCGTCGGCAGCCTTGCCGCCGCCGAAAATGTTATTAAAGAAGGCAGGGAAAGCAGGCGCGCCGTGGCTGAAATCGTCGTCATCGCTGCCGCCGTTTTCCTGCGCAAACTGATCCATTTGTTCCGCAAGGTTATCCGCGCCGAGCTGCTCCATGAGCTGCGACATGTCGCCGCTCTGCATCAGATTGTTCATCTGATCCTGAACGGTTTCCAAATCCTCATCGGAAATCCCCATTTTGCTGATTAAATCCTCCACGGGCTTGATGCCGAGCTCCTTGGCACAGCTCAGACAATAGCCGACCGTGGGAGCGTCCTTGGAATTGTTATTGGTAACGAAAACGACCGCCGGCCGTTTTCCGCATCGAGTACAGAGCATAACATCCTCCTTCACCTTTGGTTGTAGATAGTATAATCGAATTTATCGATAAAATCAAGTGAATTTACACAATCTTCAATTTTTGCGCTTGCCGCTTGTCAGGCGGAAATAGGTCACGGCGTACTGCGCCAACGCCACCAGCATGACAACCGCGACAAAAATGGTGGCGGCAACAATCAGCTCGGTGATTTCAATTTGAAAAGCCGCCTTTAAAAAGATAATCAAGCAAATCGTAAAATAGAATACCACCGTAGCAACTTTTCCGAAAATATTGGCGGGCGGCGGCGTGATTTTTTTCAGCAGCAGAATGAAGCCTCCCAGCAGCATCAAAAACTCCTTTGCAACCAACACCAGCATAATCGGCAAAATGGCAGGCATGTACATCAGCATGCACACCGCCACGGCAATCAGCGTCACCTTGTCCGCGATGGGATCCAACAGCTTGCCGAGCGAGGTCACCTGGTTGAGCTTGCGCGCAAGCAAGCCGTCAAAGCAGTCGCTGAGTCCCGACAGCCCAATCATGATGCCGGCTACGATATAATTCTCTTGAAGAAAAAAATACACGAGCGGCACGACCAAGATAAAACGGCAATAGGTGATCAAGTTCGGAACCGCTATCAAATCCCTCGGCTTAAAACTCCAGCCTTCCATTTTCATATTCCCCTTTCCCTTATCTAACGAAACAGCAAAAGCCAATTGAACAAGCCGCCGAAAATGACTTTGTTCTCCGCAAGCGTCGGATTGGCGTAGCTCATCAGCAAATAAACAATGTTTGCCAGTGCAAACGACACAAGCAGCCCTTCCGCAGCGCCCAGCAAACAGCCGAGCACGCGGTTGACCGAGCCGATAACGGGCAGCTCGAACACGAGCGCCAGCTTGCCGGCGATAACGCGCAGAATGACGCCGAAGATGATGAGGAACACCAGCATCAGCAACACGGACAGCACTGCCGTTGCCAATGCGCCGAGCGGCGCTTCGATGGTGCGCACAGCCTGCTCGCTGTGCGCGGTGGAGGCGACTATTCTCCCCTGCAAATCGGCAGGCGTCACGCCGAACAGCCTCGTTACGGCGCCGATGATTCCCTCCAAGCCGTCGGGCAGCGCCCGCAGGCTGTTTTCGGAAGCAAAGCGTTCGCCGTTTTCGGCAATGAACTGCTCGATGTTGCGCAATACCGTTGCCTGTATGAAATTGCGGTAAATCATTTGCGCCAACGCCTGCGCCAGCATATTGGACAGAAGGACGTTGACAACAGCTGCCGCCAAGCTCAGCAGCATCCGCGCCGCACCGCGCCGTGCGCCGATGAAGGTGCACAGCACAATCAGCAGCAAAAGGATAATTGTTGAAACCATAAGCTTACTTCTTCACCGAGTCAGGCGTAGCCTGACGGGTTAAATCAATTTTTCGAACCTGGTTGACACTGAGCACAAACGCCTCGGCGTCCGAGCTGAGAATCATCTTTTTGGCGCCTGTGCCGACAAAGCAGGAATAGACCAGCTTGCCGCTGTTGTTGTAGGTATAGACCGTGTTGCCGTCGAGCGTGGCAATCGTGCCGCGGTAGGTTGACAAGGCATCGCAGCCGTAGTTGCTGTCGACCTCGCTCTGCTTTTCGCCGCCGTCGTTGTAGGTGATCAGCGCACAGCTTCTGCCGTCTCCGCTTTGGGACAGCGCCAGCGAGAAGGTGTGTGAGACGGGATTAAAGCAGTAGTTTTTCAGCGGCTTGCCGCCGTAGTCCACGGTTTGGATTTTGTTCTCCTCCACCTTGACAACATAGGACGTGTTGCCGCCCACCAAAACGGCGCGGTTGGCGCTGATGTATTTGCTGTCGAGAATGTAGTCGTCGCCGACCTCAAAAATCGCCAGCGGCGCCTCGCGCGAGAAATCAAGCACGTAAATGCCGGTTTTGATGTTGCCGTCATTATTGCTGATGCCGCTGCAAACGCAGCCCGATCCGTTTTTATTAATTGCCACGGAGTTGATATAATATTCCGAAAAAGAATATTTAAATATTCTGTTGTTATTTTTATCAAAGGCGTACAGCTCGCTGTAGAAGCCGTTGCCCTCGCAGACAATGCAGTATCTTCCGTTGGAGGCGATATCGCCCGCAAAAATGCTGCCCTCGGCGGTACCTGTGTACAGGTTGCTGTCGAAGTTTAAGACCTGATAGCCCTGCTCGCCCAAGCCGTAGGTCAAAAAGCGGTTTTCCGCCGACTTCATGACGGGCTTGGTGTAGCGCAGCTGCACATTGCTGACCTCGCGTCCGGAGGAATTGAGCGTGACAAAGGAGGTATCGGACGCATAGGCGACGCGCCCTTGGTTAATCGCAAAGTTCTGCGCGTTGACCTCGCTTCCGACCACGTTGACGGGATAGCCCTTGCCGGCGGTGCCGAGCACCTCGTAGTTCCACCAAACGCCGATGTTGTCCCACGTCAGCTTGTCGCGGTTGGCAAAGGCAAACACAATCAAGCCGACCGCCAGCGCAATCATAACGCCGAGTATAATTTTTTTGACCGCCTTGGGGGATATTTCTGTTTTTTCCTGCTCGTAATCGTCGAGCGGCATATCCTCGTAGCTGATGACGGTGCGTTCGTTGTTCTTTTTGCGCTCGGCGTACCGTCCTTTTAGTTTATTAAACATAGCTTCACCTTATCTGTTGCAGTTTGCTCAGTATCTTACCTTGTTAAGATACAGTCCGCACGCCGGCGCGGTGGGGCCGGCAAACTGCCTGTCCTTTTTTTCGATGATGGCGGAAATGCCGTCCGCAGGGATTTTTCCCTGCGCCACACGCAGCAGCGTGCCGACCATAATCCGCACCATATTATAAAGGAAACCGTCCGCTTCCACGCGCATCGTCACCAAATTGCCGTCGCGCGTGACGGAAAAGCCCATCACGTTGCGGCGCATATCCCCCTGCTCGCGGTTGTCGAGCGTGCAAAAGGAGGTGTAGTCGTGCAGTCCCACATACGCCTGCGCGGCGCGGTGGAGCTGTTCGACATCGAGTGGATAGCGGTAGTGCAGGGCGTAGCCCTCCAAAAAGGGGTTGCGCTCCTGCGCGTTCCAAATTTTGTAGATATATTCCTTGCTCTTGCAGCTGTAGCGCGCGTGAAAATCCGCGTCCGCCTCGCTGCATGCCGTCACCGCCACCGAGAGGGGCAGCCAGCGGTTGAGCGCCGCCTTGAGCCGCTCACACGGAATCGGGTGCGCGGTTTTCAGGCTGACACAGTACATATTGGCGTGCACGCCGCTGTCGGTGCGGCTACAGCCCTTGACGTCAAAGCTGTCGCCGATGATTTTCGACAGCGCCGTCTGCAGCGCCTCCTGCACCGTGTAGGCGTTCTGCTGGATTTGCCAGCCGTGAAAGCACTTGCCGTCGTAGGTGAGGGTGAGCAAAAGATTTCTTAAATTGTCGCTGTCAAAAGAATGTTGCATACAATGACACCGCCTATCATCAGCGCGGTCAGCGCGAACGCAATAAAGTCGCGCGCGGATAAGTGAATTTGTTTCATGCGGGTGCGTCCCGCGCCGCCGCGGTAGCAGCGACACTCCATGGCGGTTGCCACGTCATAGGCGCGGCGAAAGGCGGAAACAAACAGCGGAATCAAGATGGGCACCAGCGCCTTGACGCGCTTGATTAAATTTCCCGATTCCATGTCGGCGCCCCTTGCCTTTTGCGCCTGCATGATTTTGTCGGTTTCCTCCAGCAGCGTCGGCACAAAGCGCAGCGCCAGCGACATCATCATGGCGACCTCGTGCACCGGAAAATGCACGACCTTCAAGGGCTTCATCAGCCGTTCAATCGCGTCGGTCAGCTCGGTGGGCGACGTGGTGAATGTCAGACACGAGCTTGCGAGAATCAGGCAGATAATGCGCACGGTGACAAACACCGCGCGGTGGATGCCGTTGAGGGTGATGCGGAAGATCCACCACTGCCACAGCGGCTCGCCCGAGCCGTAAAACAGGTTGAGCAGCGAGGTGAGAATCACAATGATGAGGATAACCTTCAGACTTTTGAAGTAAAACTTGGGCGAGATTTTGCTGAGCACCAAAAACGCGAGCGTAAACGCAGCGGTGATGCCGAGCGACACATAGTTAAAGGTGCAGAAGATAATCACGATATACGCGATAAACATCAGGATTTTTCCGCGTGGATCCAGCCGGTGCAGAACGCTTTTCGTCGGAAAATACTGACCGAAGGACACATCTCTTACCATAATCTGCCCTCCTTTTTCAGCAGCGGCAAAAGCGCCTCAAACGCTTCGTCCACCGTCAGCACGCCCTCGGGCACGGAAAAGCCCTTTTGGCGCAGCTGCTGCATGATTTTGGTAATCTGCGGCACCTTGAGCCCGAAGCGCTCAAGCTCTGCGCCGCGCGAAAAGACCTCTTTGGTCGGGGCAAACATTTCAAGCTTTCCCTTGTTCATCACCATAATTCTGTCGGCGACGCGCGCGATGTCCTCCATCGTGTGGCTGACCAGCAAAATCGTGTTGTGCCGCTCCTTGTGGTAGCGCACAATCTGGCTGAGCAGCACCTCGCGTCCCATCGGATCGAGCCCGGCGGTGGGCTCATCGAGCACCAGCACCTCGGGATTCATGGCGATAACGCCGGCGATAGCGGCGCGGCGCTTTTCGCCGCCCGACAGGTCAAAGGGCGATTTGCCGAGCAGCTCGGGCTTTAAGCCCGTAAACGCGGCGGCGCTTTGCACCGCCTTGTTGAGCTCCTCGCCCTGCTTGCCCTGATTTTGCGGACCGAAGGCGATATCCTTGGCGACGGTTTCCTCAAAGAGCTGGTATTCCGGGTACTGGAACACCATGCCGACGCGAAAGCGCACCTCGCGGATTTTTTTCGGGTTCTCCCAAATATCCCTGCCGTCGAGCAGCACCTGACCGGCGGTCGGGCGCATTAAGCCGTTGAGCATTTGCATCAGCGTGCTTTTTCCCGAGCCGGTATGACCGATGACGCCGATGAACTCACCGGCTTCAATTTGCAGACTGACATTGTCCACGGCTTTCTTTTCGAAGGGCGTATCCTTGCCGTAGACAAAGCCGAGGTTTTTTAACTCAAGAACGCAGCTCATCGCAATGCCTCCTCAAGCAGCGCTACGCAGTCGTCCTGCGTCAGCGGAATGTCTTGTATTTTTAAGCCGCAGCCTCTGAGCCGATACGCCAGCTCCGCGGATTGCGGCACGTCCAAACGATGCTTTTTGAGCAGCTCCACCTGCGAGAAAACCTCCTCGGGCGTTCCCTGTGTCAGCACCTTGCCGCCGTCCATCACCACCACGCGGTCGGCGAGCACCGCCTCGTCCATGTAGTGGGTAATCAGCACAACGGTAATGGCGTTTTCGCGGTTGAGCTTGAGCAGCGTGGAGATGACCTCTTCCCTGCCGCTCGGGTCGAGCATGGCGGTCGGCTCGTCGAGCACAATGCACTGCGGCTGAATTGCCAAAATGCCGGCAATTGCCACGCGCTGCTTTTGTCCGCCGGACAGCTTGTACGGCGCGTGCTCGCGGTACTCGTACATATCCACCGCCTTGAGCGCCTTGTCAACGCGCCTGCGGATTTCATCGGGCGCCACGCCCAGATTTTCGGGGCCGAAGGCGACGTCCTCCTCCACAATGCCGGCGACCAGCTGGTTGTCGGGGTTTTGCAGCACCAAGCCGACCTTGGCGCGGATATCAAAGGTTTTATTCTCATCCGCAGTGTCGTCGCCGTCCACCACCACCATGCCGCTGTCGGGCAGCAGCATGGCGTTGAGGTGCTTGGCAAGCGTTGACTTGCCGCAGCCGTTGTGACCGATTATCGTCACAAACTCGCCTGCGTTGATATCGAGGCTTACGCCGTCCACCGCCTTGGGTGCGGCGCTGTCCTCGTCATATGAAAAACATACATCCTGTATGGAAATAAAGCTCATTCAATCTTCTCCCAGATTGCGGTGGAGCCGCAGGGCAAAACCAAGCCCGTGTCGCTCACACGCAAACCGATTTCGTCGCCGGAAACCCTGCCGCCGAAATCCTTTTGCAGCAGTATCCCCAGCAGATATTCCATCACCGCAGGCGATAAGCCCGTGGTGTAGGAATTGAGGATAAAAAAGACGGGATTGTCGCTGAGCACCTGCTTGCAGAGCTGCACCAGCGAGAAAAGCTGTTCCTCCAGCTTCCAGATTTCACCCGAGGGACCTCTGCCGTAGGACGGCGGATCCATGATGATGCCGTCGTAGCGGTTGCCGCGGCGGATTTCGCGCTGCACAAACTTGACGCAGTCATCCACCAGCCAGCGCACCGGGCGGTCGGCAATGCCGCTTGACTGCGCGTTTTCCTTCGCCCACTGCACCATGCCCTTAGAGGCGTCCACGTGACAGACGGACGCGCCGGCGTTCATGCACGCCAGCGTGGCGCAGCCGGTATAGCCGAACAGGTTCAAAATCTTCAGCTCGCGGTTTTCGCCTCGGATTTTCTCCGCGGCAAAATCCCAGTTGACCGCCTGCTCGGGAAACACGCCCGTGTGCTTAAAGCCCATGGGCTTGATGTTGAAGGTCAGCCCTTCATAGCCGATTGTCCAGCGGTCGGGCACCTTTTTATATTGCTCCCAGTAGCCGCCGCCCTTGTTGGAGCGGTGATAGCGCGCGTGCGCCTGACGCCACAGGGGATTTTTCTTCTCCGTTGACCAGATAATCTGCGGGTCGGGGCGAATGAGAATCACGTCGCCCCAGCGCTCCAGCCGCTCGCCGCCGGAGGTGTCAAGCAGTTCATAATCCTTCCAATTGTTTGATAAACGCATAGAAAAGTTCCTTTTCCGATTGTCTATTGTACTTATCCGTTATTCGTGCCGCCGAAAAGGCTCGGCTGCGTTGCCGCGCCGTATACCGCGCCCTTGGGCAGCTCATAACCCAGATGGCGGCAGCCCTCGGCGGTGATGCACCGTCCGCGCGGCGTGCGGCTCAAAAAGCCGATTTGCAAAAGATACGGCTCATAGACGTCCTCAATCGTAACCGCTTCCTCGCCGATGGCGGCGGCAAGCGTTTCAAGTCCGACGGGACCGCCGTTATAAAACCTGATGATGGCTTCCAACATCCTGCGGTCGTTGTTGTCGAGTCCGAGCTCGTCGATTTCCAGCCTGTCCAGCGCGGTGCGCGCGGTGTCAAGCGTAATCACGCCGTCGCTCATCACCTGCGCGAAGTCGCGCACGCGCTTGAGCATGCGGTTGGCGATACGCGGCGTGCCACGGGAACGGGACGCGATTTCGATGGCGCCCTCGTAGTCGATGTCAATGCCTAAAATACCGGCGCTGCGCACGACGATTTTCGCCAGCTCCTCGGGCGTGTAGAGCTCCAGACGGAGCAGCACGCCGAAGCGGTCGCGCAGCGGCGCGGTGAGCTGACCGGCGCGCGTGGTGGCGCCCACCAGCGTAAAGCGCGGCAGCGGCAGATGATAGGACGCCGCCATCTGTCCCTTGCCGGTGATGATGTCGATGGCAAAGTCCTCCATCGAGGGATAGAGCACCTCCTCCACCGCGCGGCTGAGGCGGTGGATTTCGTCGATAAACAGCACGTCGCCCTCGTTGAGGTTGGTCAGCAGCGCCGCCAAATCGCCGGGCTTTTCTATCGCCGGACCCGAGGTGATGCGGATATTGACGCCCAGCTCGTTGGCGATGATGCCGGCGAGCGTGGTTTTGCCCAGTCCCGGAGGGCCGTAGAGCAACACGTGGTCGAGCGTTTCATGGCGGATTTTTGCCGCCTCGATATAAACGCGCAGATTTTCCTTTGCCTTTTCCTGACCGATGTATTCATCCAGGTTTTTCGGGCGCAGCGGATTGTCGCCCTCGGCGGTATCCTCGGGAATTTCGGCAGGATCCATCATGCGGTTTTCAAAATCAAATTCGTCTGAAAAATGCGTATTTGCCATTTTACTGTCTTCCCATCTGCTTTAAGGTTAAGGCAATCAGCTGCTCCACCGGCAAATTGCTGTCGAGGGTTGCCAGCACCGGGCTGACATCGGCGGGCGTATAGCCCAGCACGCCGAGCGCCTCTATCGCCTTGGGAATGTTGCCGCTTGCCGCAGCCGCGGCGCCTGCGCTGATATTGGCAAAGCCGCTGTCGTTGGTGACAGCCTTTGCCAGCTTGTCCTTGAGCTCCAGCACAATGCGCTGGGCAATCTTTTTGCCGATGCCCTGCGCGCGCGTGATCGTCTTGATGTCGTCGGTGGCAATCGCCATCGCCACCTGCTCGGGGCTTAATTCCGACAGCACCGCCAAGCCTGCCTTGGGGCCTACGCCGCTGACGCTGATCAGCGTTTTAAAGGTTTCCAGCTCGGTTTTGGTGGCAAAGCCGAACAGCTCCATGGCGTCCTCACGGACGTTAAGGTAGGTAAACAGCGTCACCTCGCTGCCGGGCTTGAGCGTTTTGAGCGTGTTGAGGGTGGTTTGGCAGTCAAAGCCGACGCCGCCGCACTCCACTACAGCGCCGGAAGCGGTTGTATGAATCAATTTTCCGCGAACGGAATATAACATAGCTTACCTCCGATTTGTTTGATGTATTGCCATGCGCAGCTGCGAGCCTGCCGCCTGCGCGTGGCAAATGGCGATAGCCAAGGCGTCGGCGGTGTCGTCGGGCTTGGGAACCTCCGGCAGCTTGAGCAGCCGCCGCGTCATCTCCATGACCTGCGGTTTTTTTGCCTTGCCATAGCCCGTCACAGCGGTTTTGACCTGCAGCGGCGTGTATTCAAACACGGGAATCCGCAGCTTTTGCGCCGCGAGGAGCGTGACGCCTCTCGCCTGCGCCACCTTGATGGCGGTGGTTTTGTTGGTTTGGAAATACAGCTTTTCAATGGCGAGCGCGTCGGGGCGGCACCGCTGCAGGATGGCATAGATGTCGTCGTAGATAATCTCGAGCCTCTGATTAAAGTCGGTGTGCGCCTCGGTTTCCACCGCGCCGAAGCCCAGCGGATAGTAGGCGTTGGCTTGAACCTTGATGGCTCCCCAGCCCACGATGGCGTAGCCGGGGTCAATTCCAAACACTACCAAAACAATTCCTCCGTCAAAATGGCATAATGATACATTCTAAATCATTATAGCACAATCCTCACGCTAAAGCAAGAGCGACATTTTATTTCTTCATTCGATTTTGTGCAGCTCTACGGTGTTGCCTTCGTAGGTCAAATCGAGCAGTCCGCCGCGCGTCACATAGTCAAAGCGGTAGTTGCACAGCGCGCCCTCGTCAAAAATGACAAAGCACTGACTGTCAACGAGTACCCTGCCCTCAATCACAGCGGCGTCATCACCGTTTTCCATCGTCAAGGCAGCACTTTCTCCTTCAAAGCGCAGCGTCAGCGTGCCGCCGCCGTCCGGCGACGCCTGCCAGCTGTCATGCGTCAGTTCATAGTCGTTGCCCTGCGTGCTGTCGGCACAGCCGCCGAGCAGCAGCGGAAAAAGCAGCAGCATAGCGACAAATTTCTTCATGCTTTTCTCCCCCGGTGCGGTATGATATTACAGGATATATTTTAACCGTTCGAAATATTCCTTTACAGTTTTGTTATATTTCTTGAAAAGCATTATAATTTTTGCTATAGTTAATCTGACAGAGTATGAAACGGAGTGACACAGTTGCAGCGTGAAATAACAACAACCTGTGATGTTTTTGAAAAAAACGGCGAGGTGCAGCAGGCAGGCTGGGCGCGCTCGTCCGTCTTTCGCTATAACGAGGAGCAAAGCAGAACGCGCGGCAAGCACGGCGAGCGCGACTGCTATTTTGTCAACAACGGCGAGGTGTCGCTGTATTTGTCCGTGGAAAACCTCGGCTTGGAATTCGCGGTCAAGATTGCCGTTGCCGACCTCAGGCGCGGCGGCGTCATCAGCGACTTTCTCCTGAAAAAAATCAACCTCATCAAAAACGAGCTGCCCGAAGCCGGCGACAACGGCGAGTTTCTTTACTCCGACAAGCGCCTGCAATTGCAGCTTACCAACACGCCGCAGGGGCGGTTTCTCAAATGCGATTTCATCGACTTTGCCGGCATAAAAAATCTGTACTTCAGCTTGGTGCTAAAAAAAACAGCCGGCGACAGCCTCAACGAGCTGGCGCCGTTTGAACGCAACCGCAAGTATTTTTACCTTAAGCGCTTTGTTCCCAAGTTCACCGCTGAGGGCGTAATCCGCGTCGGCGGCTTGGAATATTCTTTAAACGAAAATACCGCCCGTGCCTACTTCGACTGGACGCGCTTTTCCAAGCCGCGCCACCACAACTACCAGCGGCTGAGCGCCGACTGCGTAATCGGCGGACAGCGCGTGGCGCTCTGCCTTGCCAGCCGCGTGGGCGACAACCGCTTTGGCAACGAAAACTGTTTCTTTGTGGGCGGCAGCATTTTTAAGCTGTCCAACATCAATGTCAAGGGCACGCCCAAGCGCCTTGACCGCCCGTTCTATTTTCAGGGCGGCACCTCGGCGGTGGACATCACCTTTAAGCCCTTCACCGTCGGCGGCAGCGCCATGATGGCGAATATGGCGAGCACCTCGGTGATTTTCGGGCGGCTGTACGGCACCATTCACAACGTCAACCTGCCGGAGCCGCTGATACTCGACAATGCGCAGGCGCACCTGATTTTTACGGAATTTTAAGCAAAAGCTAAAAAACGCTTGCAAATTTCGCCGGATTATGCTATGATATAGTAAGCATACTGGTTTGGTGGGATTTGAATGAAAATATCGACAAAGGGGCGTTATGCGCTGCGGTTTCTGCTGGATTTGGCGGAGCATCAAAGCGACGGCTTTATTGCGCTGAAGGATGTTGCCGAGCGGCAGAACATCTCCAAAAAATATCTGGAGCAGATTATCCCGATCCTCAACAAATCGGACGTGCTCAACGCCAACCGCGGCTACCAAGGCGGCTATCGCCTTGCCAAGACGCCCGACAAATACACCGTCGGCGACATTCTCCGCCTGACCGAGGGCAGCATCGCGCCGGTAGCGTGTTTGGACTGCAACCCGATTCAGTGCGAGCGCTGCGACGACTGCCTCACCCTTCCGGTTTGGCAGGGGCTGTACAAAGCCATCACGGACTATCTCGACAGCATTACGCTGCAGGACATCATCGACCGCAACGCCGGCATGATAGCCAACGACTATGTCATTTAATTTATCAACAACAAAACGGAGCAGGCAGCCTGCTCCGTTCTTTTAATCCAATTATCGTAAGCTTTTCTTTTCGTCGTTCTGCTTCTCGTCGTCATCCCTTGACAGGCGCATGACCATGGCAAAGGTGGTCAGCAGCATGAGGATGACATAGAACAGCAGCGTAAACACCGCACCGAAAGAAATGGCACGGCGCGACACCACCAGCGTGAGATACACACCGAGCACGCAGCAAAGAACGGAAGCGATGTTTTTCATATTGAATTCCTTATCCAGCGCACAGAAGAAAAAGCCGGCGACGGGAATCACGATCAATCCGATACTGAGCGCGCAATACAGCGTCATTTCCTGCGTCAGATTTGCCACCATGCCGAACAGCATAAACACCATAAAAAACGGCGAAGCGGCGCTTGCCTTTCCCTCGGCGGAAATATAGTGGATAAACGGGAAGGTGCAAAACACAATTTGCAGCAAATACATCGCACACATGGCAATACGGAGCTTTTTCCGGGTGCCGGTATCAGGTCTTTTTATCATAATGAAGCCTCCAAAAACGTCAGTGAGAATATTATAGCACAAAATCAATATTTGCACAATAGATAATTTTATGATACAATAGAAATCCACACATGCAATCATGAAAGGAAGTTTCCAATGAGTTTTATTCAAGAATCCGTTGTCTACAACATTTATCCGCTCGGCTACTGCGGCGCTCCCAAGGAGAACGACCATATGCAGAGCTACCGCCTGGATAAGGTGCTCGACAGCATCGACCATTTCAAACAGCTCGGCGTCAACGTCATGCTGTTTAATCCCGTGTTTGAAAGCTCGCGCCACGGCTATGACACGATTGACTACCGCAAAATCGACTGCCGTCTGGGCGACAACGCGTCGTTCAAAAAAATCTGCAACACCCTGCACGAAAACGGTATCCGCGTCATTTTGGACGGCGTGTTCAACCACGTGGGCAGAGAGTTTTTCGCCTTTAAGGACGTGCAGGAAAAGAAGTGGGATTCCCCCTACTGCGGCTGGTTTCAGAACCTGAACTTCGGCGGCAGCAGCCCCTACGGCGACCCGTTCTGGTACGAGGGCTGGGCAGGTCATTACGATTTGGTCAAGCTCAACCTGCAAAACCCGGACGTGGTCAACTATCTGCTGGACTCCGTCTGCTTCTGGATGGACGAATTCGGCATTGACGGTCTGCGGCTGGACGCTGCGGACGTGATGGACTGCGAATTTTTCAAGCAGCTGCGCAATACCTGCAAAGGCAAAAATCCTGATTTTTGGCTGTACGGCGAGATGGTCGGCGGCGACTACAACCGCGTTGCCGGCGGCGATATGCTCGATTCCGTCACCAACTACGAGTGCTACAAGGGCATCTACTCCAGCCACAACGACCACAATTATTTTGAAATTGCCCACTCCCTGAACCGCCAGTTTGCCAACGGCGGCATCTATCAAAACCTGTACACCTTCAACTTTGTGGACAACCACGACGTCAACCGCGTGGCAAGCGAGCTGCGCGACAAGAACCATCTTTATAATGTATACACCCTTCTGTTCACCATGCCCGGCGTGCCGTCCGTTTACTACGGCAGCGAATTCGGCATTGAGGGAAAGCGCACCTGGGAAAGCGACTATGACCTGCGCCCCTGCCTTGACCTCAACAACGTGCCCAACGCCAACAGGCAGCTTTGCGCGCATATCGGCAAGCTCAGCCGCGTGCGCTTGGCGCTGGAGGCGCTGAAATACGGCAAGTTTGAAAACGTGAACATCCGCAACGAGCAGCTGGTTTTTAAGCGCTTCACCGACCATCAGACCGTCTTTGTGCTGTTTAACCTGACCGACCGCAGCGAACGACTGGGCTTTGACAGCCGCTGCACCGCCAAGCTGACGGACGTGCTCAACGGCAACGAGGTCTTTGACTGCAACGGCTGCGGTAATTTCCAAGTTGACTTGGGCGCAGACATAGCGGCGAAGCCTGTTGATAATTCTTCTGTAGAAGAAAGACTCGTTGAGGAGGAAATCACGCCCGGCAAGTACCGCCACTTCAAGGGCAACGAATACGAGGTGATCGGCTTTGCCACCCACAGCGAAACAGAGGAAAAGCTGGTGCTGTACAAAAGCCTGCAAAACCCCGACCGCATTTGGGCGCGCCCGTATGACATGTTTAAAGAAATCATTTGGCGCGACGGCAAGCAAATCAGACGTTTTACAAGAATGTCATAATACTATTCTCTGATAGAAAGCAGACAACTTTCCATCAGAGAGAAAACGCTTGGCGCGTTTTCAGAATAACAAAATAACACCCCTCGGAAAATCCGAGGGGTGAATTTTATGTGTGGAATCAATTAATCCCAGGCGCCAACTTCCCACTTACCTTCGCCGTTTTGCTCAGTAAGATAGAAGCCTGCGTGGTCAAGATCGGTAATGTCTACCGTCTGACCGATGTGATGCTGATGA
>CADCAD010000021.1 GCA_902799325.1 uncultured Ruminococcus sp. | reverse complement strand
TTGATGCCCTTGGCGTAGGTATAGTAATATTCGGAGTTGGAGTCAATCAGTCCGTTGGTCGTCACCAGCGCGGTGTCGTCGCCCTCGCAGGTATAGCGCGCGGTGTTGGAGATGGTTTCAAAGTTGGGAAGCGTCAAGGCATACTCGGTCATCTTTTGCAGGTCGCGCGCGGTGGTGTAGTGGTTGCTGTCGTGCAGACCGTCGGGGTTGGCAAAGTGGGTGTTTTCGCAGCCCAGCTCCTTTGCCTTGGCGTTCATTTTATCGACGAAAACCTGTACGTCGCCGTTGCCCACATAATCCGCCAGCACCATCGCGGCGTCGTTGCCGGAGGGCACCATCAGGCTGTAGAGCAGGTCCTTGCCCGAAACCTTCTGCCCGATGTGGTCGGAGAGAAACGCCATCGAGCTGCCGGTGTTGCGCAGCTTGTCGATGATTGCCTTTTTGATTTCAATCCGCGCCGTTTCGATATTGGGAATGTTTTCGTAGGCGACAATATAGGTCATGATTTTCGTGGTCGAGGCAGGATACATTTTTTCGTCCGCGTTTTTCTCGTACACCGTCTGCCCGGTGTCCATGCTGACAAGCAGCACCGCCTTGGACTTGACGTCAACGTCGTTGGAATAGGTAACGGCGCCTGCGCTGCCGACGGACGCGGTCAGCAGTACCGTCAGCGCAAACAGCGCGCAAACGATGCGAAACATGGTTTTTTTCATGGGCGTAGCTCCTTAGTTTAGTGTGTTCTGTCCGCCGCGTGCGAACAGCCGGTCAACCTCCGCCTTGAGCAGCCGCAGCTCGTCGCTGCGCAGGTCGCGGTAGGTGGTGAGAATATCGTCGGCGATTTTTTGCGACAGCTCCAAACTTTTGGCGTCGGCAAAGTCGGCGATGGCAAGCTGCGGCAAGCCGTGCTGGCGTTCGCCGAAGAAGTCGCCGGGACCGCGCATTTTGAGATCCTCGTCGGCAATTTTGAAGCCGTCGTTGGTGCTGCACATCACGCGCAGGCGCTCGGCGGTGTCCGGGCTGCGGTTGTCGCTGATGAGGATACAATAGGACTGGAACTGTCCTCTGCCCACCCTGCCGCGCAGCTGGTGCAGCTGGGAAAGCCCGAAGCGCTCGGCGTTTTCAATCATCATCACCGAGGCGTTGGGCACGTCCACGCCGACCTCAATCACGGTGGTGGACACCAGCAGGCTGTAGCGGTTGGCGGCGAAATCCGCCATAATGCGCTCCTTTTCGTCCGCCTTGGTCTTGCCGTGGACAACGGCGACGGGAATATCGGCAAAATCGTGCAGCATCAGGTTGGCGGCGTATTCCTCGGCGGAGGCGACGTTGTCGAGCTCGCCCTCCTCAATCAGCGGACAGACGATGAACGCCTGCCTGCCCTGCGCGATTTCCTGTTTGATAAATTGATAAATCTTTCCGCGGTCGGCGGTGCCGCGCCATGCGGTTTTCACCGGCTTGCGCGACGGCGGCAGCTCGTCGATGACGGAGATGTCGAGGTCGCCGAAGATAATCAGTCCGAGCGTGCGCGGAATCGGCGTGGCGGACATGACCATCAGGTGCGGATTGTGTCCCTTGCCGAGCAGCGCGGCGCGCTGGGCGACGCCGAAGCGGTGCTGCTCGTCGGTGACGGCGAGCCCGAGGTTATGAAATACGGTTTTGTCGGCAATCAGCGCGTGGGTGCCGATGACCAAATCAACGGTGCCGTCGGCGAGCGCTTCGCGGATACGCTTTTTTTCGCTCTCCTTCAGCGAGCCCGTCAGCAGCGCCACGTGCAGCTCCGTGTTCTCCAGCAGCGCGGAAAGGGTGTCATAGTGCTGCTTGGCAAGGATTTCGGTGGGCGCCATGAACGCCGCCTGAAAGCCGTTTTTGGCGATGGTATAGCACACGGACGCGGCAACGGCGGTTTTGCCGGAGCCGACGTCGCCCTGCACCAGCCGGTTCATGGGCGCGCCGTTGGAGGTGATGTCGCGCACACAGTCGGCGATGGCGCGCTGCTGTGCGCCGGTCAGCCGAAACGGCAGCAGCTTTTCAAACGCGGCGGAACAGTCGCGCTCGACCTTGGCGCCGCTGACGCCGCGGCTGCTGCCCTTGAGGTGGCGCATGCCGAGGTTGAGCACCAGCAGCTCCTCGGTGACAAGGCGTCTGCGCGCGTCCTCCAGCTCTCCGCGCGTTTTCGGGAAATGAATGTCGTTGAGCGCCTTTTTTAAGCCGCAGAGCCGGTATTTTTTGCGTATCGGCGCAGGGATGGGATCGTTGACCTCCTCCGGCAGCAGCGCAAGTGCCTGCTCCACGGCGGACGAGATGTTTTTGGTAAACAGCCCGGCGGTGGTGCGGTAAATCGGGTGAATCACCGCGCCCTTGGCAACGCTTGCAAAGGTGGGTGCGAGCATTTGCGCGCCGAAATTGTCGGCCGTTATTTTTCCGAAGAAGAAATATTCGCCGCCGTAGGCAAGCATTTGGCTGATGTAGCGGTTGTTGAACCAAACCATTTTGAGCGTGCCGGTGTCGTCGTAGACAGTCGCTTTGGAAATGATTCTGCCGCCGGGCAGCATAGCGTCAGACACAGCGGTGCCCAGCACCGCCCTGATGCAGTAGGTGCCGCCCTCCTGACAGTTTTCAATTTTTTCGACGGTTGTCCAGTCCTCATAAGCACGGGGATAGAAGTATAATAATTCTCCTACGGAATGAACCCCGAGCTTTTCGAACAGCTCCGCGCGCTTTGCGCCGACGCCCTTCAACGAGGTGAGCGGCGTTTTATATAATGAAGCCATACAATTCCATCACTTGTTTAAAAAGGGCAGGGGCTTCCCCCTGCCCTATCAGCAGTTAACAGTATAAATTATTCTACGCTGAGAATGAAGTAGTAAACCGGCTGGTCGCCCTTGACAAGGGAGATGTCGCAGCGTGAGCCGAACTTGTCCTTCAGCTCCTCAAACGCCTTGTTGGCGTCCTCCTCGCTGACATCCTCGCCGTAGATCAGGGTGAGGAACGCGGTGTCGCGCGTGACCATATCCTTGGCGAGCTTCACCAGCGCCTTGACGGCGTTTTTGTCGGTGATGGTCAGCTTGCCGTTTTGCAGAGCGATGATGTCGCCCTCCTTGATTTTCTTGCCGCCGAACTCGCTGTTGCGCGCAGCAAAAGTCACCAAGCCGGTGCCGACGCCGTGCGCAGCGTCCATCATCAGCTGCACGTTGCTCTCCGCCGAGATGTCGGCGTCAAAGTTGAGCAGCGCGGTCATGCCCTGCGGAATGGTGCGCGTGGGCACGATGATGACCTTTCTGTCGGTCACAAGCGGAATGGTCTGCTCCGCTGCAAGGATGATGTTTTTATTATTGGGAAGCACAAAGACGGTCTTTGCCGGGGTGCCGAGCACCGCCTCGAGAATGTCGTCGGTGCTGGGGTTCATGCTCTGACCGCCGGAGACGACATTAACGCAGCCGAGGTCGTGGAACAGGGTTTTCATGCCGTCGCCTGCCGCAACCGCCACAAAACCGAAGTCCTCCTCAGGCTCGGCAAAGGGGAAGGATTCCTTTGCTTTTTTCTTTTTCTTGGTGCTTTTGTTGTTCTTTTTTGCGTTTTTGTGCTGCTCCTTCATGTTTTCCACCTTTACGGCGAGCAGCGCGCCGTAGGTCAGTCCCTTTTCCAAAACCACGTTCGGGGTTTCGGTGTGGACGTGCACCTTGATGATTTCCTCATCGTTGACCATGACAACGCAGTCGCCGATGGTCTGCAAAAAGCTTCTCAAATCGTCGGGCTCGAGCTCACATTCAGGATCTCTGCCGACGATGATTTCGGTGCAGTAGGTGAATTCGATATCGTCGTCGAACTCAGCCGCGGCGCTGTCGAAGGTTTCCATAGTCAGCGCCTGGGATTCCTCGTATTCCACCACTTCGCCGTCCTTGAAATAGCACAGCATGCCCTCAAAGATGGAGCAAAGACCCTTGCCGCCTGCGTCCACAACGCCTGCCTTTTTCAAAACGGGCAGCAGCTCGGGCGTGATGGCGAGCGCGTCGTTCGCCTTGTCAACAATTGCCTGCCAAACGGAAAGAGCGTCGTTGTTTTCGCGCGACGCCTCAACGCCTGCCTCATATGCCATGCGCGCAACGGTCAGAATGGTGCCCGCGGTGGGCTTGGCAACCGCCTTGTAAGCGGCGTCAACGCCGATGCCGAGCGCGGCGGCGATGTTTTTGCCGTTGACTTCATCGGTGTCCTTGAGTCCCTGCGCAAAACCGCGGAACAAAATGGAGGTGATAACGCCGGAGTTGCCTCTGGCGCCTCTGAGCATTGCCTTTGCGGCGATATCCGCCACCTCGCCTGCGGTGGCGTCCTCGCAGTCCTCGAGCGCTTTGGCAGCCGCCATGACCGTCATGGACATGTTGGTGCCGGTATCGCCGTCGGGAACCGGGAAAATATTGAGGTCATTGATGTGGTTTTTCTGCACGCTGATATTGTGCGCGCCTGAGATAATCGCGTTCTTTAAAATCTCTCCGTTAATCATAATTGCACATCCTTCTGATTTCAAGGTGTTATTTGACATATTACCATCCCTTATTATACAGGGTTTAAACGGAATTTTCAATAGTTTAATGGTAAAAAAATGTCTATTCCACGCGCAGACTTTCAGCACTTTTGCACTTTCCGGAGCCGTCGTCGATGTCAAACAGCGCTGCCTCCAGACGGCAGTCGCCGTCCGCGAGGTCGAACCGCGCCGGGAGCTTGGTTTTGAATTTTTGGATAATAATATCGGTTTTGACGCCGAGCACGGAATGCGTCACGCCGGTCATGCCGGCGTCGGTGATGTAGCCGGTGCCGCCCGGCAGCACCTGCGCGTCCGAGGTCTGCACATGCGTGTGCGTGCCGAACACGGCGCTGACCTTGCCGTCGAGATAGTAGCCCATCGCGCGCTTTTCGCTGGTTGCCTCGGCGTGGAAATCAACCACGACAATGCTGCCCTGCGCCTGCTGCAGCGCGCGGTCAATCACGTCAAAGGCGCAGTCAAGACCGCTTTCGAGGTACATGTTACCCATCAGATTGACAACGCTTATCACGCGCCTGCCCATGTCGAGATTGACAACGCCGTGACCGGGCGCGGCATTGTCGGGAAAATTTGCCGGGCGCGCGATGAAGGGATTTTCATCGAGCACCTCGTACATCTCTCTGCGGCGAAAGGCGTGGTTGCCGAGCGTGATGACGTCCACGCCGCTGTCAAACAAGAACTGCGCGGACGAGGGCGTGATGCCGTTGCCGTCGGCGGAGTTTTCGCCGTTGCAAATCACAACGTCAATCCCCTTTACCCTTTTGAGCGCCGGCAGCTTGGCGCGCAGAAAGCGGCAGCCCACGCTGCCCACCACGTCGCCGATACATAGTATGCGCATCGCTTCATCCCCTTGTGCAAGAATGTCTTTATTATACTATTCTTCGGCGCTGAAATCAACCGTTTGCGCGATATTCTCGTTGAAAACATACGCGGCGCGGCAGGCGTAGCCGCTGTCTGTTTCGTCTATCGAAAGCGTTTTTTGCACCGGCACGGCGTCGCCCTTTTCGAACAATTCATAGAGCAGCGCCGCGCGGCTGAGCTGCTTTTGCGCGAGGTCGCGGCTGACGCTTTGGCGCTCTTTGCGGATTTCATGGGCAGTTTCGGTGCAAAAGCCCAGCGGCAAAGCGGTGTTGTTGAGTATCAAGTGCTGCTCGGCAGCGGTGTACGCCGCGTTGTCAAAGGAGCGGAAGGACAGCGAGCAGGGAAAGTCCAGCCGAAGGAGCCGCAGGCGGCGGCGCGTGGATTTATTTTCTGTAAGAGAACAATAATCAAGCTCCTTCGGAATGTTGAAGTCCTTTTCGGCAAGGACGTCCGCCCACACCTCCGCCTTGGCGCGCACGGTGGAAACCGTGCCGTTTTTGTCGGTGACAACGCCGCTGACGAGCAAGTCGCCCTGCGCCGCGCCGCTGCCCTTTTTGGCAACCGCCGTGCCCTTTTCGGCGATGACTTTGGTAATCACGCCGTCGGCGGACGCCTTGATGTTGCACGGCGTCGCGGCGTCGTCGATGGCTGGCTTTTTGACCTTTTCCTTGATTTCCACCTTCACGTGGCAGCCGACGATGTTGACGCTCATCCAGCCGATTTCCTCGGCTTGGAGCAGCACGTCGCGCCGCGCCTTGGCGGCGTCCACACCGCCGCGCCATGCGCCGGGCGCAACGCTGCTTGCGGCGAGCAGGGTGCGCAGGCGCTGCTCGCTGACGGTCTGCGCACCGGAAATCTCCGTTGTCCAGATGAAATTGGAAAGCACCAGCAGCAGGACAAGCCCCGCGGCGGCGCCGATGGGCAGCCCAATTCTGCCCCTGTACCGCGCGGCGACAAACGGAAAGCCGCGGCGCTGCCTGATGCGTGTGCGCACGCCTGCCCTGCGCGCAATTTTACGGATATCGCGGTAGTCACGCAGGAGCATGCGCGCGCGCAAGCCGTCCTGCTCGGGCTGCGCGTTCCAAAGGCGGACGCCGCGCTGTGCGCAGAGATTGAGGAAGCGCTCGGGCGATTTGCCGACAGTTTGAAATTCCACAAAGCCCCTGACATAGCGGATAAGACGCAGCAGCATAGCATCACCTCAGGTCAAAAATTCTAAATCAGAAATAAAACCGTCAATTTCCACGCAGGAGCTGGAAATGCAGCGCAGGCGCAAGCCGCGCCCGTGAAAGGAAATCACCATGCGCGCGGTGTTGATTTTGATATGGTCGGAGGAATAGAGCAGGATGCCCGTAGAGCCCTCGATGTTGATTTGCCGGTTGCCGGTCATTTCAATCTGCGGCGCGCTGCCGACGTCTATGCGCGGTGCGCGCGGTGTGTTTTCTTTAGCCAATTCGTTCACCTCAATAATAAATATGACGGTCGGTGAATAGATATTATCAGGTGATGTTATGTTTCTCAACGCGTCCATCAAAAGAGCGCGCACCGTCATGATGACCGTGACGGCGACGGCGCTTTGTGTGCTGCCGGCGGTGTTTGCCGACGGCTGCCGCGAGGGCGCCCGGCGCGGACTGGAGCTGAGCCTCGGCGTGCTGGTGCCCTCGCTGTTTCCGCTGATGGCGGCGACAAATTTGTTTGTCAAGGTTGGCGCCTGCGCACGGTTGGGCAAGCTGCTGCGCCGCCCGGCAAGGGTGCTGTTCGGTGTCAGCGGCAGCATGGCGCCCGTGCTGCTGCTGAGCTTGCTTGGCGGCTACCCCGTGGGCGCGGTGGGAATTGCCGCCTTGCGCAGGCAGGGCGCCGTGTCCGAACAGGAAGCGCGGCGTGCGGCGCCGGTTGACGTTTGCGCCGGACCGGGCTTTGTGATGGGCTTTGTCGGCACGGCGGTATATCACAGCGCGGTTATCGGGCGGATACTGCTGGCGGCGCAGGTGGCGTCGGTATTGCTGACGGGCATATTGGCAAGACTTATTATTCCTAAAAAGAATAATGGAAGTGGTGCAGAACACCTGCCTGCTCCTCTCCCCCTTGACCGCGCATTGGTGGAAGCGGTGACGGAGGCGGCGCGGGGCATGGGCATTATCGGCGCGTTTGTCACGGCGTTCGCGGCGCTGACAGGACTGCTCAAACAGCTGCTCGGCGACGGCACGGCGCTCGACGCGGCGTATCTGCTGTTGGAGGTGTGCACGGCGGTCACGCGACTGGCGGACAAAGCGCCGGTGGCGCTGATTGCCTTCGCGGTGGGCTTCGGCGGCATCTGTGTGCACTGCCAAATTTTTGCGGCGCTGGGCGAGGTGAAGGTCAACAAGCTTTTATTTTTCCTTTTCAGAATAATGCAAGGCTTGCTGACGGCGCTGCTGACCTCACTCGGGCTGCGCCTGACGCCGCAGACAGCCACGGTGTTTTCCACCGTTTCGCCCGGCGCGGCGGTTTACGGCGGCAGTGTACTTTCGGGCGCAATACTGCTGGGCGTGGCGCTCTGCTTTTTCATTTCCGTGAAGCAGAGCGCGCAACAACAATGATTTTCAGGAGGATATTATGTGCGGAATTGCAGGATGGATAGAACGGGACAGCAACATGGCGGAGCGCGGCAGGGTGCTCAAGGCGATGTCGGAGACCTTGGAGCGGCGCGGCCCCGACGAAAACGGCACCTACATCAACGGCGACACCGCCCTGATGCACCGCCGCTTGGTGGTCATCGACCGCGAAAACGGCAAGCAGCCGATGTCTGCGCGGCACGGCGACGCGACCTATGTGATTGTGTACAACGGCGAGCTGTACAACAGCGCCGACCTGCGCGAGGAGCTGAAGGCGGACGGCTTTCATTTTCGCGGGCACAGCGATACCGAGGTGGTGCTGAAAACGTACATCAAATACGGCGCGCGGTGCGGCGAAAAGCTCAACGGCATTTTTGCCTTTGCGGTGTTTAACACACGCGAGCGCAGCCTGTTTCTCTGCCGCGACCGCGT
The DNA here is from genome assembly GCA_902799325.1 of uncultured Ruminococcus sp. Classification (GTDB taxonomy): domain Bacteria; phylum Bacillota; class Clostridia; order Oscillospirales; family Acutalibacteraceae; genus Ruminococcoides. Next base: position 8,732 of record CADCAD010000021.1, on the reverse strand, counting down.
GGGCGTGAAGCCGCTGTTTTATTATGCGTATGACGGCGGCTTATTATTCGGCTCGGAAATCAAGGCACTGCTGGCAAGCGGCAAAGTGAAGCCGCAGGTTGACGAACAGGGGCTGAATGAGATTTTCTTTTTGGGTCCGGCAAGAACGCCCGGCTGCGGTATATTCAAGGGCGTGTTTGAGCTGAATCCCGGCGAATGCGCCGTCTACCGCGACAGCAGGCTGACGCGCAGCACCTACTACGCCATTGAAGCGCACGAGCACAGCGACGACGAGGCGCAGACGATTGAACGCACGCGCGACCTGCTGACCGACGCGATTGAGCGGCAGCTGATCAGCGACGTGCCGCTGTGCCTGCTGCTGTCGGGCGGACTGGACAGCAGCGTGATTGTCAAGGTGGCGTCGCAGTACAACCGCGCGCATAAGCTGGGCAGGGCGAACACCTACTCGGTGGAATACCGCGACAACGATTTATATTTTCAGACGAGTCAATTCCAGCCCAACCGCGACTATGAATTCATCAAGCTGATGTCCAAAGACGCCGGCACCAACCACACCGAGGTCATTTTGGACAACACGCTGGTGGCGGATGCGCTGTATGACAGCGTGACGGCGCGCGACCTGCCGGGCTATGTGGACGTGGACTCCTCGCTGCTGCTGTTTTGCCGCGAAATCAAAAAGGACTTCACCGTGGCGCTGTCGGGCGAATGTGCCGACGAGCTGTTCGGCGGCTACCCGTGGTATTTTAACCGGGCAATCCTGTTTGAGGACTGCTTTCCGTGGTCGCGCAGCCAGCAGATACGGCGCTTTATTTTGAAGGACGGCGTGTGTCCGCGCGGCGAGGAATATGTGCGCCAGCGCTATCTGGACACAGTGGCGCGCGCGCCGAAGCTGAGCAGCGACAGCCGCGAGGACGCGCGCATGCGCGAGATGTTCTTTTTGAACTTCTATTGGTTCATGCAGTGCCTGCTGGAGCGCAAGGACAGGTGCTCGATGTACAGCGGACTGGAGGTGCGCGTGCCGTTTTGCGACTACCGCTTGGTGGAGTACGCCTACAATATGCCGTGGCGCCTGAAGGCGTGGGGCGGCAGAGAAAAGGGCATTGTGCGCAAGGCGTTTGAGGATTTGCTGCCGGAGGAAATCGCGTGGCGCAAAAAGAGCCCCTACCCCAAGACGCACAACCCGGCTTACTTTGAAGCCTGCGCGCAGCGGGTGCGCAATATTCTGAAGAAGAAAAATACTCTCACCGCACTCCTCAATAAGGAAGCCGTAGAGAGCATTATTGACCACCCGGAGAAGATAACCGAGCCGTGGTACGGTCAGCTGATGAAGGCGCCGCAGATTCTCGCGTATATCATCGAACTGGACGACTGGTTTGAAAAGTACCGGGTTGAAATCGTGTGAGAGATATGGTATAATGATAATTAAGAAATTCTCTGCCGATGGAACAATTCCGGAAATGGAAACGATATGAACAGAAAGATTTTTGAGTGGAACGTGCGGCTGTTTTCCGAAAACAAGGCTGCGCACCGTGTGTTGTTTTTTTTATACCATATTTTGCCGATAGTGATGCTGGTCGCCTATCCTGCGCTGCTGGTGTATGCCCTTATCTACATGCGCGGCGCGCTGCCGCGGCTGATTGCGGTGCCGCTGGGCATGTTTGTCGGCGTGACGGTGATACGCGTGCTGATTGACGAGGAGCGCCCCTATGAGCGCTACGGCATACCGCCGGTGTATCCCAAGGACACCAAGGGCAAGAGCTTTCCGAGCCGCCACACCGCCTGCGCGTTTATTATCGCCATGGCGTTTTGGTATGTCAGCACGCCGCTGGGCATCGCGGCAACGGTGATAGCGGCGCTGATTGAGCTGTCGCGGATTCTCGCCGGCGCGCATTATATTCACGACGTGCTCTGCGGCATGGCGATTGCGATTGTGACGGGCGTTATGTTTTTCTTTCTTCTATAGAAGCGGAGAAGCTTTCTGCATAGTAAATGAATCAAGCGGTTGGCGCTGTGCCAACCGCTTGTTGTTTATACCAATCTTCATCAAAAAGCAGACTTTCTATCAGAGAATAGTATTAGTTGCCTCGGTTTGTGATTTTTACGCTGTCGGTATGCTTGATGGCGGGATCATCGTGAATGGTGAACTCCACGTTGTTGGTGTCGCCGCCATAGGTCATTGTTTTGAAGCCCTTGCCCTCAATGACATTTTTCGGCTCGCCGTACTTGGCGATGATGTTTTCGGCAGTGGCTCTGCCGTCAAAGGGCAAGCCGCCGGGCAGTACCACGTTTAAGCCAAGCTCCGGCTTGAATTCCACCATGCTGATTTTGCAGGCGGAATAGGGCTTTGCGGCGTCGGTGTCGTTGAGGAAGTTGACGTTGATATGCTTGCGGTCGGCGTTTTCGGGATAGACGCCGATGGAGAAGGACTGCGCTTGCAGCTCGCCGTCCTCCTTGAGACTGAAACCGAGCTTTTCCAGCTCGGAATACGCAAAGGGCACGCTGAGCTTGTTGCCGTTGACCTCTGCATCAAAGCTGATTTCGGCAGGCGCCAGCTCGTCGGCTGTCAGCGCGGCTGCTTCGGTGGCAGCTTCCGTTGCGGGCTGCGCTTCGGTGGGCGCCTCGGTAACGGTTTCCGCTGCGGAAGCTGTGCTTGCCGCTGCGGTGCTCTCCGGCTTTTTATCGTCCTTTTGACCGCAGGCGGTGAACGCCGCGGCGGTTAACATAGCGGTTAAAATAATAGCTGCGATTCTTTTCATTGTATAATCTCCTTTCGCGTTTGGTATTATAGTACTTATTTTTCGATTTGTCAAGCGCCGCAGACACATCAGCCGCCCTTCCGTCTTGCCGAAGATTCTTTTTAAGGATAGCGAAAGTTGATATACAGCAAAAAAGGGTTGGCTTGCGATGACAAGCCAACCCTTAAAAAAATGAAAAATTTATTCGGCAGGTACCTCGGGAACCTCGCTGGTGCAGTGCGGGCAGCGGGTTGCGCGGATGTCGATTTCGCTGAAGCAGCAGGGGCAAACCTTGGTGGTGGGAGCGGCTTCCTCCTCCTTCTTCTTGCCGAGGGACATCAGCTTGTTGACAGCCTTGACCAGCAGGAAGATGATCAACGCCATAATCAGGAAGTTGATGATAGCGGTGATGAATTTGCCGTAGGCGATGTTGGCGCCGTTGACGTTGACAGCGAGGTCGCTGAAGTCCATGCCGCCGAAGATGCCGAGGATAGGCGAAATGATGTCATCGGTCAGGGACGTTACAATAGCGCCGAACGCGCCGCCGATGATAACGCCGACTGCCAAATCCATGACGTTGCCGCGCATGACAAATTCCTTGAATTCCTTTAACATTTTCATAAGATTGTTCCTTCTTTCCTTATATTTAGCAGAAACTCTGCCACAATCCCCAAAAAAATAAATCGAAACGCCGAATTACAAAACGGCTTTATGGAAGGTCTTTTTGCCCTTTTTGATGATGACATGACCTTTATCAAACGCTGCCTGCGCAACGGCTGCGTAGACGTCCGTTATCTTTTCATCGTCAACGGAAATGCCGCCCTGCTCGATTAAGCGTCTGCCCTCTTTTTTGGAGGGAATCAGCGCGCACTTGGACAGCAGGTCGAGAATGGCGATGGCGCCGTCGGTGAAGTCGTCCGCGGAGAGCTGTGTGGAGGGCATGTTGTCGGTGTTCTGCTTGCTGCCGAACAGCGCGCGCGCCGCCTCCTGCGCCTTGTCCGCCTCGTCCTTGCCGTGAATCATCTCGGTCAGCTCATAGGCGAGGATTTCCTTTGCCTTGTTGATTTCGCTGCCCTCGAGCTTTGCCAGCTCGTCAATCTGCTCCAGCGGCAGGAAGGTCAGCATTTTCAGGCACTTGACAACATCGGCGTCGTCGATGTTGCGCCAGTACTGATAGAACTCATAGGGGCTGGTTTTTTCGGCGGAAAGCCACACCGCGCCCGACTGGGTTTTGCCCATCTTTTTGCCCTCGGAATTGAGCAGCAGGTTGATGGTCATGGCATAGGCGTCCTTGCCCAGCTTGCGGCGGATGAGCTCGGTGCCGCCGAGCATGTTGCTCCACTGGTCGTCGCCGCCGAACTGCATGTTGCAGCCGTAGCGCTGATAGAGCGCATAGAAGTCGTAGGACTGCATAATCATATAGTTGAACTCGAGGAAGCTGAGGCCGCGCTCCATGCGCTGCTTGTAGCACTCGGCAGCCAACATTCTGTTGACGCTGAAGCAAGCGCCCACCTCGCGGAGCAGCTCGACATAATTGAGGTCGAGCAGCCACTCGGCGTTGTCCACCATCAAAGCCTTGCCGTCCGAAAAGTCGATAAACTTGCTCATCTGCTCCTTGAAGCAGTTGACGTTATGCTGAATGGTTTCCTTGGTCAGCATTTGGCGCATGTCGGTTCTGCCGGAGGGGTCGCCGATCATGCCGGTGCCGCCGCCGAGCAGCGCGATGGGCTTGTTGCCCGCCATCTGCAAGCGCTTCATCAGGCACAGCGCCATAAAATGTCCCACATGCAGGCTGTCCGCCGTGGGGTCAAAGCCGATGTAGAACACCGCCTTGCCGCTGTTGACAAGCTCTCTGATTTCCTCTTCGTCTGTCACCTGCGCAATTAAGCCTCTGGCGACAAGCTCTTCATAAACTCCCATCAATCTAATCCTTTCCGTGCCGCGGACGCCGCCCAAAGCCGAGCAGCAGCCGCATCGGTGTAATTTGAAAATATGTATATTTTTGCAATATACCTTTACTAGTATAAACTTTTTTTGTACAAAGGTCAAGTATTTTATTTTGTCCATCGCGGTTTTGCGCTTTTTCGAAAGGATTTGATGTGCAATTTCAACAAAGGTATACAGCAATATCCCGACACAATCAACAAAATTTATTTTTTTGATAGAAAACTGTAGCTTTTTTCAAATTTTGTGTTATTATATATTTACACAGAAGAATTATAGCTGTGAGAATACCGAGGTGCATTATGGGCGGAAAAATCATTACTATTACAAGACAATACGGTTCGGGCGGACATGATATCGGCAAGCAGCTTGCCGCAAAGCTCGGCGTTGCGTTTTATGACAAGGAACTGATTTCCCTCGCCGCCAAAGAAAGCGGCGTCAGTCCCGAGGTGTTCGCGCAGGCTGACGAAAAAGCAACCAACAGCCTGCTGTATACGTTGTCGACGGGACTTTATAATTACGGCAACGGATTTTCCGCAATGGGCGATTTGCCGATGAACGATAAGCTTTATATTTTGCAGCACAAGATTATTAAGGAAAAGGCGGAAAAAGAGGATTTTGTGGTAGTCGGAAGGTGTGCCGATTATATCTTGCGCGAGTATGAAAATGTTGTCAAGGTGTTCATCTACGCGGATTTGGATTCCCGTGTAAAGCGTGCCGTGGCGCGACAGGACATTGAACCTGCCCGTGCCCGTCAGGCGGTTTTGAAGGCTGACAAAAACAGAGCCAATTACTACAGCTTTTATTCAGGACAAAAGTGGGGCAACCCCGAAAATTACGATTTGTGTCTCAACAGCACCCACCTCAGCGAGGAACAGGCGGTGCAGGTGATTTTCGATTATCTCGAAATTATCGGCAAAAAGGCATAAAGACACCCTCTCCTGAATAAACTGGTATTAAGATTTCAGGAGGTGAAAGCAATGAGATTCGTCGTGATGGATTTGGACGATTTTATCTTCGGCAACGAAGAATGGCATCCCAGCGAAAGATAAATATGAAAAACTGAATTGATTTCGTATTTTCATACGTTGAGATAACAAAGGGGCTGACGCGTGTCAGCCCCTTTCAGTTTGTTGAAAAACTGACTTTAAACAAAGCAAGGGCTGAATGACAACGCATTTCTGATGTCAGTCAGCCCTTACAGTCTGTAATATAATTTACTTGTCAGTTGTCGTTGTTGATAAAGGTCAGCGGATCGGCGTAGGCGCCGTTGACCTTGACATAGACGTGAATGTGGTTTGGCTCGCCTGCTTCGCAGGGCACCGCGCCGATGGTGGCGATGGCGTCGCCGCGCTCTGCTCTGTCGCCCGGCTTGACCTTGACGCTGCCCAAGCCGCAGTAGCCGATGACGACATTGGTGGACGTAATCTCAACCGTTTTGCCCAGCAGCTTGTCGTCGGTGACCTTGGTGACCTCTCCGGTCAGCATGGCGAGCACGTCCTCGCCCAGCTCGCCGCGGAAGTCTGTGCCCGTGTGCGGCTTCCAGCTGTTGAGCGTCTTAAAGTAGACGCTGTCCGTGCTGTAGGGCATGAGCACCAAGCCCGATTTGGTGGGATAGCCCATGCTGACGTCGGCGGCGAGCATGGTTTGCAGCGCGTCCGCTCTCCCCTGCGTGGGTTCTGCAGACGGCGCCGGAGCTGCCTCGGTTGGCGGTTCGGTGGCTGCGGCGGTGGTGTCCGGCGTAATCGGTCGCGTGCCGAGGGTGGGCACCGGCACGGTGACACGCGTCACGGGTTCATTCACCGCCACCGCGCCGGTTGCCGACACGGAAACCGTTTTGGCGCTTTCCGGGCTGCGCACGGTGGTGTATGTGGAATAAACCGCCATGCAGACGGCAATCAGGCAGATGGCAAACGCCGTGTAGAAGCCGATTTTCTCGCGGCGCGTCTTTTGATTTTTTGAATAGTATTTGCTCATAAAAAGCACCTCCGCGATTAGTATGGACGGAGGTGCTTGACTTTATACATTATTTGGGAGCAAACGGTTACATTTGATGGGACAGGGCGTCCAGCAGTCCCTCGCAACCGCGCACAATGTCGCGGTAGGTGCGGTCAAAGTTGCCGTTGTACCACGGATCGGCGATGGTGCCGCCGTCCGCGAAGTCGAGCAGCAGGCGCAGCTTGTTGTCGGGATCGGATTTTACAATGCGCATGGCGTTGCGCAGGTTGCTGTTGTCCATGCAAATCAGATAGTCGTAGCGGCTGTAGTCGGCTTTCGTGAGCTGTACCGCGCGCTTGCCGTCGCAGGAAATGCCGTGCCGCGCCAGCTCCTCGCGCGCAGGCGGATAGACGGGATTGCCGACGCCGCCCCAAATTTCCTCGCGGCTGGTGGCGGAGGAAGCGATGGAAAAGCGCTGCGCAATACCGCGCTTTTGCACCATATCCTTTAAGACAAATTCCGCCATCGGGCTGCGGCAGATGTTGCCGTGGCAGATGAACATAATCCTTATCATGAAAAGCCCTCCCGTGTGTTGCTGTTATCAGTATAGCAAATCAGCGCGGCGCGGTCAAGGCGGTAAAGGTTTCTTTCCCGGCGATGCCGTCAACGGCAAGGTAGTGGTATTGCTGGAACTCCCTCACCGCGTTTTCGGTACCGGCACCGAAAATGCCGTCAACGCCGCCCTCGCTGTAGCCATGGCTGAGCAAAAGCGCCTGCAGGACATAGACGGGAATACCGCTGTCGCCCCTTTTCAGGCAGCGAAGCGCGCCGTAACGGGCTTTGAGGGCTTCCTGCAAGGTCTGCGGTTTGGTGCCGCCCTTGCCGCCGAGGACGGCTTCGTTTTGAAGGAGGTTTAAATCCACATCGCCGTCAACGCCGTCTACCCTGCCGCTTTCGCTGTACTGCCAGATGTCGCACTGCCGCGCCGGGCTGCTTGCCCAGTGCGCCAGCCAAATCGAATATTTTGACCGCATGAGGTCGTAGTCGATAAAGTCGGAGAACCAGCTCGGGCTGGAATACATGCCGCCGCGGTAGCCTGCCGACTGCACGGCGTCAATGAAACGGCACGCCATAGCGGTCATGGTCTGCTTGCCGAGTGACATTTGCCCGTCCTCCTCCATGTCGTAGTAGACGGGCAATTCAAATGATTTGCCGCTGAGAACCGAAATGCAGGCTTTTGCTTCCTGCTCTGCCTGCGCGGTGCTGTAGGCGTAGCTGTACCAGTACGCACCGATGCACAGCCCGGCGGCTTTAGCGCCCTTGTAGTGGTTTTCAAATTGGTTGTCCTTGGTGGTGCCGAAGCCTGCGCGGATAATGACGGCTTTTATCCCGGCATTCTTGACGCGCTGCCAGTCGATGTTGCGCTGCCAGGTGGACACGTCAATGCAATTAGGTTTTATTTGTGTCATAGTATCATTCCCTTTTCGTTATATTCGGGGAAAAGACTCCCCTATATAAAGGCGAAAAAACGGAAAAAATTGCATACATTTATGCAACTTTTTCCGTTTTGGGCGAAAATATTTTTTTATTGTATATGCCGTCGCATATATTCGGCGGTTTTGTGCAGGATTTCACCGCGATAGATTTGGTCGAGGTGTCCGGCAAAATCGAGGTGATAGCGCTGCTGCAAAGCCTCAAGCTTGGCTTGCAGGGCGGCTGTGTCGGCTTGGGCTTTGTCCTCGAGGTAGTCGTCAAAGCTGAGCTGGCGGACGTACTCGGTGGACAGATGATAAATGCCGACGCCGATGAGCCGCACCGGGCGCTTTTGCACGCTGCCGAGCAGCAGGGACGCCTCGCGGTAGATTTCATAGGCGGTATTACCGATGCTGCCGTCCTGTGCTGCAACAGCCTCCCATGTTGCAGAGCGGACAAGCCTGTTTTTTAATGTGATATGGTTGAGTATTACTTTATCAAATAATGTTTTCATATCTTTGCCTCCGAAAAGAAATAATATTTCAGATTGACTTAATCGTCTTTATCTGCTACAATCAGTATAAGGCTATGATATGATTTCTGCAAGTACGCAGTTTTTTCTGACATGGTATGTTCCATGAT
>CADCAD010000020.1 GCA_902799325.1 uncultured Ruminococcus sp. | reverse complement strand
GCCGGGGTGAGCCAGCATGTAGGCAACAAAGCCGCGCACGCCCTGGAACTTCTGGTCATAGCCGCCGGGCATTTTATTAATCAGCGAGCCCTTGCCGTAGACCACCTCGTCGTGGGAGATGGGCAGCATGAAGTTCTCGGAGAACGCATAAACCATGCTGAAGGTGAGGGTGTCGTGGTGATAGTTTCTCCACAGCGGATCGAGCGAGATGTAGGACAGCATGTCGTTCATCCAGCCCATGTTCCACTTGTAGTCGAAGCCCAAGCCGAGACCTTCAATGGGATAACGGGTAACGTTCGGCCAAGCAGTGCTTTCCTCGGCAATCATCATCACCTCGGGATAGAACATATGGCAAACGTTGTTGAGCTTTTGCAGGAAGTCAACGGCAACAAGGTTTTCTCTGCCGCCGTAGGCGTTGGCAATCCACTCGCCGTCCTTGCGGTTGTAGTCAAGATACAGCATGGAGGCAACAGCGTCAACGCGGATACCGTCGATGTGATACATATCCAGCCAGAACATCGCGGAGGAAATCAGGAAGCTGGTGACCTCATATCTGCCGTAGTTGAAGATGTAGGTGCCCCACTCCTTGTGCTCGCCGATTCTCCAGTCCTCGTACTCATAGCAGCCGGTGCCGTCAAAACGCGCCAAGCCGTGCGCGTCCTTGGGGAAGTGCGCGGGTACCCAGTCGAGGATAACGCCGATGCCCTCCTGGTGGGCGCGGTCAACGAAATACATCAAGTCCTTCGGCTCGCCGTAACGGGAGGTAGCGGCGTAGTAGCCGGTTACCTGGTAGCCCCAGCTGCCGTCAAACGGGAACTCGGTGAGTGGCATAAACTCGATGTGCGTGTAGCCCATCTTCTTCACATAGGGAATCAGCTCGTCCGCCAATGCGCGGTAGCTGTAGAAATTGCCGTCGTCATATTTTTTCCAAGAGCCGGCGTTGACCTCATAGACGTTGATAGCCTGCGTCTTGTGGGGATGATCCTTTTTCCACTGCACCCACTCGTCGTCGTTCCACTGGTAATCATAGATATGATAGGTACGCGACGCGTTGTCGGGACGGGTTTGGCAATGGAAGGCATAGGGATCGGTTTTCAAAATGCGCTCGTTCCACGGGGTTTCCACGCAATATTTGTAGCACGCAAATTCCCAAACGCCCTCGATGAACAGCTCCCAAACGCCGGAGTCGGAGATGCGATACATGAAGTGCGCGTCGGGATTCCAGTCGTTGAAGTCGCCCACAACGGAAACGGACTTAGCGTTCGGCGCCCAAACTCTGAAAACGCAGCCCTGGCGGCCGTCCCAGTTTTCAAAGTGGGAACCGAGGAAATGGTAGGCTCTTGCAGCTTCGCCCTGCAGAAATTGTTCGAGAGGGGGTCGGTTGTCATTCACTGAAAATGCCATAATATACCTCATTTCTTAAAGATTGATTTCTGTAAATTATTTGTAAAAAGATTTACAACTATTTATTTTATTATACTCAATTTTATCCAAATTTACAAGTCCTAAATTCGATTTTTATGTAAATATTTTTAGGCATTTTTCTACATTCGTTGAAAATCTTCGTTATTTTGCACGATTCACTCTGATGATTTTTGTGCGGTAATCCAAAGCGCACGATTTTATCTGTTTATACGCCAAGGCGGACAGGTCGGACGCGAGCAAATCCTTCTCCAAAAATGCCGTGCTGCCGCTGTTTTTGAGCGCCTTTGCCACGGATGTCACCACCTCAAAGGAGCAGTTTTTCATCAGCGCGGCGCCCTCCTCCGTAAAGCCGAGCACGCGCGCGTAGGTGGCTGTTTGCGATTGCAGCGCCTCGGTAATGCCCAGCGCGGCGCAGGCAAAAATGCGGCGCAGGCGCGCGTGGGTGTAGCGCTTGGTTTTGACAGTGTTTATTATTTCTTCTACAGAATTATTCTCTGCCACCGCCGACACAATGCGGTGTTCCAAGCCCTCGCCCACCTCGGGCAGCCGCCGCCAGTCCTCGGCGCGCATGCTGCGGAAGCGGAACAACAAGGCACGCTCCAGCGCTTCGGGATAGGTAATCTCCTGCGGCGCCTGCGGCGTGTAGGCGGAAATATCCCTGCCCTCGCGCAGCCACGTACGCAGCTGCGAGGCGGACATAAAGCCGCCGCAGGCTTCCTTGCTGTCGTGCGCAACGCCGCGGCGCAAAACCGGCAAGGGACGGATGCCGCTGCCGTCCAAGGCGCGCAGGTACTCGACCGCCAAAATATTGTTCGGCGAAGTCAGCACATCGGCGGCGCGGTCACCGCAAAACCTGCGCACCGCCTGCTCAAACGCCTGCGGATAGTACGCGCCGTCCTTCATCAGCGCCGCCACACACGCGTTGACGTCGCTGTTCTTAAAGGCGTCTGCAGCCGCCTGCAGCGCTTCTAAATCATCGGTTTCGCAGCCGAAGGCGAGGGTATGCACATCGCCGAACGCCTTGGCAATATTGACGCCGCCCCGGGCAAAACGCTGCGCGTTTGCCACGGCATACACCGCCGGCAGCTCAACGACCAAATCCGCACCATTCCGCAGCGCAATTTCCGCGCGCTCAAACTTGGAGCAGACGGCAACCTCGCCGCGCTGGACAAAGCTGCCGCTCATCACGGCGAGCACGGGCTCGCCGGTGATGCGCCGCGCGGTCTCCAACAAATATTGGTGTCCGTTGTGAAACGGATTGAGTTCACAGATAATCGCTGCCGCCATGCTGTCTCCTTTGGAAAATTTTTCCGTTTTTTTGCAATTTCACCCCGAAATCCTGCAAAAATTCGAAAAAATACTTGAAATGTTTCTTTTATTATTGTATTATATTAAAGTGTATTTATTTATTTTAATTATACATGAAAATGCTGAAGGAATCAATAGAGAAGGGACTGTATCACATGAAAGTTTTAGTTATCAACGCGGGCAGCTCCTCGCTGAAATATCAGCTGATTGATATGACAGACGAGAGCGTGCTGGCAAAAGGCAACTGCGAAAGAATCGGCACCGACGGCGCCTTCATCGGCTTTAAGACGCCCGACGGCAACAAGGTAGAGCGCAAGACCGAAATGAAGAATCACACCCAGGCGTTTGAGGCAGTGAAGGACGCGCTGCTCGACGCTGAGTACGGCGCGATTAAGAGCCTCAGCGAGGTTGCCGCTATCGGTCACCGCATTGTACAGGGCGGCGCTTATTTTGACCGTTCTGTGCTGATTGACGCCGATGTACTCGGCAAAATCAAGGAGCTCTCCCCCTTGGCGCCCCTGCACAATCCCGCGCACATTCAGGGCATTGACGCCTGCACCGAGGTGTTCGGCAGCGACATTCCGCAGGTTGCGGTTTTCGATACGGCGTTCCATCAGACCATGCCCGAAAAGGCATACATGTTTGCGGTTCCCTATGAATATTACGAGAAGTACGGCGTCAGAAAGTACGGCTTCCACGGCACCTCCCACCGCTATGTCAGCGCAAAAATGGCGGAGCTGATGGGCAAGCCGATTGAGGATTTGAAAATCATCACCTGCCACATCGGCAACGGCTCCTCCATCACCGCTGTCAAGAACGGCAAGGTTGTGGACACCACCATGGGACTGACGCCCCTGGGCGGCTTTATGATGGGCACGCGCTCCGGCTCGCTGGATCCCTCCGTTGTCACCTTCATCGGTGAAAAGGAAGGCATGAGCATGGAGGAAATGTCCAACGTACTCAACAAAAAATCCGGTCTGCTGGGCGTTTCCGGCGTTTCCTCCGACGACAGAGACGTCACCGCCGCCGAGAAGGAAGGCAATCCCAGAGCGAAGCTCGCACACGAAATGCTGTACTATCAGATTGCGCAGTATATCGGCAGCTACTTTGTAGCGATGGGCGGCTGCGACGCGATTGTTTTCACCGCCGGTCTGGGAGAAAACCAGCCTATTCTGCGCGAGAAGGTCTGCGACTATCTGCAGTGCCTCGGCGTTGACCTCGACAAGGATGCCAACAACGCCACCATTCACGGCAAGCAGGGCATGCTGACCAAGCCCGACAGCAAAATCCGCGTGGAGTTGATTGCCACCGACGAGGAAATGGTTATCGCAAGAGATACCAAGGCGATTGTTGAGAGCTTATAATACAGAAAAATGAAAGGGTTCGGCTGAAAAACCGAACCCTTTTTGCTTTATAAAAAATCTTTGACGGCGTGTTGATTACATTTGTCTTGCGTGGCGGTCGGTGAGCACGGTGTCGTGCGTGTCGCGGAACAGCAGAGATACACACCAGATTGCCGCCAGCGCAACAACGATATAGATAATTCTGCTGATAACGCCGTCCTGACCGCCACCGATAAAGGCGACAAGGTCAAACTGAAAAATACCGATGCTGCCCCAGTTGAGACCGCCGATAATCAAAAGCGTCAACGCTATTTTATCCAACATTCCAAATCCTCCTTACAGAATGATGGTAATAGTGTTGACGGATTTTTTTGATTTATTCCAATCATTTAAATGACAAAAATTAACAGCATTAATATCGCAACACCGAGCAGCATCACCGCGCCGCCGAAAATGCGGCTGATGTTGATGGCTTTTTTCAGCTTGTGCTTGCGAATCATGCCCTCGGTGGGAAACGGCAGTATCATCAGCATGGCGCCCAGCACAAAGCAGCTGCCCACAGCGGCGCCGCCGCCGACAATTTTGTTGAATGACGCCAGAAACAGTCCGACGGGAATACCGAACACGCAGATGGTGTTGACAATTAAAAACAGCTTGGAAAAGCGCTCGTTAAACAGGTGGTAGCGCACCGTTTTCCGCTCGCACTCCTCGCAGCAGTACTGCTCAAAATATGTGATTTCCTTCGCGCAATAGTCGCATTTTTTCATAGCTTTCCCTCTTTTTTCATATGCTCCGTTGCCGGAAAAACAACCTTAATCAGTATAGCATAATCAACCGTTTTTTTCAACAAAAAATTATTGTCAACCATAATATTTCTTTTGGTTGACAATTCGGGCGCATGGTGCTATAATGTCAACAGCAAAAACAAGGAAGGTTGACAATTTATGACATCCAAAATGAACATCCGCCATGCCACGGTCAGCATGTGCCAAATCGCGGTTTGTGCCGCGCTGCTGTGCGTGCTCTCCCCTTTGGCAATTCCTACGCCGATTAACGTCGCGTTCACGCTTCAGGTGCTCATTGTGCTGCTGACGGCGCTGATTCTCAGCCCTTTGCAGGCGCTCGCCGCGCAGGTGATTTACACCCTGCTGGGCATTGTGGGCTTGCCGGTTTTTTCCAATTATCAAAGCGGCTTCGGCGTGATTGCTGGCCCCACCGGCGGCTTTATCATCGGCTTTATTCTAGCAAGCTTTCTTGTCAGTCTGCTCAAGGGCAGCATTGACAGCAAATGGGCAATTGTGCGCTACATCATCGTGGCGGTTGTCGTGGGTATTCCCTGCATTTATTTGCCCGGCATAGTCGGCTTCATGCTGTACACCGGCAAGGATTTTGCCGCTTCGTTCGCGGTGGTTGCCGCGACGTTTATTCTGATTGACCTCGCCAAGTGCGTGATTGCGTCGCTGCTGGCGGTGCCAGTGAATATGGCGCTGAAAAAGGTCAGATAATACACTTCTTTTGCTTTTCCCTATACAGCAGCTTCGGCTGCCGTCTACCCACAAAAAGAGCCGGCTCAGCGAGTCGGCTCTTTCATTATAGCTGTTCAATCAAATTATCTACGGTGTCCTCGATGGTGTCGCCGGGCTTGACCTTGACCGTCATGGCGGCATAGCGCTCGTACAGCGGCTGCCGCTCGCGGTAGACGTCGGCGAGCGTTTCGTTTTTATGGAACGCGATGCCGCGCGTGCGGATGTTGGTGACGCGGAGCTCGATTTCCGCGAACGGAACGTCGATATACACGACCATACCCATCGTCTGCAGATGCGCCATGGCTGCTTCACTGAGCACCATAGAGCCGCCCGTGGCGATGACGGTATGGTCGGCGGCGAGGGTGCTGCCCACGGCTTCCTCCAGCGTCAGGAAGCTGTCCAGCCCGTCCTCATCCAGAATTTTTTGCAGCGGCTTCCCGGCGCGGCGGCTGATGACCAAGTCCACATCCTCAAAGGAGTAGCCCAACGCCTTGGCAAGCAAAACGCCGACGGTGCTTTTGCCCGAGCCGGGCATGCCGATTAAAATGATGTTGCTCATTACAGAATACGGATGTTCAGCGAGTCGGTGCTGGAGGTGGGAACGGTTTTGTTGGAGGACAGCACAACCACGGTGTCACCCTTTTTGACCAGTCCCGTTGACAGCGCGCGCTGCATCGCCTGCTCGGTGATTTCGTCGGAGGTGAGCTTTTCCTCGCCCATCAGCGCGGTGATGCCCCAGTTGAGGCAGAGCTTGCGGCAGACGAGCTTGGAGGTGACGACGGCGATGACGGGCACGTTCGGGCGGTAGTGCACCATGGCGCGCGCCACGCGGCCGGTGGCGCTTTCGACGATAATCGCCTTGGCGTCAACCGCCTTGGCGATATCCTTGGCGGCGCGGCAAATGCTGCCGCGGAATACGTTGTTGTCCTTGATGCCGTGCTCCTCCACATAATGGTGCAGCGCGCCGAATTCACCGTTGTTTTCCGCCTCGCGGCAGATGGAGTCAAGCGCCTTGACGCTTTCCACCGGGTATTTGCCGGCGGCGGATTCGCCGGACAGCATAACGGCGCTGGTGCCGTCATAAACGGCGTTGGCGACGTCGCTGATTTCCGCACGCGTCGGGCGCGGCGCGGTGGTCATGCTTTCGAGCATTTGGGTGGCGGTGATGACATATTTGCCCTTGGCAACGCACTTGCGGATTAAGGTTTTCTGGATTTCGGGCAGCTTGATGAACGGGATTTCCACGCCCATGTCGCCGCGCGCGACCATGATACCGTCGGCATAGTCCATGATTAAATCCATGTCGTCCACGCCGCTCTGGTTCTCGATTTTGGCGATGATTTCCACGTGCTCGTAGCCGATAGAGTCGATGAAGTCGCGCAGGGTGCGCACGTCCTCGTGATTGCGGACAAACGATGCAGCGACCACGTTGGCGCCCTGTTCCAGACCGAACTCGATATCACGGCGATCCTGTGCGCTGACGTAAGGCATGTTGATGTAGTAGCCGGGAATGTTGATGCTTTTGCGGTTTTTCAGCACGCCGCCCTTGTTGACGGTACAGACGATTTTGTCAGGGGTGACCTCCTTGGTGATGATGGAGATTAAGCCGTCGTCGAGCAGCAGCTCGCGGCCGATGGCTTCCTGTCCGTCGCGCATAAAGATATCCACGAGCTTCGGGTACGAGATGGCAACGCCATCGGCGTCACCCTGCTCCTTTTGCTTGTAGAGGGTGAATTCCTTGCCCTCCTCGAGCACCGCCGAGCCTCCCTCGAAGGTGGCGACGCGCACCTCGGGACCTTTGGTGTCAAGCAAGATGGCGACGTTTTTGCCGCTTTCCTCAATGGCTTCGCGGATGGTGGCAAACACACCGATCAGGCTTTCGTGCGTGCCGTGCGACATGTTGACGCGCGCCACGTTCATGCCTGCGTCAATCATTTTCAGGAGCATTTCCTTGGTGTTGCACGCAGGGCCGACCGTGCAGACAATTTTTGTTTTTCTCATAAAAGACCGTCCTTTCTCTCGGATTTATCCTTCTGTCAGTATTATACAATATATGAATAGTGATTGCAATATTTTTGGGAAATTTCATTCAGCGGAAATCGCACGGCTGCAAAGCCGCAAAGCCTTTCGCGCGATAGAACAAAGGGCAGCGCACGGCTGCCCTCCCTATCAATAGTGTCGATATGCAAAGCGGCGGAAAACAGCCGCCAAAACAGCAAATACAATGATTGCCACGGACAGCACCACGCACAGCGTCGGGGCGCTGCACAGCGAAAACTGCATGTTTCTCCACGAAAAAACATCGTATTGTTCTAAAATAGAATTAATAAGATTCATCGCGTAAAATGTCGCGCAGCAGCCTGCGATATTGAGCACCGACGCCGTGACGCCGACCGCCGTCGCCGCGCGCCTTCGGGTGAGCGACAACACGGCAAAGGACAAAAACAGCAACAGACTGACGGCGAATATCGCCATCACAATGATGCCGGCTGCGCGCCCCTGCGCGAACTTTTCTCTGGCAGAGGGCGGCAGGTATTCCGACACATCGAGGTTGTCGCCCAGTCCGGTCAGGAAGGTGACGATGTTGTCGCTGAACAAAAACTTTTTGCCCAGCTCAATCAAATTCAGCTTGCCCCCGGCAATGGTATGCCCAAGCGCCTGGTAGCGGAACGCCACCCACTCGACAAACGGCATGACCAGCTGCAAAACTGCCAGCAGCGCCGCAAAAAGCGACACGGCAATATAGGGCAGCCTGCCGCCGCGCTTTGGCGGCGGGGCAAACTGCTCGGCTCTTACGGGCGGCGGCGCAAAGTCAAACGCCGGCTCCCGCTTGGATTGTTCGGGTGAATACGGCTCGGTTTCGCCGTAGGACAGCGGATCAAACGGATGCTCGCTGCCGCTTGTTTCCTGTTGTTTCATGTGCGCCTCAATGAACCATTTTGAGCAGATGAACGCCGAAGGTGTAGCCAAGCAAAATCAGCAGAATCAGCAAAAGGACACTCCACTTTTTGTCCACCAGCAAGCCGGCAAACTCGCGTAAAAAGGCGTTGGGATAGAAGTACCATTTTGTCTTTGCCGAAATGCCCTGCGCGTCGAGATCGTGCTTTTTGGACAGCACATAGCCGCGGAACACATGGTAGTTGGTGGTGGCAAACGCCGCCTTGACATCCTTGGCGCTGCCGGCGTCCTCTTCGATTTTTTGACGGGAGAACAGGATGTTTTGGAAGGTGTTGACGCTTTTGTCCTCCTTGATAATCTGCTCCTCGGGATAGCCCTGTTCTATCAAATAGCGCTTCATCGCCTCGGCTTCGGAAATCACCTCGTCGGCACCCTGACCGCCCGAGGGGATAAACTTGGCATGCTTGCCGGTGTCGGCAAACTGCTCGCGCACAAATCGGATGGCGGCGTCCACCCTGCCCTTGAGAATCGGCGTCAGCGTGCCGTCGTCGCGGATGCAGCAGCCGAGAATCATCAGGTATTCCTTGTTGTGCGGCGGCTTGTATTTTGCGGCAAGGAAGGTGCAGGCGACTGTGGACAGGAGCATGCACTCCAGAAAGCTGAGAACATAGGCAAGAGAATAGCTGACGTCACGGCTGAGCGCAATATCACCGACCGAAATCAGGTGGATGTTGGTGTACATCACCGCCGCCAAGCCGAGCACCCACGCCACGGCAAGCCCGATGCCGAGCATGTTCTGCGGACGGTAGCCCTCATGCCGCAGCAGCCAGAGGTTGCTGACTGCGATAGCGCTCGCAAACGCCAGCATAAACGGCGCGGTGAGGATGACGAACCAAAAGCCCGAGTCGGATATGTTGAACAAAAAGCCGCGGAAGGTGTTCATATACTGCATATCATAAGCGGAAAGAACAAAAATGAACGCGCAGTACAGCGCTACGCCGCCAAACGCCACCGTGGAATAGGAAAACCTGCCCCTAATCATGCTTTGGATAAAGGAAATCATCATGACCAGCGCAAGCAGCACCATGCTGCCGAGAATTTCAATTTCTATCAGCAGCCAGCCGTTGAAGGTCAAATCGTTGGTTTCTATCAGCGTGCCGAACATGTTGACTCTCAGCGATAAAGTCGGCATCATCGAAAGGGGCTTGCTCATCATTTCTTTCGTTTCATCGTCATACTGATCGTAATCTTCCATCAGCTCCGGCGGAATCGTATAAAAAAGCGTTGCCTTCGTTTCGCCCTGCTTGAGCGCGTGGAAGGTGACTTCCACGGTACTGCCGATAATTTCATTGGGCACGATGCGAAAATTCTTCACCTCTGCCACTGACGGATCGTCGATGGTGTAGGAGATGTTCTCCTCGGTGACGCCCTCCGGAAACCCGGTATGTATCATCGTGATTGTGCAGTCGCCGCCGGTTGTCAGGCAATAGATAACGGTGCCGATGATCATGACAGCAAAAAAAACCGCCAACGCGATAAACCGCTTTTTAAAACTCATTTTTATTCCTCCGTGCGTGCTATTCAGTATTATTGTAACATAGTCCGCTTTGGAAAATCAAGGGCTTTGCAAAAGTTGCTGTGGTTGTTTTGTAAAAAGCGTTGCGGACGCGCCTGACTGACTCTTGACCGATTTCTCTTAACGGTGCTTTTATAAACAAGAGGGAAGAAGATTTTCCGATATCAGGAAAAAGTGGTTGACATCATTTTCGCCATATACTATAATTAGTTTGTAAAAGTATATAATTTTATCTTTCAGGGAGTGTGTTTTGTCGTGCTTTATGATGAAGAACTTTTAAATAGCGAGCAAGCCAAAATTGACGAAAGCTACACGCAAATCGGTCTGCGGTACTACGCCTATTACAAAGACAACCCGGCGCCGGAATTTGCGGATTTGATTGCGACCATCACGCAGAGCAAGATGGCAATCGCCGCTCACCGCGCAGAGGTGCTGCGCGCCAACGGCAAGATTGTCTGCCCCAACTGCGGTCAGCAGATTAATGCGACCGCTGTCTTTTGCAACTGCTGCGGACTGAGAATCGCTCCGCCCGCGCCGGTTGTGCCTGCTGCGCCTGCTGCGCCGGTTCCTGCTGCGCCGACAATGGCGGTACCTGTTGCGGCGCCCGGTTTTAGCGTACCCGTTCCCGAAGTCAAGCAGGAAGAACAGCCTGCCGCGGAGGAGCCTGTCGTGGAGGAACCCGTTGCAGAGGAGCCTGTCGCAGAGGAACCCGTCGTGGAGGAACCCGTTACAGAGGATCCTGTCGTGGAGGAACCCGTCGTTGAGGAGCCTGTTGCAGAGGAACCCGTTGTTGAGGAACCTGTTGTTGAGGAACCTGTCGTGGAGGAGCCCGTTGCAGAGAACCTCGTTGTTGAGGAGCCTGTTGCGGAGGAGCCCGTCGTAGAAGAACCTGCCATTCCGCAGAGCTGGACGTGCCGCCGCTGCGGCTCGGTGATGCCTGCCGACTGCCTGTTCTGCATGGAATGCGGCACGCGCAAGGAGGAAGAACAAAGCCCGGCGCCTGCGGCTGTCAGGGATATCTACTCCGACAGCGCCGCGCGCGTTTGCAAAAGCTGCGGCTTCACCGTCACCGACAGCGAAGCGATGTTCTGCACCAACTGCGGCATGCGCTTGGAGGAAGCGTCCGCGCCGTTGTCTGCGGCACCCGTGCGCAGCAAACGGTGCCCGAACTGCGGCTTTAGCACCGACGACGCCGAGGTGCTGTTCTGCATTGAATGCGGCACCAAACTGATGTAACAGCAAAGGAGAACGCGATGGCTAAATTTTGCGGAAAATGCGGTCTGCCGCTGGAAAGCGACGGATCCTGCCGCCTGTGCGACGAAATGGAACCGGCGCAAACCGCGCTTGAAATCGACAACACCGCGCCGCTGCTGAGCGGAACCTACACAGCGCCGCAAGCGGCGCCGTCCGCCGCGGCACAGCCTGTTTCCCCTGCTGCTGCGGTCACGCCTGCGGCTCCCATCAAAAAGAAAAAGCCGCTGCTTCCCGTTTTGATTGTTATCCTTGTCGTTTTACTGCTGCTGGGCGGCGGCGTGTTCGCGGCGTTTCATTTCCACCTGTTCGGCTTGGGGCAAACGCCGGAAGCCACCGCGCCAGCCACCGCAACAGCGCAAACTGCCGCGCCGACCGCGCCCGATACCACCGCGCCCCTTCCGGCAAGCTCGGCGGACAGCGCATCGTCTGACATCATTCCCGAAGCGGTTTTTGAAATATTTGATTAAAAATTTACGGAGCAAGCTCTACACTCGAAAACGAGTGAATGAGCCTGCTCCGTTTTTGCTTATAATTCTATCTTTCCGCTTTTCGGCACATATTCAACGACCGTGCCCGACGCAAGAGACGGCTGCACGGCGATAATGCGCTGGTTGCTTGAGCCGCGAAATTGCAGATTGATGCTGTAGAGCTCCTGCACAAACTCGCCGTCTACAAGCACATCCATCAGCGAAAGCATTTCGTCGGTGTGCTCACACCGCGCGCGGCTTGGCTGCAAAAGCTCTGTGTCGAACAAATAGCCCGTGTAGCACCAAACGGTCTTTTGGGGATACGCCGCCTTTACGCGCCGCAAAAACGGCAGCAGCGCCGCCTGGTTCTGCGGTTCAAACGGCTCGCCGCCCAGCAGCGACAGCCCGTCGATATAGTCGGGCGCTAGCTCTTTGAGCAGCAGCTCCTCGGTTTCCGCCGTGAAAGGCTTGCCGAAGCCGAAATCCCAGGTTTCCTTATTAAAACAGTTTTTGCAGTGATGCGTGCAGCCTGACACAAACAGCGACACGCGCACGCCCTCGCCGTTGGCAATGTCAAAATTCTTGATTTCTCCGTAATTCATGATTTCAATGACAATGATTAGCAACAGAAAATGGAAAATTGCAAGCCGCTGCAGCTCCAATTTTCCATTTTCAATTTTTCATGTTGATGTTCTTATACTATTAAAGGTGAAGCACGCGCTCCTGAATTTCCTGGGTACGTCCCTGGTTCCAGAACTGGGTGCCGATGTAGCCGCAGGTTCTGCGCGCCACGTTCATTTTGTCCTGGTCGCGGTTGCCGCAGTTGGGGCACTCCCAAACGAGCTTGCCGTCCTCCTCGACAATCCGGATTTCGCCGTCAAAGCCGCAAACCTGGCAGTAGTCGCTTTTGGTGTTCAGCTCGGCGTACATGATGTTGTTGTAGATGAACTTCATCACCTGCAGTACCGCCGGCAGGTTTTGCTGCATGTTGGGCACCTCGACATAGCTGATGGCGCCGCCCGGCGACAATGCCTGGAACTCGCTTTCGAGCTTGAGCTTGTCAAACGCGGAAATTTTTTCGGTGACGTGAACGTGGTAGCTGTTGGTGATATAGTTGCGGTCGGTCACGCCCTTGATGATGCCGAAGCGCTTTTGCAGGCACTTGGCAAACTTATAGGTGGTGCTCTCCAGCGGCGTGCCGTAGATGCTGTAGTCGATGTTTTCCTCCGCCTTCCACTTGGCGCAGGCGGCGTTGAGGCGCTTCATAATCTCCAAGCCGAGCTCTTTGCCCTCGTCCTCGGTCAGCTTTTTGCCAATCAGGCTGTAGACACATTCCCACAGACCGGCATAGCCCAGCGAAATGGTGGAATAGCCGCCGTAAAGCAAACGGTCGATGGTCTCGCCCTTCTTCAGACGGGCAAGCGCGCCGTACTGCCAAAGGATGGGCGCGGCGTCGGACAAAGTGCCCTTCAGGCGCTCGTGGCGCGCCTGCAAGGCGCGGTGGCAGAGCTCCATGCGCTCGTCAAAAATCTGCCAGAACTTTTTCATATCGCGGTTGGCGGACAGACCGATGTCCACCAGATTGACGGTGACAACGCCCTGGTTGAAGCGTCCGTAGTATTTATGCTTGCCGGGCACATAGTTGCCGGCGTTGGCGATGTTGCCCACACCCGCGTCGGTGAAGCGGTCGGGCGTCAAAAAGCTGCGGCAGCCCATGCAGGTGTAAACGTCGCCCTTGAGCTCGAGCATGACCTTTTCGGAGATATTATCGGGCACCATGCGCTTGGCGGTGCACTTGGCGGCGAGCTCGGTGAGATACCAGTACTTGCTGTCCTCGTGGATATTGTCCTCCTCCAGCACGTAAATCAGCTTGGGGAACGCAGGCGTAATCCACACGCCCTTTTCGTTCTTCACGCCGCGGTAGCGCTGCTTGAGGGTTTCCTCGATAATCATGGCAAGGTCTGCCTTTTGCTGCTCGTTTTCCGCTTCGTTGAGGTACATATACACCGTGACAAACGGCGCCTGGCCGTTTGTGGTCAGCAGGGTGACAACCTGGTACTGAATGGTCTGCACGCCGCGGTTGACCTCCTTGCGAAGGCGCTCCTCAACGATTTCGTTGAGCTTATCCTCGCTGACGGTCACGCCCATTTCCTCGACCTCGGCAAGGGTTTCCTTGCGGATTTTCTCGCGCGAAATCTGCACAAAAGGAGCGAGATGCGTCAGGCTGATGCTCTGTCCGCCGTACTGGTTGGACGCCACCTGCGCAATGATTTGGGTGGCAATGTTGCAGGCGGTGGAGAAGCTGTGGGGCTTTTCAATCAGCGTGTCGCTGATGACGGTGCCGTTTTGCAGCATATCCTCGAGGTTGACGAGGTCACAGTTGTGCATATGCTGCGCAAAGTAGTCGGAATCGTGGAAGTGAATCAAGCCCTGCTTGTCAGCCTCCACAATGTCGGGAGAAAGCAACATTCTGCGCGTCAAGTCGCGGCTGACCTCGCCCGCCATGTAGTCGCGCTGTACGCTGTTGACGGTGGGGTTCTTGTTGGAATTCTCCTGCTTAACCTCCTCGTTGTTGCACTCAATCAGCGAGAGGATGCGGTTGTCGGTGGTGTTCGCCTTGCGGATCAGCGAGCGGTTGTAGCGGTAGCGCACATAGCGGCGCGCGAGCTCAAACGCGCCCTTCGCCATGAGCTGGTCCTCGACCATGTCCTGAATTTCCTCAACGGAAACCGCGCGCTTCATTTTGTTGCAGCGGTACTCCACATAGTCGGCGATGTCAACGATTTGTTCGTCGGTCAAGAACGGCGTGTCGGAGGAATTGTTGGCTTTTCTGACAGCGTTGATGATTTTTTCAACGTTGAACATCTCCTCGGAGCCGTTGCGCTTAATAATCTTCATAAATAGCCCTTCCCTTGTTGTTAATTTCAAAATGCGTTATGCAGTCTTCTAATCATCCTTAAACAGGGTTCAACGGCTTGAACGCCTTTGAACCGTGCGAGATTTATTATACATCATCATTTTGAAAAATGCAAGGGGTTTCGGAAAGAAAAACACAACATATAGTATTCTTAAAAAGAATTAAGCACAGGATATAGGGCGCTTTGTAAACACTTGATACAAAATTAACACACCCCGAAAACCGCATGAAAACGGCGTTTCCGGGGTGTTATGTCTGTTTAATATTCAGGTGAAGAATAATATTGATTACAGCTATCTTGTGCTTTGTGACAAATTTGGAATTTTCAGACACAAGATATAGTGGGCGAGCACCATATATAGATGTCAGCCCTCAGCCGCCCGACGCTTCCGCCTGCCGGCGCGAAAAGACGCAGCCGCAGTAGTTTTGGCGGTAGAGCTCAAACTCGCGGCTGAGTTCGATGGAGCGCTTGTAGCCCTCCTTCTTCTTGA
This sequence comes from uncultured Ruminococcus sp., assembly GCA_902799325.1. GTDB lineage: Bacteria > Bacillota > Clostridia > Oscillospirales > Acutalibacteraceae > Ruminococcoides. The sequence goes on along the minus strand of CADCAD010000020.1, from coordinate 2,749 downwards.
AGTCGCTCGGCAGCCACATGACGCCGTATTTTTCGCCCATTTCGGCGCCGATGTCGTTGAGCAGCGCGGCGTTTTTCAGAGGGCTGATGGTCAGCGTAGTGGTGAAGCAGTCAAAGCCGCCTTCCTTTGCCTTTTTCGCCGTCGCTTCCAGCCGCAGGCGGAAGCACGCGCGGCAGCGCAGTCCGCCCTCCGGCTCCTGTTCCAAGCCCTTGACCGCCGCGAAGAAATCCTCGGGACGGTACTCGCTGTCCGTCAGCTTAACGGGATATTTAAATTCTTTGAGAGAAATAAAGCGCTTTTCCTCACTCAGCCGGTATTCATATTCTTCTTCTAAGGAAATATTCGGATTATAATAGTACACCGTAATGTCAAAATAATCCGAAAGATACTCCAGGCAATAGCTCGAACACGGCGCGCAGCAGACGTGCAGCAGCAGCTTGGGCACTGCGCCGCGCCGCTGATTGTCCGCAATAATGCGGTCGAGCTCCCTTTGATAGTTTATCTTATTCACAGGCACAGCAAATACCTCAGCAATTCTTCGGCGGTGTCGGCAACAAAGGGTGCACCGGCAGCGAGCAGCTCCTGCTTGCCGCGAAAGCCCCAGCTGACGCCTGCCATTTGTACGCCGCCGTTTTGCGCGGTAAAGACGTCCACGTTGCTGTCGCCGATGTAAACGCACTCCCCGGGCTTTACGCCGTGCAGCGCCAAAATGGCATGCAGCGCCTCGCCGTCGGGCTTGGTTTTATACTGCGGCTTCTGCCCCCATGCTTCGGCAAAGCGGTGATTGGGGTAGACCTTTTGCAGAATCCGCGGCACAAATTCATCGGGCTTGTTGGAGAGCACCGCGGTCAAAATTCCGTTGGCGGCAAGTCCGTCCAGCAGAGCGGCGCAGCCGCTATAGGGCGCGGTGTTGTCGTTGCAGTGGCGCTGATAGACGTCGTTGAACACGCTCACCACGGTATCGAACTGCTCCTCGCTGCCGCCGCCTGCGGCGATGGCGCGTTTGACCATCATCGCCCTGCCGTCGCCGACAAACCGGCGGTAGCGCTCCACGGGCTGCGCAGGCAAGCCTGCCGCCTGCAACCCTTGGTTGACGCTGTTGGCAAGGTCGGTGAGCGAGTCCACAAGCGTGCCGTCCAAATCAAAAACTGCCATTTTTATCATTAATGTAATCCCTTCTCCATTTCAAAGAGGATGGCGCGGCAGGGCGCCGCTTCGAGTCCTCCGAGCTTGACGGGAAAGGCGCAGAGGTCATATTCGCCGTCGTCGATGTTTTCCAAGTTCAAATTTTCCAGCACAGCGATGCCGGCGCGCGCCAGCTCGCGGTGCGGACGGGCTTCGTCAAAGGGCGGTGCGATGGAATCGGCGTCGGTGCCAACCAACACGACCTTGCTTTCCGCCAGCACGATTGCCGCCGACTGCGAAAGATAAGTATTGCCCAAGCCGCGGAACAGAATCCGGCGCTTGCAATACGGGAGCAGGCGCTCCATGTCGTCGCCGGTGAGGATGCCCTCCACAGTGATGACCGTGCACTTGCCGTAGAAGGTGCGCAGGCGGATGTCGTCAAGCGGGCTGCCGTCCTCGCTGTAGTGCAGCGGCGCGTCGATATGTGTGCCTGCGTGCACGCACATGGAAATGGCGCTGAGGTTACATTCGCCCTCGTCAATGCTGCGCAGCGTGGTGACCGTGGTTTCGGGATCACCCTCGTAAACGGGACACGTCAGCGTGTCGCGTGAAATATCGTGTAAAATCATCTCCATCCCTCCCTGTTGTTATTGTAGCACAGGCGCGGCAGAAATTCAAGAAGCTGCCGCCCCACTTTTGTTGTGATTTCTGTGATAGGCAAAAAGGGCGCCCCTTGCGGAACGCCCTTAGTGTATGTTGTGTCAGAAGCGATTAGTTGGCAGGAACAATGGTGCCATCGCTGAGCAGCTTAGCGCCGGCGTTGCCGGTGCCTGTGGTATACTCAGCCAGATACTTCTGGATGCAGGTAACGTCGAGAATCGAAACTCTGCCGTCGCCGTTGACGTCGCCCAGCTTCTCCTGGGTTTCGTCAAAGGTGATGAGCTCGATACCTCTCTGCTGAATCATGGTTGCATCATCGATGGTAACGTTACCGTCGCCGTTAACGTCGCCGATGATGCCAACCTCCTCTGCTTCAGAGCCGTAGGTGATGGTGATGGTGAACTTCGCACCTTCCTTGGTAGTGAAGTCAAAGTTGGTCAGGTCGAGCTGCGCCTTAACGGTGCAGGTGTCGTCGGTGTCGAAGGTGATGTTGTCGCCGTTGTAAGCTGCGTCGCTTGCAACGCCGCTCTCCTCGAACGTGCCGCCGAAGTTGTGCGTCCATGCGCCGTCGATGCAGAACTTAATCTGACGCTCGAAGCCGTCGGGAACGTTGGTGAATTCGATTTCCCAAATGTCGTCAGCTACTTCGGTCATCTCGTTAGCTACATAAGTGGCATCCCATGAAGCGCCGTTCAGCCACACGCCTTCGCCGTTACCGGCTGCATAGACGGTTTCATAGGTGAAATCGGTGATGAATTCAACGATGTCGCCCTGTACGGAGGTGATATTTGTTTCGGGATCATAAACAACGGTGAAGGTGCCTGCGCCTGTCAGGTTGAAGGTGACATTGTTGCCGGTCTCGTCACCGATCCACTCTGCGCCGTTCTTGACGGACTTGAGCTGTACTGCGGTGTAAGCCTTGTCAACAGTGTATTCTCTGGTGTAGGTGCCGTCATCCTGCTTG
>CADCAD010000019.1 GCA_902799325.1 uncultured Ruminococcus sp. | reverse complement strand
TGACAGCGGAAAAATACATGCGCCGCGTGCAAAAGGTGCAAAAAATCAACGACGAGCACTGTGTGCCCGTGAAATAAGTAACAGCAGAAACAGCAGGCGCTGATGTTACATCAGCGCCTGCTGTGCGTTTAAGGGGTGTGTATGGCATTATTTTACCATCAAGATGGCTGCCGTGCCCTTTACCATATAGCCCCAGCTGGAAAACTTCCAGGAATTGTAGCCGCAGTCGAGCAGCTGCACATTGGCGTCGCCGGCACCCTTGGCGTCTACGTTGACGCCCTTGTAGAATGCCTTCTGGTAGTTGTAGCCGGCAAATCTGGACAGCGTGGATACGGAATCATCCCACGCCTTTGCGGTGACAAGGGTGACGTTTTGCGGCAGCTTGGCGATGTTGAAGCCGTTGGTTTCCAGCAGCTTGCGCACGGTGACGCCCTTTTCTCTTGCGTAATCGGCAATCGCCTTTGCTTTTTCAACGGCTAATGCAGCCTTGTTAAATTCTTCGTTAAATTCATCCGCGACCTTTTTGCCCTTGGTATCGTTGTAGGTGCCGTCGGCGTGCTTGGATTGATGGTTGTGAAGCTTCAGCTCGCTGAGAAGCTGGATGTTGTCGTGACCTTTGTTGACAAGAATATTTCTGGGAGTGCCCATTACTTTATCGTACATTCCCTTGAGGGTGTCCGCCTTGTTGCCTTTTTCCCCGCCTGCCAACAGCTTGGTGACGGTTTTGATTTCGTTGTTGATGTCGTTGTTGTCCTTGCAGATGTGCGCGGCAAATTCGGGATTAACAGCCGCCTTTTCCGCAGCGGAAAGGTTGTTGTAGTACAGCTGCGCGGTAAGGCTTTCCACGAGGGTGGCGCAGCCTGCGGCGTATACCTGCATTACGTGGTTGCAAACGGGCTTTGCTTTGTCAAGGGATTCGCCGCTGAACATGACGGAGTTGGTGTAGTGGTTGTAGGCGAGCTCGAAAATGTTGCCGTTCTTGGTCATGGAGGGCTTTTGGCAAAAGCCGTTCAGCTCGTTCAAAACATCCTCAAACTTAGCTCTCCACTCGGTGTAGGTGCCGGTTAAGCTGCCGATTTTTGCCGCCTTTTCGGCGTTGGAAAGATTGCCGGCATAGATTTCCTTGATTTTTTGATGTATGGATTGGGTTTGTGTTTTGAACTTCATAAAGGTGTTGTAGAAGCTTTGGACGCCGAGGTCGTTGGTTATTTCCGCCTTGATGGAAGCCTCCGATGCGTCCACCTTGTTGAATAATTTGTCGACCTTCTCGTTCAGCTCATCGACCTTATTTTCGATTCGTTCATCGCTTTGTTCGATGAACGCGTTAAGCAGGCCTTCCAGCGCCGGAGCGAGGAACTTGCCGTACTTGGTGGAGTCCAGCATCTTCAGAAGGGTGCCGGACACCATTTTGGTGACGGTTTCCGCGTCCTTGCTCATGCTGATTTTTTGCGTTTCGGTAATGGAAGTGCCGGTGGAAACGTGCGTTTCTGCCGCGAATGCAGTGGTGGTGGTCATAGCGCCGACAGAGCAAACGGTAATAGCGGACAAAACACCTGCGATAATTTTGGTTTTGATGTTGTTCTTTTTCATGACGATTTCTCCTTTTAGTTTAGTTTTGTCAATTGGGATGTTTTGCTTTTGACTGTGACTAAAGAATACCACACCCACTACAACAGAAAAGCAACAAAAAAATCGGATTTTAAAAATTTTTTTGGTTTTTTTCGAAAATTTTGAAAAAATTTTAAAATTTTCCGTGGCTGCAATTGACGGCGGATAAAAGAAAAAGGAGCCTCCGCTTGGGAAACTCCTTGGTTATATCGGGTTTATTCCTGTTTAGACAGGTGCTTTTCCGCTTTTGCGGCCGCCGGTGGATTGCATGGCGAGTGCGGTGGACAGGTAAAACAGCTTGACCGCCAGCAGCGCCAGCGCAATGACAGCCGTCGAAGCAACAAGGCTGAGCACCAACCCGAGCAGGTTTCCGTCGAACATAAACCAACTCGTGGCGCCGTTGTGACCGATAAAGCCGGTGATAGCGCCGTCTTTGGCGGTGAAGGTAATGTCTTTTACAACGGTTTTGTCACCGTGTTTTTTGGTAAAGTGCTGTACCTCTATCAATGCAGCCACCTCCTGTCGGTTTTCAAGTCAAATTATACAACATAGATGGTTGTTTGCAAGAGTGTTTTGCTTTTTTATGCCTAAATTAGTGACAAATCAATAGATTTACGGTATAATATAGTTATTATCGGCAAGAGGTACTTCGTTATGAGACACTCTGTTTTTTGGAAAATTATCATCGTTTTGCTGCTTATCACCACGCTTGCGGAGTCGGTGGTGATGTTTGCGCTGTATCAATACACCTATAACCACGCGGTCAAGGACGCAACCGAGAAAATCAAATTTGCGGCGTCCTCGGCGGCGCTTGCCTATGAATACTACGACCCGGATATGCTGGACGACTTCAAGGAAAGCGGCGGCTATTTGAGCGTGGTGTGCCGCGGCTTGGGTATTACCTATTTATATGTGATTGAACCCGACGTGGAACATATGGACGAAATCTACCTTGCCACCGGTTGGGGCGAAAACGCCTCGGAGGAGTTTATCAACAACCGCTACACCGGCTATGTGGCGGAGGGCAAGCTGAAGGAGGAGCAAATCCGCGCCCTCAACGGCGAAACAGAGGTGCTGCTGCACGAAAAGAACCAATATGACGACACGCTGATTTGCTATACGCCGATTAAACGCTATTACTCGACCAGCGAACAAAAGTATGTGGACAAGACCAAAAACATCGTTTGCGCGGAGATTTCCCTTTCGCGCATTATGGAGTCGTTTAATACGCGCTTTACGCACACCGCGCTCATCATTTTGGGCGTTTCGGTTTTGATTGTGGTTCTAACGGGCGTGCTGTTGTATTTCCGCGTGTCAAAGCCGCTGCGGCGCATCAGCAAGAGAATGAAGGGTTTTGTGTCGCGGCAAGGGGATTTCTTTGAACCGCTGCCGGTGAAGGGCAGGGACGAGATTGCCGAAATGTCGGATTCCTTCAACTCCATGGCGGAGGAAATCGACCGCTTCCTGATGCGCATGTCCGAGCTGAACCGCCAAAAGGCAGAGCTGAATATCGCGCGGACGATTCAAAGGGGACTGCTGGAGCCGCAGGAATACCGCGGCGGTGATGTTTCCGTCACGGCGTGCATGCTGACGGCAAAGGACGTCGGCGGCGATTTGTATGACTATCATGTGCTGGCGGACGGCAGTGTTTTTGTTGCGATTGCCGATGTTTCCGGCAAGGGCGTTACGGCGGCGCTGTTTATGTCGCGCGCGATTACCATGCTCAACCAGTATGCGCAGCTCGGCTATTCTCCGGCAAAAATCCTGTATGAATACAACAACCGGCTTGTCGGGCATAACCCGAACAGGATGTTTATCACCACCTTTGTCGCGGTGTTCAATCCGCAAACAGGCGAGCTTGTCTATTCCAACGGCGGTCACAACCCTCCGTATATTCTTTCGGACGCGCCGGTCATGCTTGATCAAAGGGGCGGTGCGGCGGCAGGCGTTTTTCCGAATGTGCAATACAGGGAATACACCGTGCAGCTGCGTCCGGGCGATCGTTTGTTTATGTTCACCGACGGCGTGACAGAGGCGCAGGACAGGGAGGGCGGCTTCTTCGGCGAGGAGCGGCTTGAGGCGGTCTTGCGCAGCCATGCGGACAGCGACGCCGAAGGCTTGGTGAATGCCGTGAAGGACGCCATTAACGATTTTTCCAACGGAGCGGAGCAGGCGGATGACATCACCATGCTGGCGCTGCAGGTCAATTCCGGCAACCGTTCTGATGAAGAATAATACGCAAGCAAAAGCAAAGCCCCTCCGGCGGACGGAGGGGCTGGTTTCATGTTATTTTCGGTTTGCGCGGAGGGCGAAAATGATTTTGCCAATGAAGAACAGCGCGGCGGAAAGGGCGGCGAAAATCAGCACAAAGACGTTGACCTCGGCTGTCCAGCCCATCCACAGAACAACGGCGTCGCCGATTGCCATTATTGCAAACGGAAGCCACAGCAGCAGGTTGTCGCCGCGCCCCGTCATCAGGCGGCGCAGCATGACCGTAAAGCTGATGACCAAGGCGAGCATCACAAGATATTCCACACAGTGGAACAGCGCCGGGCTGCTCAGCGTATAGTGCTTATAGACGACGGGGATTGCCATGGAAAAGGCGGTCAGGTATCCCAGCGAATACCACATGCCAAAGCGGTTTTTGCAGTCGGGCGCAAGCTGTACGGCGCGCAGTATCATGGCGACAATCAGCATGCCGTAGGAAGCAAATTGGATGCCGGGAACGGTGTATTCCGTGTGCACCATGCCGGACACCAGCACGACGCCGGCGGTGAGCGACATCACGGCATAATCGGGCGCGGTGTTTTTTGTCAGTGATTTCCAAAAGGAACGGTTGAAGCAGGCGAGCATAATGCCGAAGGACAGCAGAGACAGCAAAACGACAACGCTCGCGGCGCCTTCAAACGTGTCCATAAACAGCTGCTTTGCCGCTGCCGCGCGCACGAGGCTTTGCACACGCTCGGCGCATAGTATCACGTAATACAGCAGAAAGAACCAAGAGAGTATGGTGTGAGGGGGTTTGGATTTCGGTGCAGTCATGGCAGTTATCCTTTCGTTTTTCGGTTTCTATTTATATATATTATCTCCGCAGATATTATCTCCGCAGATATTCCGAGGACACCGGGAACTCGAAATAGGTGTTGGGATAGGGCTCGTCCGCCAGCGTGAAGTGCCACCACTCGCAGTCGATGGGCAAAAAGCCGCTGCGGCGCATGGCATGCTGCAGCATCATGCGGTTTTTGTACTGCTCCTCGGTGACGCCCATGTAATCGGGATGGGACGCCTCGCTGAACAAATCGAACGGGCTTCCCATGTCCAGCTCCTTGCCGGTTGCCATATCGAGCAGGGTTAAATCGACCGTGCTGCCGCGGCTGTGGCTGGACTGCTTGGCGATGTAGCCCTTCTCGAACAGCTCCTGCTTTTGCAGGTCGGGGTAAAAATAGGGTTTCATGCGGACGTCCTGATCCTCGATGCCCCACAGCATAAAATGCTTGACCGCGCAGGCAGGGCGGTAGGCGTCGAACACCTTCAGGCGGTAGCCGCGCACCAGCATTTCGTTGCTGACGGCTTTCAGCGCGCGCGCCGCTTCCTTGGTCAGCAGCGCGCAGGGCTCCTCATAGCCGTCGATTCTGTCGCCGATAAAATTATAGGTGGAGTAATAGCGGATTTCCTGAATAATACCCGGCACATAATCCGCCAGCACCACAAAGCCGGAGGGATTCATCGTTTCGGAGGAGGGATAGGTTTTCATGGAAAGGCTCCTTTTACGGTTGTTTTTTCAAGCGGATGCTTTGCAGCAGAATACCGCTGACAATCAGCACCAGCGCGATGACGGCGTTGACGGTGATGGCTTCGTGCAGCACCGCCGCGGAGAGTATAATCGACAAAAACGGCACCAGATAGGCGAGGTTGGCGATTTTGGCGGAGTCGCTTGCGCCTTTCAGCGCGATTGCCCACAGCAGGTATGCCACGGCGTTGACAACCCCGCCGAGCCACAAAAGTCCTGCCCACTGCAAGCCCTCGACGGGCTGCCATGTTTCCAACAGCAAACCGGCAATCAGCGAGCAGACCGCCGTTGTCAGCCAAATCCACATCATGGTGATGTTCTGGTTCAGCGAGTGCTTTTTGTTCAGCACCGAGAACAAGCCGTAGCAGACAGCGGCAGTCACGCATGCCGCGATGCCGAACAGACGGTTGCCCGTTGACACGCCGCTGCCGCCGAGCGTCAGCACCACGATGCCGACAAAGGAGAGCAGCATGGCGATGATTTTGCGCGCGGTCAGCTTTTCCTTGAGAATAATGCAGGCGAACACGACAATCATCATCGGCCAGAGGTAGTTGAGAATACAGGCTTCCTGCGAGCCGAGCACGCCGATGCCGTAGTAGTAGAGCGCCGAGTACAAAAACAGCCCCAAAAAGCCCAGCCCTGCCATCAAAAGGTAATCGCGCACGCGGTAGTGTTTCATTTCTTTGAGCGAGCCGTTGATGATGTTGAGCAGCAGCAAAAAGACAAAGGCAAATGCGCTGCTGACGGAGAGCGCCTGAAAATTCGAAATGTCCGCCAAAACCAGCTTGACAACGGTTGCCGGGGTTGCCCAAATCAGCACGGTAATGCCGGCGTACAGATAATTCTTTTTCATGGCTGCATCATTTTGCGACGACGATGGTCAGCATGCCCTCGCCGTTGTTCATGCACGGCATGGTTATTTCCTGCAATTGGTTAAAATCTATGTTCATGGGAGTTTTTCCTTTCAATGCGGTGGTTTATGATTCTATTCTACAACAGGAATCCGAAATGTCAAGTGTTCCCAAGCAGGAAAGATTAGCGCGAACGGCTTGCTTTTGTGCCGGATTTTGTTTATACTTAAAGCATAACTTTTTGACAGGTGAGGAAATGATGAGGGTTTTAGCCGAGGCTTTATGGATTTTTGTGCTGTTTTCGTTCTTGGGCTGGGCGGTGCAGGTCGTTTTGGAATCCGTCAGGGAAAAGCGCCTGCTGAACGCAGGATTTTTGACGCTCCCGTTTTTGCCGTCGGTCGGCGCAGGCTTTGTGCTGGTCTATGTTTTTTTGGCGCGCTTGGAAAACGTTGTCATGCTGTTTCTCAGCGCCGCGCTGCTGCTGACGCTGTTTAAGTATTTTGTTGCGCGCATGTTTGACCGCGCGTTCGGCTTTCGATGGAAGGATTATGCGGACAGAAAATGGAAGCTGAATATGTATGTAAGCGCTTGGGAGCCGTTTCTCTATGGCTTGACAGGCGTTTTGGCGGTGAAGCTTGCGTTTGCGCCCATTGCCGCATTGGCGGCGGCGCTGCCGGTTTGGGCGGCGGTGGTGATTCCCGCGGTGGCGTCAGCGCTCATTATCGCCGATACGGTCATCACCTGCGTGACCATTGTGCGGCTGCGCAGGCATTTGCGGGAGATGGAGGATATTTCAAAGCTGCTGGAAGCTGAGGGCGACGCCGTTTCCGACGAAGCGCTGCGCAGGGAATATGAGCGCAAAATGATTGAAAATCCGCGCTTTCGGCTACGGCTGATTCGCGCGTTTCCCGACATGGAATCCTTTGACTATCAAAAGCAGTTCGCCAACCTCAGGGAGTACCACAACATGGTGCGGAAACGAAACAGCGAGGTCTATGAAAAGACTATCGAGGAGAAGGCGGACAGACCGTTTGCCTATGGGCTGAGCTTTTCCAAGCTGTTTTGGCTGTTTGTCATCGGCAGCTTTTTCGGCACGGTTCTGGAAACCTTTTGGGCGCTGTTTGCCGAAGAGCATTTTGAAATGCGCGTCGGCTGGGTTTTCGGGCCGCTGATTCCGGTTTACGGCGGCGGCGCCGTGGCGATTACGCTGTGCCTGTACAAGCTGCACAGCAAAAACGATGTGATTGTGTTTGCCGCGTCGGCAGTGATCGGCGCTACGTTTGAATATTTTTGCTCCTACTTTCAGGAGAAGTTTTTAGGCACCATCAGCTGGGACTACAGCGACACGCCGTTTAATCTTGACGGCAGAACCAACCTGATGTTTGCGCTGATTTGGGGCTTTTTGGGGCTGGTGTGGCTGCGGTATCTGTATCCGTTTATCAGCCGCATGATTGAAAAAATACCGAAAAAGCCCGGCAAACGCCTGACCGTCATTCTTTGCGTGGTGCTGGCGGTGGACGGTTTGCTTTCGCTTGCCGCCATCGACAGAAAAAACAAGCGCGCCGAGAACATTCCACCCAAAACGGTGATTGGGCAGTTTTGCGACGCGGTGTTCACGGACGAATATATGGATTTTATCTATCCGCACATGGGAACCAAGGAAACCTTTGCCGCGGAGCGGCAGCAAAAAGCAGAGCAAAAGGAAAAACCGGCAGGGCGCTAGGCTCTGCCGGTTTTTTGCGCAGTGAGGTTAGGAATCGAAGAAGTGCCTGCCGTCGTCCGTGACAAGGCGCTGCGCCTTTGGATATTCAAAAATCGCCGGGTTGTCGGCGTTTGCGGTCAGATAGTCCGCGAATTCCGCCGCGTACCACTTTGCCATCGCCGGATTGTGCATCAGATAATGCCCGCAGTTTACGGGCGTTGCGCCGGGAACCTCCTTGGCGGCGGCGACGCTTTGAAAGGCGCTTAAAAGTAAGCCGAAGATGTCGCGCGGCGGACGGCTGCCTTTGAGGATTAAATAGAAGCCCGTCAGGCAGCCCATCGGCCCCCAATAGATGACTTCGTCCTTCCAGTCGGGATCGTTGCGCAGATAGGTGGCGATGATGTGCTCGAGCGAGTGCATGGCGGCTACGTCAATCACCGGCTCTCTGTTCGGCTTTTTGAGGCGGACGTCGTAGGTTGTCACCGTGCCGCCGCCCACCGTGTCGGTGCGGCTGATGAAAATGCCGGGGACGATTTGGGTGTGATCGACGGAAAAGCTTTGTATCAGTTCCATAGGTTATCTCCTTTCGGGGTGAGCCGCATTGTTTTCACTATATATTTTACTCAAATGAGGGGCTTTCGTCAAGCTGTTTCGGGGGAATATGTCGTTTTGTGTTTTATAAAAAGAGTTTTGCTGATGAATTGATTTTTGATATATAAAATGCTATACTAAAAGTGAAAACCAAGAACAATAACTATTTAAAAAAAGCGCGGCTTACGCCGAAAAGCTGTGAGCCGAAATTGCGCATATTAATAGTATACTAACAAAAGAAAGGGACGTGACAAAAATGAACAAATGGAAAGCAATTTTTCTGGCGGCGGCGATGGCGGTGCCTATGGCGGCGTGTTCGGCGCAGCAGCCTGCCAAGGAGAGCAGCGACGAAAAAAGCAGCGCAGCCGAAAAAAGCAGCGCAGCGGAGAATGTTAACGCAGCGGAAAGCAACCGTGAAACGGTATATCAGGTTGCCCTGCTGCAGTCGCTGACGCAGGGCTACTATGACGGCATTATCAAGGTCAGCGAGCTAAAGCAGCACGGCGACACCGGCATCGGCACCTTTGAGGGCGTCAACGGCGAGATGATTGTGCTCGACGGCAAGGTATACCAGGCGCTCGGCGACGGCAGCGTGCAGGAAGCCAACGACAACGAAACCGTTCCGTTTTCCAACGTGACGTTTTTCGACAAGGACTTGTCCGTCACGCTGACGCAGACCGACGACATCAACAGCCTCAAGGAAGCCCTGACCGCCACTGTCAACGACAACGGCAAAAACCTGTTTTATATGGTAAAAATCAACGGCACCTTCCAAAAAATGAACGTGCGCAGCGAGCTGAAGCAGGAAAAGCCGTACAAAAGCCTTGACCAAGCGCTGGCGACCGACCAGAGAGAGTTCAACTATGACAACATCAAGGGCACAGTGGTGGCGCTGTATTGCCCCGACTACATGGGCGGTCTTAACACGCCGGGCTGGCACTTCCACTTTGTTTCGGACGACAAAACAAAGGGCGGCCATATTTTGGACTTAGCCTTTGCGTCAGCCGAAGCAGAATTTGACGCGACGCAGGATTTTGACATGGTGCTGTCCGAAAACGTGGAATTTCAGGACATGGAGCTGGCAAAGGACGTCAGCGACGCCATCAAAAAGGTAGAAACCAACGAGGAATAACAGGGAGGACAAGCCATGAAATCCAACAAAATCTATCAGGCGTCCACGCTGCAAGCCTTGGCGCTGGGCTACACCCGGCCGGTGGTGACGGTGCAGGAGCTGCTGGAGCACGGCGACACGGGGCTTGGCACCTTTGAAAACGTTGACGGCGAAATGATTGTGCTCGACGGCGTGTGCTACCAGGCAAAGCAGGACGGCAGCATTGTCCGCTCGGACGACACGGCAGGCGTGCCTTTTGCGGTGGCAGGCTTTGTGAAGGACGGCAGAACCATTAAAATGGAGGCAAAAAAGAACATCGAAGCCATCAAGCTGGCGCTGACCATGTGCATTGACGAGGACTTTGGGCTGAACAGTATTCACGTTGCGCGGATAGACGGATGGTTTGATGTTGTCCACGCGCGCGCAGGGGCGCCGTACCGCTCCCAGCACGTCACCCTAAAGGACATTCTTTCCAAAACGCAAAAGGATTTTTGCTTTGAGCAGCTGCACGGCATGCTGGTGTGCGTGTATTATCCCGACTACATGGACGGCATCAACGCGTCGGGCTGGCACATGCACTTTTTGTCCGAGGACAGAACGCGCGGCGGCCATGTGTTCGAGGCGTCCATGCGCGAGGGCACGTGTGTGCTGCAAAAAATGGACAGAATTGAAATCCAGCTGCCGCGCGAGGCGGCGTTTGACACCTATTCGCTGAAGGAAGCGTCGCGCCGCGAGATTGAAGAAGTGGAGCTGGGCAAGGGATAAACCGGTTTTGGGTATTGAGATAATAGAAAAATGCAAAAAAATATGCATAAAAATACTAATAACTATTGACTATTAGTGATAAAAAATGTATAATATTATCGCATAGTCCTATCAGTACACTGACACAGGTGGAGGATGACTTCGCCTGTGTTTTTGTTTTAGCACTCAATGTTTTCTTTGTTTGACTTTTAGTCAATACCTGATATTGCAAAATATGCGGTCAGCAGGCAGACCCAAACGAAAACAACTTTTCATGCAAAAACGCAAAAAACAAAAAAACTTTCAAGAGGAGGAAAATAAAAAATGATTTCAAAAATCAAAAAGCCGGTCAGTATTCTGCTGGCTTTGATGATGGTTGTCAGCTTGTTTACTATCGTTCCCATGACAGTAAGCGCGGCACCGACTGAGTCTCTGCTGATTACCATCGACAGTGTAGGTCATGGCGAAGAAGAGGGCGACGGATTTATAAGCGGTAGCCGCACTTTCAACAACATCGCCACCGTTTCATTCAGCTCTGAAGTTGAAAATGATGACGATAATGACGGCTGGTACACTTCGGGTTGGAGTAATAAGATATTGAGTGTCGCCCCAGCCGCAGGTTACACCATCACCAAAGTCAAGTTCTACAACAGACGTGGTAGCGCCTTCGACGAGACATCCCCATTCGAGGCAACCTTATATGCTATGAATATGTATGTCAACGGATCTTCCTACGGCAGCGGCGGCGTGACCAAGATTGAGGTATATGGCTATGCTACGCCTGCTCACACCGAGCACACATATACAGCTAATCCTACATTCAACTGGTCTCAGGACGCTAACGGCGACTGGAACTGCAACAAGCTCACTCTGACCTGCTCAGACTGCGACGCTACACAGGACTACGAGGTAGCAGGCTTCTTCGGCGCTTCCGCTGTAACTTGCACAGCGAACACCGACGGCAGCTTCACATATTCCGTAAGCAAAACTGTTGACGGTACAAAGTATGAGGATAGCAAAACTTATGGCGCTAACGGCGTTGTTAAGTCCGCTACCCAGCTCAAGGCTGCCGCTAAAAAGGGTGGTTCCTGGGAGCTCGGCAGCGACATCGCTGAAGTAACAGGTGTAAGCTGCGCTGACGGATTTGTACTTGACGGCAATAACAAAAAATTATCCGCTCATACTTCCGTAAAGACAAGCCCGATGTTCAAGTCTGCCAACAAGACAGCTGAGTACACACTCAAAAACCTCACAATCGACGGCGGAGCAGGCGAAACACAGTATCAGCCCGCTATCTCTTCCGCTACAACATCTACAGGTCAGACTAACGTAATTAACCTTGAGGGCGTTACAATCACAAACTATGATTTCGATCAGGCTAACAACGGCGCTGTATTAGCGTTCGGTCAGGCTGAAGTTAATCTGACAAATTGTAACATCGACACAGATTCTCAGTACGACGTATGGGGCGGCGCGGCTTCTAAAGTAAACATCAGCGGCGGTACAGTAGGTGCAGCTTACCTCAACGGCGGCTCAGCACAGGCTGCAATCACAGACGGCGCAACAGTAAGCAGCATCACCGCGGCTAACGGTTCTAAAATTGCTACCGATGATCCCGCAAAAATCTCAGTCGGCGAGGACTATAAGTTAAAGGATAACGGCGACGGTACTTATACAGTAGTTCCCAAGGACTACGTAGCTCAGGACGTTGCGACAGGTACTAAGTACGAGTCAGTGAACGATGCTGTAGCAGCTGCCGGCGAAGGCGGTGAGGTTAAGCTTATCGCTGATATTACAGGCAACGTTGGTATCGGCGGCGTAAATGTTCCGTACAACACAACACTTGACCTCAACGGTCACACAATTACAAACCCATCCGGCTCCGGTATTACTCTTTATTCACAGTTCACCAATCCTGCTACCTTCACAATCAAGGATTCTGTAGGCACAGGCGGAATCACAATTACCAAGAAGTATCCGGGCGACGGTTGTATCTCCGACTCCAGCGGACGTAAGGTAGTTATCGAGGGCGGTACTTACACAAGTAACGATAAGGCGCTCTACATTTCTTCCGACGAGGGCTGGACAATCAACGGCGGTACCTTCAACGGTAAAATCCACGTAATTTCTGATATTGCAATCAAGGACGGTACCTTCAACGGTGAGATCGTTCAGAGTTCAAAGCCTGATTATTCGACACCTTATCCTTGGACAGAAATTCCTGCTGAGATTAATATCTACGGCGGTACATTCTCGAATCCTGTTCCCGCAGATTTCTGCGCTGACGGCTATATCCCCAAGGACAACAGCGACGGCACCTACGGTGTTAAGACCGGCGCTTATGTAGCTCAGGTCGGCAACGATAAGTACGAGACCCTCGCTGAGGCTGTCACCGCGGCTAACGGCACAGAGGTCATCACCCTGCTTGCAGACGCTCCCGCGTATGTCATGACCGGCGGCGAGACCCTCAAGGTCAACAAGAACGGCTTCAAGTTCTCAACTCCTAAGGTTGAGGGCGCGTATGTTGTGAACTCTGCAACAGCAGACGGCGTTACAACCTACACCACAGAAGAAGCCGGCGTTAAGATTACCTCTTTGAGCGGCGCTGTAACCTATTCCAAGACTATTTCCAGCGTTGGTAGCGGTACTTATCAGCTTCTGAAAGATATCACAACCACCAGCTATATCACTACCGGCACACTTGCAAGTGATACCACGATCGACCTTAACGGTCACACCTTCACTTCTTCCGGTGCAAGAAGCGGTTACGAGACAGCCGTTCTGCTCTCTCGCAACGGTACAGAAACCGCGCACAAGAAGTTCACCATCAAGAATGGTAAGATCGTTTATACAAACGCAAATTCTCCTCTCTCTGCTGTTACAATCGGCGGAAAGTACAACGATGTAACCATCGAGAATGTTACGATCGAATCCGCGGTTTGCGGTATTCAGGTAACCGGCGATAACAACGATTTGACGATCAAAGGTTCCACGATCACCGGCACCAACGACTTCGCTCTTGCGACAAACGGTGCTAAAACAACGAACGCTACGATCACTGTAGAAAACAGCACCCTGACTTCTGACGGCAGCATCGGCGTATACCTCCCCGGTGACGCTGACGTTACCTTCACCAACACCGACGTAACCGGTACGACTGCTATGTATATCAAGGGCGGTAACGTAACTGTTAACGGCGGTACCATCACCGCTAACGGCGCAAAGGCTGAATACAGCTACAACGGAAACGGCGCAAAAGCTACCGGCGACGCGATCGTAGTCGAGAGCTGCAACTATCCCGCAGGCGTTCCCGCTCTGACCATCTCCGGCGCTCCGACCGTCACCAGCGCGAACGGCGTTCAGATCGGCGACTACACCAATGGTGAAGCTGCTGATGCAGCGGTCACCGCTAACACCAACACCATGACTCTCCCCGAGGGTCTCAAGTGGGTAGAGACCTCCGAAGCAGGCGTCTACAAGATCGCTCCGATTGAGTATGTTGCTCAGATCGGCACTGCTAAGTACGAGACCCTCGAGGCTGCATTTGCTGCGGCTCAGGACGGCGAGACTGTTGAGGTTCTGGCTAACTGCGCAGGCAATGGCATCAAGGTAGTAAAGAATAAATATCCCAACGGCTTGACTGTTGATTTTGGCGGTCATACCTACACTGTAAACGGCGAAACTGTTGGTTCCAGCGGCACCGAGACACTCGCGTTCCAGCTTAATCTGGGCAATACCATTACCTTCAAGAATGGTACCATCTATTCTGAAAATGCGAAGATGCTCATCAATAACTACAGCAACCTGACGCTGGACGGCATGACCTTGACTCTTAACAACACCGGCTACAACGGTGCGTACACCCTGTCCGACAACAACGGCAATGTAGTTATCAACAATACTACTATCAACGCTAACCCCACCCCCGGCAGCTTTGCGTTTGACGTATGCCGCTTTAGCAGCTATCCGTCTGTCAACGTAACTGTTACCGGCGAAAGCAAAATCAACGGCAATGTGGAGGTTTCTGCTACCAAGAGCGATCCCAAGAACGGCTTCTCCCTGACTCTGGAGAGCGGCACCATGACCGGCGCTATCGTTCTCGACCAGACTGCGAAGAATGTACTCGAAGCAAATCCCGACAAGCTTTCTGTTACTAAGGATGCTGGCTTCAATCAGGCTGCTCCCGAAGGTTATGTATGGGTTGATACCGATACCGAAGGCGTACAGACAATTGCTAAGGCTGTTGCTCAGATTGGTGACAAGAAGTACGCAACCCTTGAGGATGCATTTGCTGCTGCTCAGGACGGCGAGACTGTTGAGGTTCTGGCTGACTGCGCAGGCAACGGTATCATAGCGCCGGAGGGCAAGTTTGCTACCGGCTTGACGGTTGACTTTGACGGTCACACCTACACCGTAGATGGAGAAACCGTCGGTTCTACCGGCACCGAGACCAACGGCTTCCAGCTTTTGAAGGATAACAAGATCACCTTCACGAACGGTACTATCACCTCTACAAAGGCGAAGATTCTTGTTCAGAACTACAGCGACCTGACGCTGGACGGCATGACCCTGACCCTTAATAATGCGAGCTACACTTCTGCATACACCCTGTCCGACAACAACGGCAATGTAACGATTAAAGACACCACCATCAACGCTAACCCCGCAGGCGGCTTTGCGTTTGACGTATGCCGCTATGCAAGCTATCCGTCTGTTAACGTAACTGTTACCGGCAACAGCACAATCAACGGCAGCGTTGAGGTTTATGCTTCCGGCAGCAATGCAGGAGACGGCTTCTCCCTGAACCTGAACGGCGGCACCATGACCGGCGCTATCGTTCTCGCTCCTTCCGCTAAGGCTGCAATGGATGCAACCCCCGAAAAGGCTTCTGTCAACAAGGCTAACTCCTTCAATCAGGATGCTCCCGAGGGCTACCAGTGGGTAGCTAGCGACGAAGGCAAGCAGACGCTGGCTAAGATTGAAGATCTCTTTGTTGCTCACTCTATCACCCTCGACGGCAACATTAAATTGAACTTCTTTATCAATCCTGACTATGCTGACTTTAAAAACGCAGATTCCGCTTATGTTAAATTCAGCTGGGACGGCAACACCACAGAAGTTGACCTCAAAAATATGAATCCCGGCGAGGACGGCTACAAGGCGAGCGTAGAGCTTGTTGCTGCTGAGATGGCTAACGTTGTCCATGCTGAGGTTTACCGCAACAACGAGAAGATCGGCCAGGATGATTACACCGTGCGTGAATACGCGGAAAAACTGTATAACAATCCCGGAGCGTATGACAAGAAGAACAAGCCCGAGAAACTCAGGGCACTGGCTAAGGCACTGCTCAACTACGGCGCAATGGCACAGACCGTATTCGTGGGTGATTTTACTGTAAAGCCCGAAGACTTTGCTAATGCTAATCTTGCTGCGGCAGACAAGACAGCTTACGAAAGCGTTACCGCTAAACAGATTGGCGATGCCATCCCGGAGGAAGCTTCCAACATGAACGAAATTGCTACTCAGCTTGGTGGTAAGTTCTATACCAGCTCCGTGATTTACCTCAACCAAAACACGCTGCGCCTTTACTTCACCCCGAAAACCTATCCGGGCGAAATGCCGCACGCGGATAAGTTTGACGGCAACCAGTCTAAGTACTACTACTATGTAGAAAAGAAAAACATTCCTGCGGCAGAGCTTGACCAGCAGCAGTACTTCAACGTAGACGGCGTAGAATTCCATTATTCCGCACTCGATTATGCGAAGGCAGTTATTGAAAAAAATATGGATACTGATTATCAGAATCTGGCTAAGGCGCTGTTCCTCTACAACCAGGCTGCAAAGGCATATATCGGCTAAACAGAAAGGACGTGCATGAATTATGATAAAAGAATCTTATGAACGTCTGACGATTGACGTAACAAAATTTGATGTGGAGGACGTTATTACCACCTCCGGCATTGGTCCCGATGATCCTCAGCAAACCCCTCCGACATTTAGTCGTACCAGATGGGAAATGCCTGTCATGTAATGCTTTGAAAAGCAGTCTTTTGACTGCCGACTGAGGCTTTTACAAACAGCATCATATCGCGCCGCCGTTTTGAGCGCAATACTCAAAACGGCGGCGCTGATAGTTTGCGGCTATTCAATAGCAACCGCGAACGGCGGTTATTATTGAATATCCGTATGAAGGAAGTTTTTTATGAAATTAAATCAACATTTTTTATACCACGAGGTCTCCGGACAGGCGGTGATTGTCCCCACCGGCGGCGCGGATTTTCACGGTCTTATTCAGGGCAACAAAACCCTGTCCGTGATTGCCGAGTGCCTGAAAAACGACACCACCGAGGAAGCCATTGTTGACGCCCTCTGCGCGCGCTTTGACGGCGACAGAAAGGACATTGAAGCCGACGTCCGCGACGCTGTGCAGCGGCTGAGAGAGATAGGCGCCATTGATGAATAAAAAGTTTGAGGACGTGATTGCCGAGCAGGGACGGCTTGTGTATACCAGCGAGGGAGACAGCATGAGCCCGCTGATCCGCGAGGGCAATTTGCTGGTGATTGAAGCCGTTAAGGCGCCGCTGAAGGTCGGCGATGTGCCGCTTTATAAGCGCGACAGCGGACAGTATGTTTTGCACCGCATTGTTGAGGTCAAAAAGGGCAAGTACGCGATGAAGGGCGACAACCGCACCGCTGTGGAAAAGGGGATTACGGATAAGCACATCATCGGCGTGCTGACGGGCATTGTCCGCAACGGCAAGACCTATCCCGTGGAGACCACGGAGGAATATATTGTGCGGACGGCTAAGGAGCTGATTTATTTGGTCGCCTGCGCTGTCAACGGCGATGTGCCCGACAGGGAACGCGTGGAAAGCATGGATTTGCCGATGGTGTATGTGTTGTCCGCTTCGCATATGCTGACCGCCGCCGCTGCCTTTGCGCTTGAAAAGGTGATGCCTTTGCCGCATGCCTTTGATCAGGCAAAGAAAAAGGCCATCCGCAAGCTGGCGCTGTTTGAGGTGGAGCGGCTGGCGATTACGGAGGCGTTTGACAAGGCGGGAATTTGGTATTTGCCGCTGAAGGGCATTTTGCTCAAGGATGATTACCCGGAATTCGGCATGCGCGAGATGACCGATAATGATATTTTGGTTGACAGTACGCGGATGAATGATATTCGGGAGATCATGGAGGGGCTCGGCTATACCTGCGAGTTCTTTGAGCAGTGGCACCATGATGTGTATTCCAAGCCGCCTACGCTTGAGTTTGAAATGCACCATTCGCTGTTCGGCAGCAAAAAAATGCCGTTATTTGCGGAATATTATGCCGATGTTTCTGACAAGCTGCGGCGCGACGGCTGTGCGTGCAGATTCAGCGACGAGGATTTTTATATTTATGTGCTTTGCCATACCTACAAGCACTATATCCACGGCGGCACGGGCTTGCGCTCGCTGCTGGATGTGTATGTTTTTTTGCGCGCGCACCCCGGCTTGAACCGTGCGTATCTCGACGCGGAGCTTGCAAGGCTGGGAATTGCCGACTTTGAGGAGAAGCTGCGGAGCTTGTCACAGAAGGTGTTCACCGGCGCGGCGCTTGCCGAGCAGGAGGAAAAAGACCTTGCTTATCTGATTTTTTCGGGACATGGGGGAACCTTTGAAAATCAGGAATACCATCAGATGGAAAAGGATCTCGGCGGTGATGACAGCAAGGCTTCCAAGCGCCGCTTGCTGAAACGACGTTTCTTTATCTCCGGTGAAGCGCTGGAAAAGAATTATCCCTTTGTCGCAAAGCACAGGGCGTTCTATCCGCTGCTGATGGTGTATCGCCCGATTAAGGGCGTTATCACGCACCCAAAAGGGATTTTGAAAGAATATCGGAAAATAAAATACTTCAAAAAGAAGGGTGAATCGTGAAAGAGTCAAGTTTGAAAACCGCAA
>CADCAD010000018.1 GCA_902799325.1 uncultured Ruminococcus sp. | reverse complement strand
GTGTGCGGTTTTTTCAACTTTTTTCCACATAACTGCTGCAAAAAAGAGGGCGCTGTGAAGTCGGAAGCTTTTAGCTTCGTTTCTTCACAGCGCCTTTTTATTATCTGATTCTTAAATTCAATCCAAAAGCGCACTTACTCTTTTTTATGCGGGCAGAGCTTTACCTTCCATAGAACAACTGCAGCTGTAATAGAAAAGATAATTATCAAGCTCAACGTCGGTATGATTATATAGTTCATCACGCCTGTCGGAACTACCATACCCAGCGTGTTGGTGACCTCGAGCGTAGCATCATCCGTTAGGGAGAAGGTCATAGTATTCACAGCCTGTGACTGACCGTCATCCAGCTTGAAACTTGCGGTGTACTCCTGATTTTGCTCACTTACGGTGAGATCAACCTCCACCGGTACGGCGATCACTACTTCATCGCCGTGCTTAAGTGTGAAGGTATCTCCGGAATGAAGCTGTGTGTTCTGTGTGACAGTATTTTTCATCCATTCAAATCCGTCGGTCGGCTCAGCTGAATCCACTGTGAGTGTAAAAGTAAATTCACGGCTGTAATCTCCCGCGCTGCCGCTAACGATTTTTTTGACCGTCAGGAGCTTATAGCCGGGTGCTTCTTTTTCGTTCGGTACGCTCAGCGTATAGATGTAGCTGTCCTCGGTCTCGATCAGCTGACCATTATACGAGTCGCTGATAAGTGACGGAACTCCTATAGCCGATATTCGGAATACAATGTCTTCATCAAGCTTTGTATAGTTCAGCGGAGCTTGTGTTTCTGTCAGGAAGTAGACGGAGCCTCTGCTTCCGGGATTAAGTGTTCTGCCGCTGTTACCGCCGCAGATATACAGCTCGCCGTTTGATGTGACCATATCTTCAAAGCCCGTCAGAGGATCGCGGTTCTTTTCATATCCGCCGATAGCGGTGTTAGTCTGTTTATAAAGAGCGAAGTGAGCGTTATCCAACACAATGCCGGTTTCTTCACTGTCCATCTTGACAACCTTGAAGTTGAACTGCTTATTGTAAACATCAACATAAGCGCTCAAGCCGTTGTCGCCGAGTTTACCGTTCGCCCATTTCAGGTCAACGCTGTCCTTGGTTCCCCACTCGGTACCATCCTCATAGAACAGCGAAACGGTGCCGTCGTTGTTGACCTTAAAGCACAGATTCTTTTGCAGTCCGACATAACCTCTCGGCGCTGCGGTTTCGGTCAGCGTGTATGTTTTATTCTTTTCAAAGTCATACAAAATGGTGACCAAGCCATTCTCATCGGAGTAATAGTTGCCAACCGTGTTGCCGGAGCTGTCGACCAATTTGAACTGTCCGTTTGGAAGCGGCGTATCGGAATCCCACCTGAACAGCCGGATCGCGATACCGCCCTCACGCGTATTGGTAATGGTGTCCTCACGAGAGGTTTCAGAAATTTCTTTCTGACCATAGGTGACGATATAATCATACGCCCTGTCTTTATCCTCGCCTTCAGGTGTAACATCATCGATACGCGACGCGACGACATTGACTCTGCCGCCTGACGAAATCGGCGTTACAGTACCGGAGTCGGTCACTGTGCCGTCATCGAGCACCGTGGGATTCTGATTGCTGATGGTGACCTCCTTGATCACATATCCGTCCAGAGATGTTCGTTCGGTGCCGTTTGAATTAGGCTGCAGCCTTGTCCAGAAATAATTGGCTGTGGTCGAGGGTGATTTGATCTGTTTAACGGAACCTTCAAGCAGCGTTCCGTCCACATATACCGCCGTATAGATTTCGGAATGACCGGTAGTTATGCTTAGGTCGCTCCAAGACTTCTTAGCCGAAATGCCGTAGCCCTTGCGGTTGTGTACTTCCATTTGAGGATTCTCATCCGCAATGACCGTGCCGATATTCTCGGGATTGCCTGCATCCACCATATAGGACGCGATCGGCTCTACCGTACCATCCTCGTGAGTCTTGGAACCCATAACACGTTCATATCCCATAAGACCATAGCCTGTTTTGGGATCCTCTGTCACCTTAAAAACAGAGCCGACCGGAAGTCCCGGGACGCAAATCGTGTAGCCCGCCGGGATACACGCGATCGAGCCGAAGCCCGAGGTTTTGAACGTAACGTCTTCAGTGCTGACTCCGGGAACTTGACCGTCTTGAATGGCTTTATAGTGAGCTCGGGTATATACCACCGATGTTTCGGCAAATGATGCTGTATCCGGGTCAAACCGACAGATTTTCTTATCCGGAGAGAGCACAAGGTAGCTGTACATATTCGCGAGCGGGATCTGATCCGGCGAAACCTTAACTGACGATATAGACAGTCTGAAGTTAAAAGTTGCAGGATCGTCCGTGACCTCCTGATTATCCTCATCTAACAGCTTTTTCGTAACCAAGAGATCCTTGATAACATTATTATTAACATGGTTATCAAAGGATATATTCGGTCGAACCTGAGCGCTGCCGGATTCGGATGAGTAGCTTTTCAGATCGCCCCTGATCTCAATTCTGTCATCAGGGACATTTTCCCCGTTGATCGTAACATTGCCGTAAACAGTAGAATTAACGGCACATTCCACGATCCTGTAGGTGATCGTATTATCCGGGAAGGCAATCTCAGCGTTCCTGGATGGATTTATAAAGTAGATATTATCGTATGCCTGCTCTTCAGTGAAGCCCGGTGGTCGGTACTTTCGGACGAAGTTTACAGGCTGGTTGGAGTTTTGGTAGGTTACAGCGACATATTCGTCGTTGTTGCCCAAAAGGTGTTCCTCACCCGGTTCACCGTTGGGTCCTTCGGGAAGAGTGTAGTAAATCTGGAACGGATACTCGAGGAAGTCTGAGTCGAGCGCATCCGTGCCCTCACCGCTGACGCTTTTGGAAACGACAACATGTCCGGGCGTAACAGACGCGATATTGAAGCGCATATGCAGGTTAGAAGCGTTAGCGCCGCGCTCCATATAGAACATCTTCATAGTGTGGGTGGAATAATCCTTGAAGATGTTGCCGTCGAAGTATTCGGACAGATACTCGTTGACCTCTTCATCGGTGGCAGTGGGATACTTACTCTTGTAATTATCGTAGAAGATCTGTCGCAGAGTGGTATGCGCCATATTTTCACTGTGAACGCTGGTTCCGTTTTTATCAAAGTAAACGTCGCCGGTACGGAAGTTGATCGTACCCATCTGGGCGGAGTGAACGCCGCCGAGGTCAAGAACCAGCTGACCGTCAACATACAGCCAGAAGTCGTCGTCACCGGTGAACTCGAAGATGATATCGTGTCCCCATGCGTCCAGACCGGACGGCGTCTGTACGAACGCCGCCTCCATCTCCATACCGAAGTAGTAGTTTGCTTTTCCGCTGGGGTCTTGAGTCTGGATGAGATGAAGCTGTTCGTATTTTCTGGGATCGGTCTCAGGCAGCTCTCCCATCGTACCGTCTCTGGGCGATGTAAGCGATGAATACAGATTCTGTGTATGGCTGCCTTCAGGCGGATATACGCCGGGCTTGATAGTATCATAAGGGAAGAACTGACCGTGCTTTAGCGAATAAGCGTTTAAACTCTGAGTATGCGTACCCAGCTCGTGATACAGGGTAAAGTCTGTCTCTCCGTTTTCTTTTGTATTGAAAACGATATTTCCGTTTTCGTCCTCACGCTTTAGAGTCGCAAAGTTCTGGGTACTGTCGAATTCAAAGTAACCGCTCGATTCATGAACACTTTGCAGGAACAAGTGGTTGACCGGGATCGCGTTCTCATAGACCCCGCCGAAGTCCTTGTTTGATCTTGTTGCAGTAGGATATCCGCTTTCGTTCAGGAATTTGCTTAGCAGTCCTGTTCTCAGGTTGTTCAGACTATATTCACCGCCAAGGTAATCCCAGGTAACGGAAGAGGCCTTAGCGCGATCAGAGGCGTGATTCGGATCCGTTCCAATATCGACCATCTTCATCTTGATGCCGAACTGGTTATTGTCGAGCGTCGGCACCTCATGAAGCCTGTCGCTGAGGTTCAATTCTTCACGGGTCGCGAAGTATATCGGCAGCGCCACTGACTCAGCGCACGGTTCAAGCGCTGTTTTGTCAGCGTTGGGTCGCAAACCGATATATGCATATCTGGTGTTATCCCACGCGATAGCGTTGCTGTAGAAGCTGCCGTCTCTTCTGCCGGGCAAATTAATACCGATCGGGTTCTCGGACAGAACCTGATTACCCGTCAGCTGAGGCGCGAGGTATTTTTCCGAGTACGGATTGTAAAGCTCATAATAGTAGTTAGGCTGCTTGGTGACCGAGTCAAGATACTCGGTAAACTCCCATTCAAGCGATTCAGACGCGTCGCCGAGCCACATGATCTTGCCGCCCGAAGCAAAGCACGGGTAGAGCGAACCGTCGCGATCGACCGCGTACATATCATAGCGCAGCTCAGTTTCGTTCCAGATACGCACATAAACGATTACCTTAGTGCCGTCGGGAACATCTGATACACTGATACGATCAGCCGTGAAAGTGATATATTCTTCATCATTAAGCGAAGCGCGGTCAAGAAGATTCAGCCACACAAAGGGATCGGAAGCGTTGGTCGTTACGTTGAAAACGCCTCCGCCGTTCTGTTCGGTTCTCGGCTCATAGGTTAGGTAATAATTTCCGGCTTTGAGACGCACAGAGTTTTGTCTGCCGGCTTCTATCAAAAATACGCTTGCGTCATCGGATGATTCCGTGATTGAGATACCGTTTTCGCCGACATTGAGATATTTACCGCCTGTCGAAATCACAAACCCGCCTTTAGTCTCGTCATACTCGAACATCCACTGATCGATCTCGTCATTCTCATCGACATACAGAACGCGGTTTTTATTACCCGCAGTCAAAACCATCTTTACCAGCGAATGGGTCTCACTCTCAGCCATAAATGCGTTGCCGACCGTAGAACCCTCCGCGTAGTGGAAAATTCCGTAGGTTTTGCCGTCAAGCTGGTTCACTACGCTCTGATCCGTCACAGGGATAGTGTATTCAATAAAGATTCTTGAATTTGTTGTGTTATTATTATCTGTCCAGTAACGAATACCTGAACCGCTTCCCGAGTGCTGGAGCCACTTGTTCTGACCATTCTGTTGTATATAGAAAGACGCGGTACTGCTATCGGTTGGGCTTATGTCAAGAATATCTGCGGCGTTGGCGGATAATTCCACATTATTACCGCCTTTATTATGCAGATACATCTTTTGATTGTCTACATAGGTATAAAGCTTGAGCTTGCCGCCGGACTCCTCAAAGAACCATGTTGCGGCAGCGAATCTGTCAGTCGTTTCTACCAAAGCATTGTTCTTATTCAATTCGGCGGTAAAAAAATTCGGAGGTGATCCGTAATAGAGATAAAAGCCGGAGTTCTGTGCTCTTTCTGAGGTGAGCTCATCAACTGTCTGCGCTTTATCTGTAGCGCTGCCGCCGGAGATCTCAACGATCTCATAGATACTGAAGCCGGTCGCGTAGAAGCTGAGCTTTCCGTCCTCGATCTCAAAGTCCTCAATCTCCTCGCGGGTGCCGTCATCCTTTATATGCAGCAGCTTTGTCTCGGTACCGCCGCTGATTTTAGGATGTGCGATCTCAACATATATCGGAGTTTTTTCTCCGGGCTGATACTCTGTGCCGCCGTGGGTGATGGTGATATCGTAAGCGGCGATGACCGAGGTTTTATCAAACAATCCGCCTTCGTCCGCGTAGTCTTCTGTAACATCCGTTACGGTAGCAACGGCGTTGTGCGGCATCATACCGTTAAGGGTTACTTTTGAATCAGCTTCCTCTGTGTTTAGATTCATCTCAATGCTCTTGTTGCTTAGCATACCGTTGCCGGTTAATGCCGTTACAGTTAAAGAAAAGCCGGGAATCAGGAGCGACAAAATGCATATGATGCATAGGAAAAGCTGCAAGTTCTTTCGTTTTTTAAAGGAGAGCAGACATACTACTGCCGCAGAATAAATTTTCTTTAGCGTATTCATATGCAAACCCTCCTTTCGGTTAAAATATAAAACTGATTTATGATTCTCAGGCATAGCCTCAGAATAAAAATTATAAACTGTTGATTTTCTTATTTACTTTCTTTTGATAAGCCGCTCGGTAGAAACCGAGTAGATAACAGCCAGCATAAACAGACCGCCTGCCGCAACGATACAAATCAGAAGATATATATCCAGCATACTGTCATCGCCTGTTTGGGGACGTGAGGTAGGCGGATTCTTCGGAGTCTGCGCCGTACCGGCAGGCTGCGTCACAGCATTTGCTTCGGATTCGTCCGTCGGCTTTTCGGTCAGCTCAAACCGGCATTTGGCCGGCTTATAGTCGCTGTCAGCCTTCGTCAGTACGACTGTAGCTGCCAGCTCGCCGCTGCTGTCAGTTCTGACGGCAACTGCGGCAGTGTAATACTCAGGTGAATAATACAAGCCGTCCTTTGCTTCGGCTTTGACCGTATACTCATAATCACCCGGTGTGGTAAAACTTATATTTATATTTTCTGTCGCGCCGTCCTTTACCTCAACAGAGGATGACTCGGGAAGCGGACAGTTGACTTCAGGGATCATAACCGCCGTGCCGCCGCCTTCGATCTCTATGGGGATCGAAACAGACGCTGATTCCGCCGCAGACGCGGAAAACGGAAACATACACAGCGTGACAAGCATAACAGCGCCTGTCAAGAGAAAAATGATTGCTTTTTTCAAGATAAACTCACTTTCTTATGCTTGATGGTTTTGCAAATCAGTGGCTTAGGATGCCGAACACGAGCATACGCTCGATGTTTTCGGCGGACTGGCAGGTAGACAGCGCGATAATATGCGTTCTATCCTGCGGCTCTTCATAGATAGCTGCGTTCGTCTTTAGATAACCGAGCAGCTTTTCGTTGTCAGTTTTAGTCAGGTCAAAAATAATATCTTCATCCGCGGGAGCTTTTGCTGCGGCAAAAAAGTTGATTTTGTACTCTTCCCCGCCTACGGTGATCAGTGTGCCTGTTCGGTGGGTTGAAAAATAATCGGGCTTGATAAACTCGTCCAGCGCTCCGAACATGGCGCCGTAGTCCATATGATGACCGTACAAAAGGGAGTACGCGTCTTTGAATTCGCCGTCGC
The DNA here is from genome assembly GCA_902799325.1 of uncultured Ruminococcus sp. GTDB lineage: Bacteria > Bacillota > Clostridia > Oscillospirales > Acutalibacteraceae > Ruminococcoides. The sequence goes on along the minus strand of CADCAD010000018.1, from coordinate 14,478 downwards.
AGCGGCTGTCAAGAAAAATACTTCCCGAGAGAGAATAGTCTCCGTAAGGGTCTTTGTTAAGATATTCCGAATTGTTTTCGCCCTGCATAACAGGGTAATCAATGTGCGTGCCGTCAACCGTAAGCCACGCTACGGCGTCATCGGAGAGCTCTCGCAGCACTGCGGCGTCCTCTTTGCTATGGGGCTTAAACTTTAGCACGCTCTGGTCGTTTGCGTTGTAGTACACCATAACGGCGTCGATCATCGCGTAAATGCAAATGAGAAAAATCAGGAGAGACACAATGAGGACAATACGATCGATACCTTTGTCGACAATTTTGATCGTTTTTCGCAGCATCGTATCTCTCCTTTCTTCATAGTACTATGTTTTCCCGGAGCAACCCGGGAGCTTGCCTCCGCTTATGCAGAGGATTTTTATTCCGGATTTGTGGATCGGCAAGATCCGCGCGGTAATGCCGATCTATCGGAGATCATTCTTCTTCGCTGTCCTCCGGATCTTCATCATCATCTTGCCGATGATTCTTTCAATAATTGTTTCTTCTGCGCTTTGCGATAAAGAAGATGATCAGCGCGCCGAACAGCAGGATGCCGACAGCGAACGGTGCGATGGTCAGCAGAACGCCGGTGGGGATGATACCTGTACGGTCATTGGTATAACCGGTCTTGATATCGGCAGCAACACTGCTTCCAGTAGCAGGATCGGAATAAGCAACTCCGCTCTTGCCGTTAGTTGCGGAAATTGTAGCAGAAGAAGCATAGTCCTCAGCGTCCTCGGTAAGAGTATATCCATAACCTTCGGGCAGACCGGGGATCTTTATGTACTGACCGTCCTTCAGGTAGAAAGTAACGGTAGCTTTACCGTCGCCGTCAGTGGTGAAGGATGAGGGGTTGGTCATTGTATCGTACTTTGTAGCGTCGGTTTTTGCGGGAGAAGCTTCTGCAGAGGTAAGATCAACAGAATATGTTGTATTCGCCTGAGCGTTGGTAATGTTAAGAGTGAAAAGGAAGTACTTATCCTTAGAACCCTGGTTACCGGTGACCTCTTTACCGAATTCAAGATCCTTGGTGGAAATCTCATTGACATAGCTGCTGGACTTGTCGTCTGCCTTAGTGTCGGAATCATCATTCGGTACAACAGCAGTTGTCTCGTGCATTACATAGGAGCTGACTGTAAGAGCGTTGTTTACATCCTCAACATATACGTCGAGATAACGAACCTTAGAGCCGGGTGTTGTCGCCTGTGTATCGTATGTAACAGCTTTTGCTCCGGTTGTTTCCTGCTCGGTGATCACATAACGGTATACGCCGGGCTCAGTAAAGGTAACGCCTGAAAAATCAACGGTAGCTGTCTGAACAGCAAACTTTTTGCCATCCGCGAGCGTAAGGTCGCTGGGAGCTGTAGTTGAAGTTGCCTGACCGTTTGTGAAGGTCACTGTCGCGATAGACGGTGTACCTACGCCGGCAAGGATCGCGGGAGTGCTTGAGGTTGCCGCAACAGCTGTGCCAGGAGCAACGGTAAAGTTAAAGGAAATCGCAGGGATGTTGGTGTCTGAGTCGACTACCAAATACTTGTTGAACTGGGTGTTGGTTCCGTTGACAGGAGTATAGGTGTCTTCTGCCGAAGCGGAAATTGCGGCGATGGACATGATCAGCGCGGTTGCCATGAGTATCGCCATGAGTTTTTTAAATCTCTTCATTGTTTTTCCTCCTTTGTTATATTGAAAAGATTTTATATGCAATTGAATTGCTGACTGTTTGTGTTCCCGCGTATGGCGGGAAATCGTCATCCTAAAGGATAACGGTAAAGTTTATGAGGCATATCAAAAGCCTCTGCGCCGCATGGTGAGCAGCAGGGTGCCCTGCAGATCGCCGGTATCTACTGCGCCGAAGCTGCGGCTGTCGTTGGTGTCCTCACGAAAATCGTTGAGGATAAACACCTTGCCCTCGGGTACGGTGTACGGATACTTTATATCTGAGCCGTCCGCGGGATAGGTCGGATAAAACACTTCCTCGGTAGGGGTATTGCCGTTGACGGTGATACCGCCGTTTTCGGCGATATCGACAACGCTGCCCTCCATCGCGATGACTCTGCCGACGGTCGTCTTGCCGTCGTGCCCGTACATCACCGCCGCGTTGATATACGGCTTTTGCAGCCGGAGGGTGATCACAAGATCGCCGTCGCGCACCATAGGATGCATATTGTTACCGTAATGGATCGTGATCCCCAAAACAAAGGTGAAAACTCCCCATACGACCAACACGATCACCGCTATCTTGATCAGCAATCCGATAACAAGCTGCTTGGTGGTTTTTTTCTTCTTGCGCGGCTTGCCCTTAGGTCGTTTACCGGCGGGCTTTTTGCGGTCGGTATTCTCCTTTTTTTCAGGCGAAAAACCAGACGCTTCTGCCTTGGGCCTTTGCGTACAGTCAGCGTCTGGAGGTTGGGGCAGTGGGTGCGCTTGTGTATGTTGAGAATCATTATCCGCAGAGGATATCGCTTCATCCAACGTGTTTTTCTGTGCGTTTTCTTCTTCCAATATGCACCCCTCCGTTTCTGACACTCATACTTAAGAGCTGTTATAGCATATTAGAATAACAATTTCAAGACTTTTTTGTTTATTTTCTCCAAAATATTTCTGTTTTGCAATAATGACAGTTGGATAAATATTTATTCACATATATACAAAATAAAGAACCGCCGCACAAAATGTACGACGGTTGAAAGGATGAATGAATAATTATGCAATTCGGTATGCGGCCACTACGAATCTTCCTTCGTCGGTATGGTAGTAGCAGGTCGACAAAAACATGATCTGCTCCGGATACTTTGGAGCTTCGTTCAGAGAGATCAGCGACATATTCCGGATGTTTTCCAGCATCCGCTCATACTCGGCCTTGGTCAGCTTGCCTACCGATCGGTAGTAGGCGAAGTCGTTCGAATCCTCATCGATCAGTTTGGTTTGAAAGGCGGCAAAGACGCGATAGACACGGTTTTCTTTTACCGTCCGAAATACGATATCCTTATGCTCCAGCGCAAAGCTGCCGCTTTTGTAGCTGTCGAGACTGCCGAACATAGAACCGGAGTTCATGTTGTGACCGTAGATCTCAAAGGCGTCTGAATCGGCGTCGCAGCCCTCGCCGATGAACAGCGTACCCGAATACGAATAGTTTTTGTCAAAATCACGGTGCAGATAGAACTCGGGATCGCTCTCATCGGATTTCATAACGGGATAATCTATCACGGTGTCTTCGATGCTGAGCCATCCGACAAAGTCGCTGTTCTTCTGAGTCAAGGTTAAGACGGGCGTGTTATCCGCGGCGTTTTCCGTTTTCTTGTCAGTTTCACCGGACTGCGACAGCTCCGTGCTGCCGATGATCTCCTGCGCGCTGATATCTTTTATCCCTGCTTCTTCCTTGATCGACTCAAATGCCTTCGATTCCTCTGACTGGGGAAGATATATTTTCAGCGCCTGATAACCCGCAAAGGCAAGTATCAAAAGCAGTATGCCCGCGAAAACATAATATATCACGGGTGTTTTTAGCTTTTTGTGTTTCATCAGCGGCATCTCCCCTTTCCTGCCTTTTCACTTTATTCTACAACGGATTTCTTTTTTCGTCAATGATCCACCACGTCAGGATAATTCCTCTTCTTTTATTTTCCCGCATTGTGAACACATCAACACTCTCTTGTGCGAATCCCCTCCGATTTGCACATATTGGTGATCGGTTTGACAATCCAAGTGCAAGCAGTCTCCGCTCAGTATTCCTCTGGCAATAAGCTTTGCGAGTATCTTCATGCCATCTTTATTGGGATGCGAGCCGTCGATTGTCGGGATCGAGATTTTATCGGCATATAAATCTATTACCTCGCATTGATATTCGCGCGCAACTTCACCTATTACTTTGTTATAGGACTCGATACTGTTTCCGTACAGCACCTTGGGAAAATGAATTACCGGCTCCGTTGGCGTATATGTCGAAAACAGAGTAACGCAATAAATCTGCGCCTTAGGATACTTCAATTTCAATTTTTCAAGCATCATGCTGTATGCGTCGCGGAACACAAATTTATTTCGTTCATTGTCGTTAAGGTTTTGAGCTGACAGATCGACTCCGAACCCCCAATCGTTTACTCCCAATTGAATAACAATAATATCGGGATTTCTGTGCAATTTTTTTAGATTATTGATCCTTTCGTCGCTGATTCCGGATGGGAATAATCGATAATAATACGGCAGCTTTGTTACTCGACTGCCTGACCAAGAATCATTAACCAATAAACTTGCTCCGAGATAATCGATCATCTGTCCCCACCAAGTATCAGAATATTCTTTGACGCCGGAGCGTTCGCAATTCTCGCCTTCGTAAAAGACGTTATAATCCTTTGGATTCCACCCGGATAGTGTGCTGATTGAATCGCCGAAAATAGACACGTACTTTTTCAAAAATACTTTCCTTTCTGCTTTATTATGAATTAATAATAGGTTGTAAATCAATTATATCATAGTCTAAACTGTTTTTCTACTATTACCAAAAGAATTAACAAAAACGCCGTTCCGGCTTTTTACACTGAAACGGCGTTCTGTTGTTGTATCAGAGGACACATCTGACGGCAAAACCGCCGCTGAAAAAGTAGGTGTTCATCCAATACTTGTTTGGTGGAGATGAGGAGAATCGAACTCCTGTCCGAAAGATGTTTGCCGTGAGTTTCTCCGAGCGCAGCCGGTGTACTGACATTCCCTTGCCGGTACGCCCGTCGGCAGGCTTACCGGTTCAGTAGCTTCTTGTGGATGACAGAGCCCGAAGCGCTGCTCTGTTCACCTTTACCCCTGGTCGACGCCTCTTACGCAGCCGGGGTGCTCTGCGCAGAGACGAGCTGCATTAAGCAGCTAAAGCAACTGTTCTTTTGTCAGTTATTTTAAGTTTGCGGATTTTATGGCGGTTCCGCACCGCCGCTCGCTTATCACGGGTCGCGTCCCCCGTCGAAACCATTACATCCCCGTTTATAGAGCGGAAAGTGGAAGGAAGGGTGGGATTTCTGCACCCTGTCCCTCACCTTTTCCGTTTTTCATTAAAAAGACTATCTGTTCTGCTCCTTCAGCGCGCGTTCGATGTCGCGCTTGGCGGTGCGCTTTGCCATGTCCTCGCGCTTGTCATAGAGCTTTTTGCCCCTGCACAAGCCGACCTGCACCTTGACGCGGCTGTCCTTGAAATAGAGCGAAATAGGAATCAGCGAATAGCCGGTCTGCTTCACCACGCCGTAGAGGCGGTTGATTTCCTTTTTGTGCATAAGCAGACGGCGCACGCGCATGGGATCGCGGTTGAAGATGTTGCCCTGCTCATAGGGCGAGATGTGCATGCCGTTGACAAAAATTTCGCCCTCGACAATGGAGCACCAGCTGTCCTTGAGGTTTACCCTGCCCTGACGGATGGATTTGACCTCGGTGCCGAACAGCTCGATGCCTGCCTCATAGCTTTCCTCGATGAAATAATCGTGGTGCGCCTTTTTGTTTTGCGCGATTGTTTTCAGTGAAGCCATCAGATTTCATTCCTGCCTTCCAGCGCTTTTGCCAGCGTGTACTCGTCCGCGTATTCCAAATCGCCGCCGACGGGTATGCCGTAGGCAAGCCGCGTCACCTTGACGCCCATCGGCTTTAAGAGCTTGGAGATATACAGCGCCGTAGCGTCGCCCTCCACCGTGGGGTTGGTCGCCATGATGACCTCCTGCACGTCCTCGCCGCCGAGACGGCGAAGCAGCTCCTTGATGGTGAGGTTGTCGGGACCGACGTCGTTGAGCGGAGAAATGGCGCCGTGCAGCACATGGTACACGCCCCTGTACTCGTGCGTGTTTTCCACCGCCGTGGCGTCGCGCGGCGTTTCCACCACGCAGATGACGCTGTGGTCGCGCGCCGGGTTTTGACACACGGGGCACAGCTCGCGGTCGGTGAGGTTGCAGCAGCGGCTGCAATAGTGGATTTTGTCGTGCGCGTCCGTCACCGCCTTGGCAAGCGCGTCCGCTTCTGTTTTTGACAGATTCAATACATAATATGCAAGCCGCTGGGCGGTTTTATGCCCGATGCCGGGCATTTTTTCAAACTGGTCAACCAGATTTTCCAGCGGCGCAACCTGATTTTGCGCCATGATTAAAACATTCCCGGAATGTTCAGTCCGCCGGAAATGGCGTCCATGCGCTCTTCCTTTTCCTTGGCGGCGGTTCTCAGCGCCTCGTTGGTCGCTGCCATCACCAAATCGGCGAGCATTTCCACGTCCTCGGGATCGACAACCTCGGGCTGGATTTCCACCTTGCAAAGCTCCATCTTGCCCGTGACGGTCACCTTGACCGCGCCGCCGCCGGCTGCCGCTTCATATTCCTTGGTTTCCAGCTCGGCGTTTGCCGCTTCCATATCGTCCTGGATTTTTTGTGCCTGACGTGCCAGCTGCTGAATGTTGTTGGCGCCGCCGCCACCGTATCCCTTGGGTAATCTTGCTTTCATGATAAACTTCCTTTCTATGGTAAACTGTATGTTGGTTCCGTGTTTTCGGCGAAGCGCTAGGCTTCCTCGACCGTGATGCCGCTGTCCTGCAGCGCCGCCTTGAACTGCTGCATGGGATCAACCGCTTCCGCCTGCTTTTCTGGCGGACGGTAGGGACCCAGATTGTAGCGCCGCCCGGTGATTTCCTGAATAATGCGGCGCACGTCCTGCCGCTGCGTGCTGTGGCGCAGCAAGTCGAACGCCATGCTGTTTTTGGCGTCAATCAGCAAATAGCTGCCGCTTTCATACGCGGTCGAGCCGACAAACGCCGCCGAAATGGACTTGGAAATGCTGCTGAGCGCTTCCACGACCTCTACCCACTGCGGCAGCGGAACGGCGTTTTGATACAGCGCCGTCATATCCCTCTGCGCGGGTGCCGTTTGCTGCGGCGCAGGCGGCGCAAAAGACTGCTCCTGCACGGGAGCAGGCGGCGCCGTGGGTTCCTCCTGCTTGGGAGGTTCAGCCGGCGCAGGCGCTTCAACAGGCGCAGGCGCGTGTTCCTCCGCAGGCTTTTGTTCCTCAACAGGCTTTTGTTCCTCCGCAGGCGCAGGTTCGGGCGCAGGTTCGGGCGCAGGTTTCTCCTCAGGCTCCGGCGCGGAAGCGGGCTGCGCCGCCTTTTCGGGCTGCGGAGCCGTCTGCAAGGGCTGCGTCGGCTGTGCCGTCTGTGCCGGAATACCGCGCTTGACGGCGCGCTCCAGCGCGGTCAGCCGCGCGGCGATCGCCTCGTTGGTGGCGTCGAGCTCGGGAGAGGACAGCTTGACCAGCGCCATCTCCAGCTCGGTGCGGTCGCCGGTGCCCTTGCCCATGCGCTGATAGGCGCGTGAGAGGACGTCCATGTCATATACAATGTCCGCAAGGGACAGATAATCGCTTTGTGTCTGCGCCTGCTCCAGCTCGTCGGCGGACATCACCAGAATTTGCTGCGGATGGCGCATGGATTTCAGGAGCATGAGCGCGCGGAAGTGGGCAATCAGCTCGTCGCAGAGCCGCGCCATGTCCTTTGATTCGCCGTAAAGGCGGTCAATCACCTCGAGCGCCTTGGCGGTGTTTTTATTGATGACGCAGGCGGACAGCTCGTAAAGATACTTTTTATCCGCCAAGCCTGCCGCCTGACGAACGACCTTTTCGTCCACGGTGGTGCTGATGGCAAGGCAGCGGTCGAGCAGCGAGAGCGCGTCGCGCAGCGCGCCGTCGGCGACGCCCGCAATCAGCATGGCGGCGTCCTCGCTCAGCTGCGCCTGCTCCTGCGCGGCGACAAACTGAATTCTGTCCGCGATTGCCTGCGGCGGAATACGGTGAAAATCGAAGCGCTGACAGCGCGACAGAATCGTCTGCGGCAGCTTGTGCACCTCGGTGGTGGCAAGGATAAAAATGACATGCTCGGGCGGCTCCTCAAGCGTCTTGAGCAGCGCGTTGAACGCCTCGGGGGTGAGCATGTGCACTTCGTCGACGATATACACGCGGAAGCGCGCCTTGCCGGGCTTGAACTGCACCTCGTCGATGATGTCGCGGATGTTCTCGATTTTGCGGTTGGACGCCGCGTCCATCTCCACCACATCGAGCACGCTGCCGTTTTCGATGCCCTGACAGATGTCACACGCGCAGCAGGGATTGCCGTTTTGGGGGTTCAGGCAGTTTGCCGCCTTTGCCAAGATTTTGGCGCAGGTGGTTTTGCCGGTGCCGCGCGAGCCGGTGAACAGATAGGCGTGGTTGAGGCGGTTTTCCTGAATTTCGTTTTTGAGGGTGGCGGTGATATGCTCCTGCCCCGACACATCGTCAAAGGTTTTCGGACGCCACTTGCGGTATAAAACCTGATACAAAACCATTCACCTGCCCTCTGCATATTCTTGATAGAGTAAAAAAGGCAAGCCGCCTATTCAAATAAGTGAACGGCAGACTGACTGTATCGCATCGGAAACACTGCTTAATGCTGCTCGGTTCCCCGCCTGACATGGTTCGCAGGCCCCAATCGCACAGGGCCTGCCGCTCGCTTATTTGAACATAATGCAACTTGCACTACACATTAGTATATCACAGTTATTTGCAAAATGCAAGTAGAAAAAGCAAAAGTACTGCAAAATGACAGCCGCGAGGGCTGTCACTACAATGGGTGCTTTTGCTCTCTATTAAGCCTTTCCTCTCCATACGCTGCCTCAGCCGCTTCTGTCATTCACGCTGTGTGCGGCGAAAGCTTCCGCTCCAGCCCGGTTTTGCGCATGATCAGCAGCACCACCACGGCGGTGAGCACGCCGAGCAGCGCGCCCGCGAGCACGTCGGTCGGATAGTGGACATAGTGATACAGCCGCGAGAACATCACGAGCAGCGCCACGGGCAGCACCGCCCAGCCGATTTTGCGGTGGGTGGCGAGCATCACGGCGGCAGCCGCGCCGGAGGTAATGCTGTGGCCTGACGGGAAGCTGTAGCTGCTCGGGCGCTTGACGGCGAGCAGCACGTCGGTGTTGATGTTGCACGGGCGCACGCGCTGCACCAGCGGTTTGATGACAAAGCCGCCGATTACCCAGCCGATGAGCAGCGACGCCAGCAGCGCAGCGCCTGCCGCGCGCGTCTTGCGGAAAAACAGCAGCACAATGCCGAGCACAATCCAAACGGCGCCGCCCTCGGCAAGGTAGGAAAAGCCGGTCATCAGCCAATCCAGCACCGTGCAGCGCAGCACGCTTTGTATCCAATCGAGAACGGCAAAATCCATGTCGGTGATCATTTCCATGTCCTTTTCTCCTTTTACCTTTCAAACGCCTTCAGCTTGGCGTAGAGCTGTTCGTCCGCCACCGCTTCGACAGCCACGCCGTCGGCGGTGTATTCCTCGCTGAGCAGCGTGCCGCTTTGGCGGATATCGCTGACAAGCCCCGCCTGCGCAAACGGAACCAGCAGGCTGACGCGGTGCATGCGCACCGGCAGGTTGTCCTCAATCGCCTGCAGCAGGGCGTCAATGCCCTCGCCGGTTTTCGCGCTGATTTGAATACAGCCGGCGAAATCCTGCGGCATGACGGAGGCGTCGAGCAAATCGCATTTATTGAGCACGGTCAGCACGGGCGTGTCGCCGCAGCCGAGCGAGTCGAGCAAATCGCGCGTCACCTGTAAATGCAGGTGCGCCTCCTCGCCGGACGCGTCGCAGAGGTTGATGATGATGTCCGACTGCGCCGCTTCCTCCAGGGTGGAGCGGAACGCCTCCACCAAATGGTGCGGCAGGCGGCGGACGAGTCCGACGGTGTCAATCAGCATGATGCTGACGCCGCTCGGCAGCCTGAGGGCGCGCGAGGTGGGATCGAGCGTGGCAAACAGCTTGTCCTGCGCCAGCACGCCCGCGTCGGTGAGCGTGTTCATCAGGGTGGACTTGCCGGCGTTGGTGTAGCCGACGATGGCGCAGGTGATCACCCCGTCCTTTTCACGCCGCCGGCGCAGCATTTGGCGGTGCTTTTCCACCTCCGCCAGCTCCTCGCGGAGCGTTTCCATCCTGCGGCGGATATGGCGGCGGTCGGTTTCGATTTTGGTTTCGCCGGGACCGCGCGTGCCGATGCCGCCGCCCAGACGCGACATTTCCACGCCCCTGCCGGTCAGGCGCGGCAGCAGGTATTTGAGCTGCGCCAGCTCCACCTGCAGCTTGCCCTCCCTGCTGCGCGCGCGCAGGGCGAAGATGTCGAGAATCAGCGTGGTGCGGTCGATGACGCGCACGTCGGCGGCGTTCTCCATATTTTTTATCTGCGTGGGCGACAGCTCGCTGTCCGCCACCACCAAATCAATTTCCTGCTCGCGGCAGATGTCCGCGATTTCCTGCAGCTTGCCGGTGCCGACATAGGTGCCGCTTTCCACGCGCGGCAGCTTTTGCATCATCGACAGCACGGGCTCGGCGCCGGCGCTCTTGACAAGCTCCGCCAGCTCCTCCAGCGACGACTCGGCGTCATAGCTGCCCGTGTCCACGCTGACCAGCAGCGCGCGGTCAGGTCTTTGTTCGTTTTCAATCATAGAATCGTTCCTCAAAATCTCCGTAAAAGCCTGTCAAGGAGTCCGACAAAGCTATGCGGAATGATACGCAATAGATGTTGATGGGTTTTGATGGCACTTGCATAAAATATGCCGGAAACACTTTACTAATTTAAAAGGTTGTAGTATAATAAAATGGAATAAGGCTTTGCCCTTACCATTAGTATAGTATAAATCGACGGTTTTGTAAATAGAATTTGAGGGTTTATCATGGAGAAACGATACGACGTCATCATCGTCGGAACCGGCGCGGCAGGCTTGTATGCCGCGATTAACTTTCCGCGCGACGTCAGCGTGCTGCTGCTTTCCAAGCGCGAGCTGCCGCTGTCCAACAGCTCGCTGGCGCAGGGCGGCGTGGCTTGCGTGCTGGACACCGTGCACGACGCATATAAGCTGCACATCAGCGACACGCTGATTGCAGGCAAATATAAAAACACCCTTGCCGCGGTGGAAAAGCTGGTCAAGGAAGGTCCTGCCGACGTGCTGAAAACCAAGGAGCTGGGCGTGGACTACGACCTCAACCCCGACGGCACGCTGTGCAAAACGCTGGAGGCAGGCCACAGCCGCCACCGCATTGTGCACCACAAGGACTCCACCGGCAAGGCGATTGTGGACGCGCTGATTGACGCGGTGCGCACGCTGCCGAATGTGGACATTCTGGAAAACGCGTTGCTGTATTCCATCCACAAAACCTTAAACGGCTTTTATCTGAGCGTTCTAAAGGACAGCCTGCCGCATTACTTCGGCTGCAACTACTGCATTTTTGCCACCGGCGGCATCGGCAGGGTGTATAAATACACCACCAACTCCGCCATCGCCACCGGCGACGGCATCGCCTTTGCCCACATGCTGGGTGCCAACATCCGCAACCTGTCGCGCGTGCAGTTCCACCCCACCGCCTTTGCGGCGGATCAGGGCAGAGAGCGCTTTCTCATCAGCGAAGCCGTGCGCGGCGAGGGCGCCGTGCTGCTCAACTGCGACGGCAGACGCTTTGCCTTTGACTATGACAAACGCGGCGAGCTGGCGCCGCGCGACGTGGTGTCGAACGCCATCGTGCGCGAGTCGCTGAAAACGCAGAGCGAGCATTTTTATCTCGACATCACCCACAAGCCGCAGGACTTTGTGCGCGACCGCTTCCCGATGATTTACGCGCGGTGCCTGGAGGAGGGCGTGGACATCACCAAGGACAGAATCCCGGTGTTCCCGTGCCAGCACTATTTGATGGGCGGCATCGACGTTGACCTGCACTCGCGCACCTCGATTGACGGCCTGTACGCCGCCGGCGAGTGCTCCCACACCGGCGTTCACGGCGCGAACCGCTTGGCGAGCAACTCGCATCCGCGAAATTTTGCAGGACGCCTACTTTGTCCTGCCCAAGCCCGAAAAATATGAGGACAGCTACCGCGAGATTGAGGAAATCATCAAGCAGCTGTTCAGCGAAAACTATGAAATCAGCTCCGACTTTGTGGAGGCAAAGAGTATTGCCGTGGTTGCGAGCATCATTTTGGACGAGGTCAGAGAGGGTAACCAATGATTAACAGTATTTATCTTGACAATATCATCAAAACCGCGCTGCTTGAGGACATCAACTACCTCGACGTCACCACCGACTACCTCATTCCCGAGGAGCAGGAAAACACCGCGCGCTTCCTTTCAAAGGACAGCGGCGTGCTGTGCGGCATTGACGCGGCGCTGCGCGTGTTCCGCATGTTGCAGCCCGAGGGCTTTGAAGCCACGGTGTACAAGCACGACGGCGACGTGTTGGAAAAGGGCGACATCATCGCCGAAATCAAGGGCAAAACGCGCACGCTCCTCAAGGGCGAGCGCACCGCGCTGAACCTGATTCAGCACATGAGCGGCGTTGCCACCGCCGCCAACCGCGCGGTGAAGCTGATTGAGGGCACCAACGCCTCCATCGCCGACACGCGCAAAACCCTGCCCGGCTTGCGCCCGCTGCAAAAGTACGCGGTGACGGTCGGCGGCGGCAAAAACCACCGCTACAACCTGTCCGACGCCGCCATGCTGAAGGACAACCACGTGGACGCCGGCGGCGGAATTGCCAACGCCGTAGCGACGCTGAAGCAAAAGCTCGGCCACATGACCAAAATCGAGCTGGAAGTGCGCAACCTCGACGAGCTCGGTCAGGCGCTGGAAGCAGGCGTGGACGTGATTATGCTCGACAACATGAGCGTGGAGCAGATGCGCGAGGCGGTGGAAATCACCGCGGGCAGAGCGCTGCTGGAGGCGAGCGGCGGCATCACCGACGAAACGCTGCGCGCGATTGCCGAAACCGGCGTGGACATCATCTCGATGGGCGCCATCACCCACTCGGTCAAGGCGTTTGACATTTCGCTGAAAATCGCCGACTGAGCGGCAGATACAGCTTTTTCGCGGAGCAATCCGCAAATTCATACATTGGAGGAATCAAACATGGTAAAAATCGGAATTTTGGGTTACGGCAACCTCGGCAAGGGCGTTGAGGCTGCCATCAAGAAGAACAGCGACATGGAGCTTGCCGCCGTTTACACCCGAAGAGATCCCGCAACGCTGACAATCAACACCGAGGGCGTGCCCGTCAAGAGCACCGCCGACCTCGACACCGGCAAGGAGGATATCGACGTGCTCGTTATCTGCGGCGGCTCCGCCACCGACCTGCCCGCAATGACGCCGAAGTATGCGGCGCTGTACAACGTGATTGACAGCTTTGATACCCACGCCAACGTGCCCGTTCACTTTGCCAACGTGGACAAGGCGAGCAAGGCGGCAGGCAAGGTGGGCGTTATCTCCTGCGGCTGGGATCCCGGTATGTTCTCACTCAACCGCGTATATGCCCATTCTGTTCTGCCCGACGGCAAGGACTACACCTTCTGGGGCAAGGGCGTCAGCCAAGGTCACTCCGACGCGGTAAGAAGACTTGAGGGCGTGCTCGACGCGCGTCAGTACACCGTGCCTGTTCCGGCGGCGCTGGAAGCGGTGCGCAACGGCGAAAACCCGGAGCTGAGCACCCGTCAGAAGCACACCAGAGAGTGCTTTGTGGTTGCCGAGGAGGGCGCCGATTTGGCGAGAATTGAGAACGAAATCAAGACCATGCCCAACTACTTCTCCGACTATGACACCACCGTGACCTTTATCACGGCGGAGGAAATGAAGGCAAACCACAGCGGTCTGCCCCACGGCGGCTCGGTGATTTATTCCGGCGAAAGCAGCGACGGCACCAAGCATGTTATCGAATACAGCCTCAAGCTCGATTCCAACCCCGAGTTCACCGGCTCGGTGCTGATTGCCTACGCGCGTGCGGCGGCAAGGCTGAACGCCGAGGGCGTCAGCGGCGCCAAGACCGTGTTTGATATTGCGCCGGCATATCTGTCCGCGCTGTCCGGCGACGAGCTGAGAGCCCATCTGCTGTAATTTGGACGGTTGCGTCTTTATTAAATTGAAATTCTGCGAAAGGAGAAACAGCCATGAAATATATGTGTGAGCCCTGCGGCTACATCTATGATCCCGCTGAGGGCGATCCCGACAGCGGCATCGCGCCCGGCACTGCGTTTGAGGATCTTCCCGACGATTGGTGCTGCCCCGTTTGCGGCGTAGGCAAAGAGGACTTTGTTCCCTACGAGGACTAAGATTTTGCGGCAACAAAGGGACGTGCGAAAGCGCGTCCCTTTTGTTGCGGAAAAGCCAACTTGTTTTTTTCGATAAAGGAAAAATTACGCTGACATTTCAAAAGCGCCCGGCGTTTGGGGCGATTTTCACTCTATCAAACCTTTCTATAACATTGTAGTGACAGGGCTTGCCCCTGTCATTTGCCGCTCTGCGGCAAACGGGAGACCGCAAGGGTCTCCCCTACGGTCACACTGAAAAATGCGGTTAATCCAAACCGTTCTGCGCACCTGCAACCTTGCAAATAAACCGAACCTGACCTTAACTCCGTAGGGGCGCACCCGCG